>NZ_JBFBIL010000073.1:0-34645 GCF_040685575.1 Kitasatospora sp. NPDC088351 | reverse complement strand
GCGGGGCTCGCCTCGTGGTGGGTTTTCCGGCGGGTGGGGGGGCGGGGGGGGGGGGCCCCGCCCCGGGGGGGGGGGGGCCCCGGCCCCCGGGGCCGGGCGCCCGCCCGCGTGTGCCGGAGCCGGTCAGCCGCGCACGGTGGCCTCGAAGGCGTGCAGGTACGGGTTGACCGGGTGGACGTCCGCGACGTCGAGGCCGGCCTGCTCCATCAGCCGCACCATGCTCGCCCTGGAGTGCTTGGCGCCGCCGACGTTGAGCAGCAGCATCAGGTCCATCGCGGTGGTGAAGCGCATCGAGGGGCTGTCGTCGACCAGGTTCTCGACCACCACGACGCGGGCACCGGGCCGGGCCACCGCGACCACGTTGGCGAGGGTGCGGCGGGTGCTCTCGTCGTCCCACTCCAGGATGTTCTTGATGATGTAGAGGTCGGCGCGGACCGGGATGTCCACCCGGCAGTCGCCGGGCACCAGCCGGGCCCGGGCGGAGAAGGCGCCGCCGTCCCGGAGTCGGGCATCGGCCCCGCTGACGACCTTGGGCAGGTCGAGCAGGGTGCCGTGCAGTGCCGGGTACCTCTCCAGCAGGCTGGCCAGCACATGGCCCTGGCCGCCGCCGATGTCGACCACGGAGTCGATCCCGGTGAGGTCCAGGTAGTCGGCCAGGTCCGCGGCGGACTGCCGGCTGGAGGTGGTCATCGCCTTGTCGAAGACCTTCGCCGAGTCGACTCCATCGCTGTGCAGGTAGTCGAAGAACTCCTTGCCGAACAGCTCGGGGAAGACGTTGCGGCCTGAGCGGACGGCCTCGTCCAGCCTCGGCCAGGCCTCCCAGGTCCACGGCTCGGTGCACCAGAGGGAGATGTAGCGCAGGCTGTTGGGGGTGTCCTCGCGCAGCAGGCGGGACATCTCGGTGTGCTCGAAGCAGTCGTCGCCGCTCTCGACGAAGATGCCGTAGCAGCTCAGGGCGCGCAGCAGGCGGCGCAACGGCTCGGGTTCGGTGTCGAGTCTGACGGCGAGGTCGGTGACGGTGGTGGGGGTGTCGCCGAGCGCGTCGGCGACACCGAGCCGGGCGGCCGCGCGGACGGCGGCGGCGCAGGCGGCGCCGAAGACGATTTCCCGCAGGCGCATCGCGGCCTGCGGGGTGGTGACGGGTGCGATGGTCATGGACCGTCTTTCTGCTGGTGGCTGGGGGTGTGCGAGCGCGGGGGCCGGAGGCCGGGGGTTTGGAGGCCTGGCGGGTCCGTGGGGCGGGACGTCGTGTGGCGGCGTGCCACGGAGCGGGCGGGCGCGGTTCAGCAGTGGCCGGCCGGCTCGGAGGTCTGGCACTGGTTGCGGGCGAAGGAGTTGCTGGTGCCGGTGTCGCGATCGGCGAGGTCGGCCGGGCCGTTGCCGGTCACGAAGTTGCCGGTGACGGTGTTACGGGCGTTGGGCACGCCGACCATGCTGGGGAAGAGGACGATGCCGCCGGACATCGGGGAGGCGCCCACGTTGTCGCGGACCTGGTTGTCCGTCACCGCGGTTTCCTCGGCGCCGGTGAGCAGGATGCCGGTGCCCTGGATGTAGTCCAGGCGCGGGTTGGGCGGGCAGTACTTGTTGTTGGCGACGACCTGGTTGCGGCTGACCGTCAGCGCGCCGGCCCGGGGCACGCCCTCGTCGCCGACGATGAAGACACCGCCGCAGTTGCCGTGGATGTCGTTCTGGTCGACGCTCAGGTCGCGCAGGCGGCGGACGGTGACACCGATCCGGTTGTCGGCGAGCACGTTGCCGCTGACCACGGTGCCCTCGGTGTCGATGGCACCGCCCTCGCTGTCCACGGAGTTGGCGAGGAAGACCCCGGACTGGCCGTTGCGGGTGGACTCGTTGCCGGAGATCACGGCCCGGGTGGACCGTTCCTGGCTGATGCCCTGCTGCCCGTTGTCGTGGACGTGGACCGAGCGCACGGTCATGCCGGTGGTCTCGGTGGCGTCGATGCCGTTCTTGCGGAAGCCGGTGACGGTGAGGTTCGCGATCTGGACGTCGGCGAGGCGGTGCCCCTCGGTGCCGACCACGCAGAGGCCGTGCCCGGCGGTGGCACAGGCGTTGGCGGCGGCATTGGCCGTGGTGGTGGCGTTGGCCGTGGTGGTAGTGGCGGTGGCGGGGGCGACGGCGCCGGGAGTGGCGGTGTCAGGGGTGATCACGCTCTCCGGGCCGGCGCCGCGCAGGGTGAGCCCGGGGGTGGTGATCCGGACGCTGCCCCGGTAGGTGCCGGGGAACAGCTGGATGGTGTCGCCGGGGAGGGCCGCGTCCACGGCCTGCTGAATCGATTCTCCTGGCTGGACGATGTACAGAGCGCCGACCGCGTGGGCCGGGGGCACGGCGGCCAGGGCCGTGGTCAGAACGGTGGTGGTGGCGGCGGTGGCCGCAGCGAGGTGGTGGACCCGTCGCGTGGGCATGAGTGACGACCTGCTTTCTTACGCGCTCGCGGGGATGCCGACACGGTGACGCGGTGTGCGCGCGGGACGACTGCCGGTAGGTGTCGGCCGAGTCGACGCTATGGGCCCGCGAGTGGCCCCGCCACCAGGGCTGGGCTACGGGGCTGACAGGGCGTCGGCCATGCGCCGTACCCGTCGGCGTGGCGCACGGCGCGGCGCGCGGGGCAGGGCGTAACGGAGGCGGCCGCGGGAGGAGGCGCGACGGCCCTCCGGCCGCGCGGGCGGACGGGCGGACGGGCGGACGGACGGACGGGCGGACGGGCGGAAGCGCTGGGGACAGCCATGACGGGGAGTGCCGTGACGGAGGATGCCGTGACGGGGGGTCGGGCGCTGGGGGCAGAGGTCGGTCTGCGGCCGGGGCGGCACGTCCGCACCGAAGACACCGGCGCCCAGGTCGACCGCCTCGATGGGCTCGGCGCTGGTCGTGGATGCCTCCGCCGGGTTGCCGATCTGTCACAGATGGTGACCGGCCCGGCGCCATCCGGTCTAGCGTTCGAGCCTGGCCTCACTCGATGGAGTGGAGCGGGCGCCCGGCGCGCGTGGCATGCTCGGGGCCATGAGCACCGCAGCCGCACCGCCCGTCAGCACCGTCCGCAACCCGATCGGGGCCCATGTGCCGGTGGCCGCGCGCGGGCTGGCGGGGACGGGTCTGGCGTACGCGCGGCGGGTGGGCGCCGAGACGGTGCAGGTGTTCGTGGCGAACCCGCGCGGCTGGGCCACTCCCCCGGGCAACCCGGTGCAGGACGAGAAGTTCCGCACCGCCTGCGCCGAGCAGGGCGTTCCGGCATACGTCCACGCGCCGTACCTGATCAACTTCGGCTCGGACAACGCGGCGACCCGCGAGCGCTCGGCCGACTCACTGCGGCACTCGCTGCTGCGCGGGCACGCGATCGGCGCGCTGGGTGTGGTCCTGCACACCGGTTCGGCGGTCGGCTCGGCGCCCGGCGGCGGTTCGCGGCGGGCGGAGGCGATGGCGCAGGTCCGCGCGGACGTCCGGCCGCTGCTGGACGAGCTGGACGCGCTCGGCGAGTCCGCGCCCCGGCTGCTGCTGGAGCCGACCGCCGGCCAGGGCAGTTCGCTCTGCTCGCGGATGGAGGACCTGGCCGAGTACCTGGACGCGCTGGACGGCCACCCCAGGGTCGGGGTCTGCCTGGACACCTGTCACGCCTTCGCGGCCGGCCACGACCTCGTCGCCCCCGGCGGCACCCGGGAGGCGCTGGACGCGCTGGTCGCGGCCGCCGGGCCGGGGCGGCTGCGGCTGATCCACGCCAACGACTCGGAGGACGTGGTCGGTGCCCGCAAGGACCGGCATGCCAACATCGGCGCCGGGTTGATCGGCGCGGAGCCGTTCCGGGAGCTGTTCGAGCACCCGGCGACGGTCGGTGTCCCCCTGGTCGTCGAGACCCCGGACCGCAAGCACGGCGGGGACGGCACCGGTCACGCGATGGACATCGCGACGCTGAAGGAGCTGCGCGCACGGGCCGCCGTGCCGGCGTAGCGCGCCGCCGGGGGGCCGGAAAGCAGAGGGTGGGGCGGGAAGCCGTCCAGGCAAGTCGGCCCGATCGAGGGAGAGTTGGCCAGACAGCTTTACATTACCGATGAGTTCATATGGTTATCGTCCGACGTCTTGCCGGGCGTGGCCGAGCGCGCGTTGACTGCGCGCATGCCAACTCCTGCCGCCCCCCGCCGGGCCCCGCGCCTCGCCCTCGTCTGCGCGGCCGCCGCCGCGCTGCTCGCTCCCTCCGCCGCCGCCACCGCCTCCGCCGCTGCGCCCGCACCCGTGCCCGTGCCCGCAGCGGCGCCGGCGCCCGTGCCGGCGCTCAACGTGCTGACGTACAACGTCTTCCTGATGAGCAAGAACCTCTACCCCAACTGGGGCCAGGACTACCGGGCGAAGGCGATCGCGGCCGCCGACGTCTTCCGGGGCCACGACGTGGTCGTGCTCCAGGAGGCCTTCGACAACGCCGCGTCCGACCTGCTCACCGCGCAGGCCTCCGCCGCGTACCCGTACCACACCCCCGTGGTCGGCCGCTCGACCAGCGGCTGGGACGCCACCAACGGCAGCTTCAGCGCCGCGACCCCGGAGGACGGCGGGGTGACCCTGCTCAGCAAGTGGCCGATCCTGCGCAAGGAGCAGTATGTCTTCAAAGACGCCTGCGGCAGCGACTGGTGGTCGAACAAGGGCTTCGTCTACGCGGTGCTGAACGTCAACGGCGTGCGCACCCACGTCATCGGCACCCACCTGCAGTCCACCGACAGCGGCTGCTCCGCCGGGCAGCCGGCGGCGGTCCGGGCGGCACAGCTGAAGGCGATGCGGGCGTTCGTCGACGGCAAGAACATCCCGGCCGCCGAACCGGTGCTGATCGCGGGCGACCTCAACATCGACTCGCACGGCTCCGAGTACCCCGCGCTGCTCGCCAACGCGGGCGTCGCCCCGGCCGACGCGCGGACCGGCTGGGCCAACTCCTTCGACACCGTCGACAACTCGATCGCCGCCTACCGCTACCCCGGCGAACCGAAGGAGGACCTGGACTACGTCCTCTACCGCGCCGACCACGCCCGGCCGGCGACCTACACCAACACGGTGGTCCGCTTCCACAGCACGCCGTGGACGGTGAGCAGTTGGGGCACCAGCTACACCTACCAGGACCTCTCCGACCACTACCCGCTGACGGCCGGATAGGGCCCGCCCACGGCCGGGGCCCCGGCAGCCCCGGAGGCCCCGGCCAGGTGGAGGCCGGGGCAGCCGTCAGCGTTCGTGCCCGCTCTGCGCGGGTGGACGGCCGACCACCCACTACCCGACTCTGTCACGGCACGAGAACGTGTCGATGTCGGTTTCCGAGGGCTTGTAGTGGCTCTGCCAGTTCGGATCGGCAGCGACGATGCTGGACAATTCGATGCTGAAGTCCTGGCTCCAGGCAGCCGTTTTCACATAGTTCTTCAGCTTCTCCTTGATCTTCTGACACTCCGAGCGATTTCCCTTGGGGATCCCGATGCCGTAGTACTGCGCCTCCCCGATGTGCAGATTCGGGACGACGGTGAGCTCCGGATAGAGCTGGGTGAAGCCGTACAGGATCATCTGGTCGGTGGAGACGGCGGCCGCCTGCCCTGACTTGAGATCCTCGACGCACTGGGAGGCGGTGGGCGCCTGGTAGGACACCATTCCCGTGGTCCTCTTGTCGACGACCCGCGTCGAGGTGGTACCCGACCAGGTGCAGACCTTCTTCCCCGCCAGGTCGTCCAGGGTGCGAACCTGCGGCCCCTTCGCGAGCACGAGGAAGCCCTGGTACGTGACGGCGTAGGGGCCCGCGAAGTCGTGGGCGGGCAACCCATTGGTACCCTGCAGACGCTCGTTGTTGATCGAGTACGTGGCGACCACGAGATCGATGCCGTGCTTTCCGTCAAGTACCACCTGGCGGTCCTGGGACGGCACGTCCTCATACTGGGGCAGCTTGCCGAGCGCCCCGGCGACGGCCTCGGCGACCCGCCAATCGAACCCTGACCGCTTGTAGTCGTGTGAATAACCTGTACCCGGCTGGTCGTTCTTCATGGCGACTCGAATCGTTCCCCCCGCATCCGGGCCGCATCCGGATGCGACCCCTGCGACCAGCCCCAGGCACACCAGCGTGATCCGCCAAGTCCTCTGCTTCATCAAGGCAACCACCACTCGTTGTCATGAAGAACGACGGATTCAAGATGAAGATCGGGGCTTCCCCCCGATGTGAGGACACGTCTTATGCGGCTTGCGCGAGTGTAGTTGATCTCGTTGTGAAGGTGGCTTCGTAGGTGGTGGGGCTGAGCTGGCGGAGGTAGGAGTGTCGGCGTCGGGTGTTGTAGCGACTGGCCCAGCGGAAGGTGTCGAGTCGGGCCTGGCGGGCGGTGGGCCAGTGCTTCGCGCCTTGCAGGGTCTCGCGTTTGAAGGAGGCGTTGAACGCCTCGGCGGCGGCGTTGTCGGCGGAGCTGCCGACCGCGCTCATGGATCGGGCCACCCCGGCCGCGGTGCAGGCATCCGCGAACGCCTTCGACGTGTATTGCGCCCCGTGGTCGCTGTGAAAGATCGCGCCGCGCAGGCTGCCGCGGGTCCGCTCGGCGGCGGCGAGGGCGTCGATGACGAGTTCGGCGCGCATGTGGTCGGCGATTGCCCAGCCTGCCAGGCGGCGCGAGCACAGGTCGATGACGGTGGCCAGGTAGAGCGGTTTGGCACCGGCGACGGGCAGATACGTAATGTCGCCCACGTAGCGGGAGTTGGGGGCTTTCGCGGTGAAGTCGCGTCCGATTCGGTCGGCCACCTTCGGGACGGCGGGATCGACGATCGTGGTGCGGTGCCTCCTGCGCAGATGTAGCCCGACGATCCCGACGGCGCGCATCACACGCTCGACGCGCTTGTGGTTCACCACGAGCCCTGCGTCACGGAGTTCGGCAGTGACGCGCGGGGCGCCGTAGGTGCCGTCGGACTCCGTGTGAACGGCCCGTATCCGCTCGGCGAGCCGGGCGTCGGACGCTGCCTTCGCCGCTCGGGCCGGCGAGGCGGCGAGCCAGCGGTAGAAACCGGAGCGGGACAGGCCCAGGACCGCACACAGCCGCTTGGCGCCGAAGACGCTCCGGTGGTCGGCGACGAACTGGAAGCGACTCACCAGTTCGTCTCGCCCGCGAAATACTTGGCCGCCCGGCGAAGGATCTCGCGTTCCTGCTTCAACTCGGCGACCTCCTTGCGCAGGGCCTCGTTCTCCGCCTCCAGCGACGTGTCCGGGTGTGCCGATGCGGCACCCTTCGGGCCGTCCTGGTCGGCGGCTCGGATCCAGCTCCGCAACGTCTCGGCATGGACGCCCAGGTCAGCGGCGACCGAGACGACCGTGGAGCCGGGCCGCGAGCGGTACAACGCGACCGCGTCGGCCTTGAACTGCGGCGGGTAGTGCTTCATCCCCACAGGGACTCCGTTCTCCTGGACCATCAAGATCCAGTGTCCGGTGTCCTCACATCAGGGGGAAGGCCCATCCATCACGCAGCCCTCCCCCGCCCTGACCACCGCTTCCAGCTCTACGTGCTGTCGTGCTCCATGCAGATCGATGTCACCGGTCTGGTGATCCCCGCTCAGCGTGATCGACTTCGCGCCGTCGCCCAGGAGGCGGATTTCCGCCCTGGTGCCGTTCATCGCGGCACAGACCCCGTCCGGGTAGTGATCGTCCAGGCTGATGCGCACCCGCAGGAAGCTGCGGGGGCTGGGCCCATCAACCACCATCGTCGCCCTGCCGTTGTCGGCCAGCGACTGAACGTCGTGCGGGGTCACCTGGCTGGTGACGTTCACGGCCACATCACCGTGGCCGGCCAACGCCCTTTGCCAGGCAGCGGCGAGCACTCCGCTCACGATGACACCACTGATGAGCCCGAGGTACCCGACGGCCTTCCGCCTGGTCCGTCCGAGAAGCCACCAGAGGCAGAACCCGGCGACGATCGCGCAGATGACCACCAGCAGGACGTACGAAACGACCTGGCTGCCGGAGGCGGCGGGCGACAGGAGGATCCCGGCCACCGCCCCGACCAGCACCACGAGCAGTGCGATCAGTTGCGGCCCATGCCCCCCGAACCTGTTGTACTGGTCACCCGAACCGCTGTGCATGGCGGTCTGCCCGCCGCCGACCTCGACCTCCGTTCGATACGTGGGCGGCCCGTCCGGCCCCGTATCCACCATCAGTTGAAGGTGACGTTCTGGTCGCCGGAGCCACTGTTGACGGCGGCCTTTCCACCGTTGACGGTGACACTTGTCTCGTGCCGTGCGGGTTCGCGGCCCAGGGCGGTCAGCTCGCCGACGAGTGCGTTCAGGTCCGCTGTACGCATCTGTGCCAGCGCTGCTCGGATCGCCTGCAGCCGCCGAGCGCGATCGCTCTCGTCCTCGCCCTCCGCACCGGTCAGCAGGTCCTGCCAGTTCGGAAGCCCGGCCTCCGGCTCCTGCGGTGACGGTGCGCCACCTCGGTGACGGACCAGAATCTCCCGCGCCCGCCCGACCAGTTGCCCCCAGTCAAGTCGAGCCATCAGAGCAGCAATTGCGTTCACGCCAGCTGTGACGGCAACCGCCCCGAGCTCCTCGCTCATCCTGAACTCCGATCATTCATGGCACTGTTGCGGCCCATCGTAAAGTGGAGAGCCTGGCCGTCGCCAATGCGGGTGGCGAGGAGTTCCCAGAGGCGGTCGCGGATGCGACGGCTGGGGTTGCCGACGAAGACGCCCGCGTTGACCTCGACCATCCATCGGGTGAGGTGCCCACGTAGGCCTTCAGGGGCTGCGACGAGGATGATGACGGTCATCGGCTGTCCTCTGATGTGTCCTGGTCGAATTCAGGCCCGATGATGGCCACGTGCTCGTCGCCCATGCCGGAATCAACGACCGTGTCGGCCGGCAGGCTCACAGCGGCTGACCAGTTGACGCCGCCCTGAACCGTCCCGACCCGCTCGTCCCAGAGTTCGTTGACCTCGGCGTCGGGCATGTCGATGCCGTCCGGGCTGAGAAGTGCCTTCACATCGTGGACGATCCGGCCCAGGAGTCTGTCTTCGGCAATGCGGTCACGAAGACCGAGGCGGGCGTCTCGCTCTTCGGTATGTCCGAGTTTCGCGAGGTCGAAGGCCAGCGGGATGGTGTATTCGGCCTTGTACAGGTCGGCGATGTCGAGGACGAAGGAGGTGGCCAGGCCGGTGTGGACGAAGCCGAGGCCGGGGCTTGCTCCGAGTCCGGTGATGACGGCGTGGCAGATGCCGTACAGGGCCGCGTTGGCTGCCGAGAGGAGACGGTTGAGGTCGTCGCCGGCGGCGTGGGCGTCGCCGGCCTTGTAGACGCGACCGTTCCACTCGACGCCGGTGCGGCGGGACTCGGCCTGGTACAGCTTGCGGATGCGGGCGCCTTCACGGCCGCGCAGTTGCTGCATGGTGGCGGCGCTGACGTCTTCGCCGGGGAACCGCATGCGGTACATGTTGCGTGCGACGGCGAGGCGTTCCTTGGTGCGGCTGACGAGCCAGGCCTGCCGGTTGAGGAGGGCGGCTCCTCTGCTGGGGCCGAGTCCGGCCGCGTACATGCGGACGCCCTGTTCGCCGACCCAGCAGATGGTGGTGCCGGAGTCGGCGAGGAGGTTGACGGCGCCGTGGGTGATACGGGTGCCGGGGCCGAGGAGCATGACAGCAACCATGGCGGCGGGGACGCGTACTGTCTCGCGTTTGTTGACGACCACCACGGCGTTCTCGTCCCGGTCGATGTGGCTGCGTTCGACGTAGACGCTGGAGACGCGGTCGGCGAGGCGGTGCAGGTCGTGGGGGTGGGCTTTCCACCAGATGTCGGCCATCGGTCAGCGCTGTCCGCTCGGCAGTGGGGCGAGGGTGAGCAGGCCGCAGCCGTAGGCCTTGGACGGGCCGATGCCGCCGAGGAGGGCGGTCTGGAGGAGGTCGGGGTCTGTGATGCGCAGGCGTCCTTCGAAGGTGGCGGTGGTGAGGGTGACGGGGGTGCGGGTGCCGGGTTTGGTGAAGGTGCGGCGGCTGCGGTCGGTGATCCTCACCTCCTGGGCGGGCGGGCCGTCGGTGGTGGAGGGTTCCAGACCGGGTGCCGGAACGTCGGTGCGGGCGGCGGGGACGGTGAAGCCCCAGCGGGGGGTGCGTTCCAGGAACCAGGTGAGTTGCTGGGCCGCGGTGCGGTGCGCGATGCGGTAGGAGCGGTGGTGGAGTTCGGCGGCGGTCTTGGTGCGGTGGGGGCTGGACTTGTCCGGCGTGGAGGTGTTCTGGACAGGGCTCGCGGTGAGCCGGAAGCCGAACTCGCGGCCCGTGGCGAGTTGGGCGATCAGCGGGCTGTAGTCGCGGATCGCGTAGTGCTCGCCATCGGCGTCCGGCCATCCGGCCTGTTCGACGATGTGGGTCCAGTCCGGTTTGGCCGGGGTGAGGACCAGGAGCACGGGGCGGCGCGGATGGTCGGCGTCAAGGCGCCAGAGGATCCGGTCGCCCGGGGCCTGGTCGGGGACGCCGGCCATGACGGCGCCGTGCAGGGCACGCGGGTTGGCGAGCAGGGTGCGGCTGGCCGCGCGCAGGGGGTTGATGCGGACGCGGGAGAGATAGGTCATCGGGGTCACCAGCCCAGCAGGGCGAACGGGTCGTGGCCGCCGTCGGTGGCGGGCGGTTGGGCGGCCCGGGCCGCCGCGGAGGGGGTCAGGCCGGTGGGGACGTTGAGCCAGGTATGGCGGATACGCCGGGCAGTGAAGCCACGCCGGTGCGGGGCGAAGGACAGCGGCACGTCCTGCAGGACGTCGTCGCCGGCCGGATCGTCAAGGGTTGCTGCCAGGTCGATGCGGTCCACGGGGAACGGTACGAGGCCTCGCTCGGCACGTCGACGATAGACGTCCATGGCCGATCCGCCGGCCTGCCACGGTTCCTTGGCGAGGACGGCTTCCAACGTGTCGGCGCGAGGCATGCCGAGGACGACCGGTTGGGTGGGGACGCAGGAGCGCCGGCCGAGCGCGAGGGGGAAGGCCGGGTGGCGGATCGCGTCGCAGAGCGCCGTGACGAGGCCGGCCGGACCTTGAACCGCGGCGAGGAACACCGCGTCCTGGAGGTAGTAGCGGTGCGTGACGTGGGTCTCTTTGGCCGGCGAGGTGAGTTTCTGGACGCCTTTGGCGTTGACGCCGGTCTGGGGCAGCGGGCGGCCCCGGTAGTCGCTGACGGTGTGGTAGTCGCGCAGGAGGGTACCGGGCTGGTCGATGCGCACGCCCAGGCGCAAGCCGACGAGGTCGGTGATGTCTGCCTCGCGGGGGCGTCCGGCGGCTGCGGCGAGCAGCCCGACGACACCGGACTTGGTGGGCTGTGGTGGGGTGTCGCGGCGGTTGAAGGCGCTGCGGTCTCCCCAGGACTGGAGGGGGCCGGCCAGGCGCAGGACGAGCACGGCCTGTGCCTGGCCGGTCAGTTCCTCGGCGGCTGTGGGGTCGGCGGGCATCAGTTGTCCTTCACCCGCTCGGTGAGGGCGGCGCGCAGACCGTCGCGGAGCTTGGCGAAGGTCTGGTTGGGGCCGAACGCCTGCTTCAGCTGGGCCGCCTCGGCGCTCTCGTCGCCCAGGGTGTGGCAGATTCCCACGTACTTCGGGGTGTCGCCCCACTGGCTGGTGGCGACGGTGAATTCCTCGGCGAGGCGGCTCGCCGATGCGGCGACGATGCCCTCGCCGGTGGGGACGGCCTTCTCGTAGGCGGAGACGAGGTTCACGGGCTGGTCGGTGCGGACGACGACCGCGACCAGGCTGGGTCGGGTCCGGTGGGCGAAGGAGTTCCCGTAGCCGGTGGGCATGGATCGGGCGAACGAGTCGACGAACAGGTCGATGGCGTCGACGGCGGCCTTGTCCTCGCCGAGGTTGTCGACCAGTTGGTGCAGGCCGACGGTGGCATAGCGGTAGAGGGTGGCGGAGTTGAAACCGATGGTGCCGATCATTCCGGCGCCGGTCTCATCGGCGGTGTTCTCGTCGTCGACGGCGGTGTAGTAGTCGAATTCGAGCTCGGTGGCGTGGGTGGAGATGGCGTGGGCGACCTGGGTGGCGGCGTCGACGTTCAGGCCGGGGATGTCGGCGACCATGCGGCCGAACAGGGCGACGTCGGCGGGGTGCCCGGTCTGCAACTGTTCGCGGACCGGGAGGTCCTTGACCGCTTCGTCGAGCTGCTTGTCGTCGAGTGCGGCGAGGTCGGTGGCGGTTCCGGCGACGAGGTCGACGATGTTCTCCAGCTGGCGGCGGCCGAAGAAGAGCAGGTACGCGGTGTCGCCGGCCTTCTTGCCGGCGGCGATGCCCATCGGCTTGAGGAGCGCGCCGACGATGCGCTGGGCGTCGTCGGCCGTGATCTGGGTGCGCTGGGCGAGACGCTTCGCGAGCTGGGCGGCGATCCGCTTGGTCCGGGTGCCGAGGTCCTCCTCGTCGCGGCTCTCGGCGAAGTGCATCCGGGTGGCTCGCTTCCAGGCCTGTGAGGAGACGCGGGAGCGGCGCTTGCCGCCGAAGTACGCCTCCTTGGGGTTGCCGTTGTCGTCCCGATTGAGGTTGGCCGGCGGGACGGTCTGCAGGATGTGTACGTCGATGTACAGGCGGTCGGTCATGCGCTTCTCCTCGGGAGTGACGGGACAGGGTCGTGCCGGTGCGGGTGGTGCGCAGGGGTGTGGTTCAACTTGTGGACGGAGCTGGGGCCTTGCTCTTCCACGCCTGGTAGCCGAGGGCCCACTTGAGGCGGACCTGCGGCCGTCGGTCGGTGCTGTGCCAGTCCTGGATGTCGGCCATCAGGTGGTTGTAGTCCAGGGGTTGGCCGATGGTCCGCAGTTGGGTGATGAGGCCGCGCAGATGGACCAGCAGGGCGGAGACGCTGGTCGCGGCGGCCAGTTGTGCCACGCGGGTGTCGAGCGCGTCCTCGCTGTACTTGCCGCTCTGGCGCAGGTGGCGCAGCGCGCCGCCGAGTTTGACGCCTTGGCGGTGCATCGGCTGGGCCTGGCTCTGCTGGTGGAGACCGAAGAGGGCGAGGGCCGCGTGTTCGGCCTTCTGTTCGTCGGAGACCTCGTCGCGTAGCGCGAGTACGTCGTTGACCTGGCTGCGGTAGTGCGGCCACATCTTCGGGCTGTCCATCACCGGGCGTCCGAGGCCGGAGCGCAGAGCCGCCAGTTCCTCGCCGGGCGGGCGTCGTGGTTGTCCGGAGAGCGGGTCGATCCGCCAGGTGTGGTCGGGGGCCGTGTACCGGTCCCAGTAGCGACGTTCTGTGGTGGCCTTTTCAGTAGTCAAGGTCGGCTCCGGGGAATGGTTCTGTGAAGTCCTGCGAGTAGGCAGGTCGGGCGGCGGCGGCTGCCCGCACGGCGTCGGTGTAGCGGGGAAGGATGTCGCGAACCTGACGCCGGAAGTTGTCGGCTGCCGTGCCGAGGGAGAAGGTGTGCTTCTTTCCCGCCTTGCCGGGCTGGTCGGCGGTCCGGCCACCGAACGTGTTCGCCGGTACGGCGAACAGGAGGGCGTTCGCCCGGTCCCATGCCTGGCGGGCAGCCAGTTGCTCCCACGCCAGCCGGCCGCCTTCCAGGAGCTCGTCGTCGCGTTCGGCCCGACGGACGCCGACCAACAGCCGGCGGACCACGGGGTCGAGGTTGTGCAGGAGGAGTTCGCCGGGCCGCTGGCCCTTGTCCCAGGGGATCGGTTCGGCGCCGGAGGCCCGGCGCAGGTCGGCGGAGAGGTTGTTCACCGCCCGGGAGAGCAGCTCCGCCTGTTCGGCGACGTCCAGCAGGAGCTGGTGGGCCTCGCCGTCCTGGTGCAGGGCGAGCAGGGGCAGGGGGATGGCATCGTGGATGACGTCTTCCACGACGGAGGACTGGTTGCCGTAGACCATGCCGAAGGTCTCGACCTGCAGTGGGTAGTCGGCGGGGAGTTGGCCGGCTTCCTGCAGGGCGCTGATCTGGTCGAGCAGGACGCTGGTCTCGAAGACGCCGCCGTTGCTCTGGCGGATCGGTGCGAGCAGTGCCTCGAGGCCACGCCACGCGGCCTTGCCCTGGACGTGGCGGCGCGGGCGGCGTTCGGGCAGGGCCGAGGCCGTCTTCTTGGCGGGCGGGGTGAACGTCCAGGCGGTGTGCGGCTCCAGTTCGGGCACTGCGGTGAGCCGGTCGCCCGCGCTGATGACCACCCGGGTGACCTTCAGTTCGCCGGTCTCGTCCTGGTGCGGGATCAGCCGGATGCGCCGGGCCTGCCACGTCCACAGGTCAAGGAGTCCTTCGGCGGCACGCGGCGTCCACGCCGGGCCGCGCGGGTCCTGTTTCCACTGCGGTAGGCCGAGTTCGGTCGGCGGGGTGATGGGGATGTTCAGCATGAGGGTGTCGTACAGGGTGGGACCGGCGGGGACGATGACGCCGAGCTGTCCGAGGGGGCCGGTGGGGTTCCCGGTCGTTTTTCCGGCCTTGACCTGTGGGTCTCCCACCACTCCGGTCTTGATGGCCGCGGTGTCCCAGCAGTGGGTGTGCAGCAGCCAGAGGGCGGCCTGGGCGGGCGTCAGGTCGAGCGGGTCCGCGTCGGTGCGGCTGGCGAACAGCGGCACGTTGTTGCCGCTGGCTGCGGTAGCCACCAGGGTGGCGGTGCCCTTCGTCTCGTCCTTGGCCGTTCGCAGACCGGCCACCTGTCCGAACGGGGCGACGGGATCGAACAGGTCGAAACGCGTGCGGTGCTCGTCGAGGTAGGCCAGGATCTTTGTCTTCTCGTCCCCGGTGAAGCCGCTGCGCGCGAATCGGGCGGCCTGCTCGGGCAGGTTCCGCGGTGCGCCAATGGCGTCGGCGACGACGGGCAGCAGGATCTGGCGCAGAAGGGCCGGGAGTTGCGTGGCGAACTCGACGGCCAGGCCCTCGAACTCGTCCGCCCGCGTCAGGGTCTCGGCGAGTCCCATCGGGACGGGGGGTCCGCCGCCCAGCGGACGCGGTGTCAGCCACGGTTCGTCGACAAGGTTGTACCCAGGCACGCGCTTTGCTCCCAACTGGCCCTGTTTTAAGCCTGCGTGAGTTCATGGTGGCACCAACCGTCACTCGCTGCGGGGTGAATGCTTGAATTGCCCCTCAGCCCTGCGGCCTGTACCGGCAGGGATGGCCCGTGGCCGTGTTTACGAGCCCTTGTGGGCCGCAAGTCGGCCCCGCGTTCGCGGGGTTGGGGGTGGGCCGGGCGTGTACCGGCCCACCCCCATCCGAACCGGCGTCCGCCGCTCACCACGAGTCCGAGCAGATCGTCGTAGCGCAGGCGGTAGTCGCCCAGGACGGCCTCGCCGCGCTCGTCGAGTTCGAGCGCCAGGCTGTAACGGAGCCATGGGTGGTCGCGCCAGCCCGGCAGCGGTCCGAGCTCCTGCTCTGCCAGGGACGTCAGGGAGACGGGCAGCCGCACGGTCCCCGCGAGGACGTCGTCCACCACCTCGGCGGCCACCTCGCCGCCGGGCCCCAGCTTCCGGCTGGTCATCGCGTACACACCCTTGTCGTCCCGGCGGACCAGGACCACCTCGGCGCTGCGGTCGCCGTCCCGCACCAGGGCCTCGAACTGCCCTTCGGCCAGGGTGCCGTGGCCCCCGTAGTGCAGCCCGGCCAGCGTCGGCTCCCCGTGTCGCCGGCCCGGGTGAGCAGGTACTTCGCAGCTTCCGCCCGACGCTTTTCCTGGCGTTCCTCCCAGTCCTGCCGGGCCTGTGCCTCGGCATCCGCCCACTCGGTGGGGACGACCGGGCCGGTGCCGTAGACCCGTGCCACCAGCTCCGGCACCTGTCCGGGGACGCTCCACACTCCTCCGTCGGCCTTCGTCACCTCGGCTGCCGTGCGCAGCAGGAGGTACCGTCCGTAGATCTTCTCGGTGGCCGGCAGGATCCACGGTGGGCCGTCCCCCGAGAGACGGGTGCCGGTAATGAGGACGGTGGGCTGCGCCAGCAGGGCCGGTCGCTTCACCCCGTCGTGGCGGTGGAGGCGTCCGATGCGTTGCAGGAGCAGGTCGATCGGTGCGAGATCGGTGATCAGCAGGTCCGCGTCGACGTCGAAGGACTGCTCAGCGAGTTGGGTGGCGACGAGGATCAGCCTGCCCGTACGCTCCGTCCCCGCGCCGGGCGGCCCGAGCACGCGCAGGGCGCCCTGCGTTCGGTCCGCCCGGTGCCCGGCGTGCAGTCGACCGTGCAACAACCGCACCTCCTTGGTGCCGAACTCCTTCCGGAGGGCCTCGAAGGTGGCCTGGGCGCGGGCGACGGTGTTGCGGATGACCAGAACGCGCCCGCCCCCGGCAAGCCGCTCCTTCAGGTGGTCGACCACGGCGGCATCGGCCGCACTCGTGCCCGCCTGCTCGACCGGGGAGCCCGAGTCGGCGGCCGGCTCGTCGATTACCTCGATACGCACCGGCAGGTCCTCGCGCCAGGACTTCGTACTGTCCACCAGCAACTTCGGCCCGTCCTGGTCCAGCCAGGCCGCCGTGACGCTCGGGTAGCCCACCGGTTCAGGCAGTTCGACCGCCGCCGGGGCCTCGGCCGACTGCGCGCCTGCCAGGTAAGCGGTGACCAGAGTGCGCCGCTGGTCGGGCGGCAACGTGGCCGAGAGCAGCAGCACGGGGACACCGGCCTGCCCGAGCCACCACAGGCCTTCCAGGAGGAACTGAGACATGTAGACGTCGGCGGCGTGCACCTCGTCGAGGATGACCACCTTGCCGACCAGGCCGGCCATGCGCAGCATCACATGCTTCGTGCGGGTCGCGGCGTACAGGAGCTGGTCGATGGTGCCGACGGCAAAGGGGCTCAGCAGCCCGCGGCGGCGCCCGAGGAACCACTCGGCGGGGGCTCGGCGCTCCGGGCCCCGTGCGGTCTCGCCGAACGAGGAGGGCAGGCCGTACTCGTCCTCACCCACCGAGGAGTAGCAGGCGTCGGCGTCCTGCCCCCACTCCCCCGCGTCGTCGAGGAGCCGGCGCCACTCCTTGTTGAACATCCTCTTGCCGTGCAGCAGGGCAACCTGGTCCTCCAGCCCCTCTTCGATCTCCCTCAGCCACAACCGGACCTGGGTGAACATGGGATCTGCGGTCGCCTGGGTCGGCATGCCCAGAAAGACGCCGTCCGCGCCGTGGCGCGCCGCCATCAACTCGGCCGCCGCCAGAGCGGCCTTCGTCTTCCCCTCCCCCATCGGCGCCTCGACGATCACCAGGCCCGGGCCCTCCATGCGGCGCACCACGTCCAGTACCAGTTCCTGTGACTGCCTGGGTCCGTGGCCGAAGCGGTCCTGGAAGGTCTCGGGTCCGGGCACCGCCAGCGAACCCCAGCCACCGCGCAGCCCCAGCTTCGACCAGGCAGCGGCCGCCCGCTTGCGCGCGCCGGCCATCGTGACGCGGGACAGGTCGGAGATGCCCTTGAAGTGCCGCTCGTCGCTGGCGATCCAGTCCGCCATCACCACGAACCCGGACAGCTGCAACTGCACGGCGCGAGACGGCACATCGATCGGTTGCACCCCGCCGAGCACCGGCTCACCGGCGAAACCCAGCTCCCGGGAGAACACCTCGACCAGCGCCGACTGCGCCCGCCGCCACGCCGGGGCTTTCCCCTGCAACTCCTCGTTACGCTTGGGCGGAGTCAGCTGCCCCAGACCAGGGAACGAGCCGTGGTGGCCCGCCACCAGCGGCCAGACCCAGTCGACGTGCTCCTGGGGCCACTTCGCCTCCGCGAGCAGGCCCCGCAGGATGCGGCCGCCCGCCTTGTCGTGCCGCCAGGACTTCCCGGCCACCGCGTACTTGTTCCACGACAGCCCCGCCTTCCGTACCGTGGCAGCGCCGGCGGCGTCGACGTGCTGGAACGCGGGAGTCGCTTTCCCGCAGTCGTGGATTCCACAGAGCCAGACGAAGAACCGCCGCCCCTTGTCCCGACCACCCGCCAGGGCTTCCAGGCGCCAACGGGTCAATGGTGGAAGGTAGTTGTCCCAGATGATCTCCGCCACGGCCGCGGTGTCCAGCATGTGGGAGAGCAGAAGGTTGGCCTCCCCGCCCGCCCTCCCGGCGGACTTGCCCCACAACGCCCCCAGCCAGCCCACGACTTCAGGCGGGATCCCACGCCAGCGGCTATCACCGGTCATGCCCTGCCTCCCATCCCGTAGGCTTCGGCAGCGTAGGGCACTGCACTGACAACCCACCAAGCGGGCGGGGAGACCTGGTAATGAGCCATCCTGTTCCAGCGCGACCGAAGCGCGAACCAACTAACTCAATCGCGGCCCTGTAGTCCACAACGCCCCAGGTCAGCAAGTGTCGGCCCCGCGCTCGCGGGGGTTGCTCCCCGCGCCCCGTGCCGTTCCAGGGCGCGGCCGAGTCGGCCCCGCGCTCGCGGGGGTTGCTCCCACCCCGGTCCTCGGCACCAAACCCGCCCCGAGTCGGCCCCGCGCTCGCGGGGGTTGCTCCCGGCGGTCCGAGCTCCACCCGACCGCCATTGAGTCGGCCCCGCGCTCGCGGGGGTTGCTCCAGCACCGCGGCCGAGGCGATCACGCCCAGGATGTCGGCCCCGCGCTCGCGGGGGTTGCTCTTGCGTGGTTGACCACGTTGGCTTCGGTCGCGGAGTCGGCCCCGCGCTCGCGGGGGTTGCTCCGTGATTTCGGTGGAGTGCCGGGCGTCCATGCCGTCGGCCCCGCGCTCGCGGGGGTTGCTCGTGGGACAGGTAGCCGTCGGCAGCCAAGTCGGCGTCGGCCCCGCGCTCGCGGGGGTTGCTCCGCATCGGGGTCGGCCGGGGTGTCCTTGAGGGCGTCGGCCCCGCGCTCGCGGGGGTTGCTCCACCGCGCTGACCGCGCTGGACGCCCTGTACCGGTCGGCCCCGCGCTCGCGGGGGTTGCTCCTGACTCAGCCGGTCTCCACCGGTGCCTCCCGCGTCGGCCCCGCGCTCGCGGGGGTTGCTCCGAGGGAACCCCCGCTCGCCCCGACCCATGGGAGTCGGCCCCGCGCTCGCGGGGGTTGCTCCGGCGGGTCGAGGCGGCACCTCCCCGGCAAAAAGTCGGCCCCGCGCTCGCGGGGGTTGCTCCGCGGGGATAGACCTCCTGAAGCTGGAGGGGCTGTCGGCCCCGCGCTCGCGGGGGTTGCTCCGACATCGTGGATGCGGTCGAGCGGGGGTTGCCGTCGGCCCCGCGCTCGCGGGGGTTGCTCCTCCTCCCAGACCAGTCCGCAGTGCGAGCACGTGTCGGCCCCGCGCTCGCGGGGGTTGCTCTCGGGTCCGCGCAGTCCTCGCAGAGCAGTCGGTGTCGGCCCCGCGCTAGCGGGGGTTGCTCCGCGTCATCCGTCGCGTCCAGCTCGTCCAGCAAGTCGGCCCCGCGCTCGCGGGGGTTGCTCCCACCAGACCCTCAGGAGAAGCGATGACCACCGGTCGGCCCCGCGCTCGCGGGGGTTGCTCCAGCGGGCCAGCCCCGGCGGCCCGGGGGCTGGGGTCGGCCCCGCGCTCGCGGGGGTTGCTCCCGGCGCGGCGGGGACCGGATCGGTCACCACCGGTCGGCCCCGCGCTCGCGGGGGTTGCTCTGCGCTGGGCTGCGGTGGTGAGCAGGTCGGCGGGTCGGCCCCGCGCTCGCGGGGGTTGCTCCCACGGGTTGTCGCTGCCGGGGAAGCCGTGGAGGTCGGCCCCGCGCTCGCGGGGGTTGCTCCTGACGCCGCTGTTGAACGGTGTCGCACAGATCGTCGGCCCCGCGCTCGCGGGGGTTGCTCCGCCCTGTGGGACCGCCTGTTGCTCCAGGAGGGGTCGGCCCCGCGCTCGCGGGGGTTGCTCGATGACACCACCGTCGTCGAGGGCAACCACTACGTCGGCCCCGCGCTCGCGGGGGTTGCTCTCCTGCGCTGCACCCTCGGGATTCCCGCGGACGGTCGGCCCCGCGCTCGCGGGGGTTGCTCTGTCGGTCTGGCTGACGTTTTGCGGAGTGGGCCGTCGGCCCCGCGCTCGCGGGGGTTGCTCCTGTGCAACACACCTCGAAGACACGCGCTTTCGGTCGGCCCCGCGCTCGCGGGGGTTGCTCCGTCATCGTCAGCGCGGACACCATCTCCGGGAGGTCGGCCCCGCGCTCGCGGGGGTTGCTCCAGCAAGCCCGCCGACCCCGCACTCCCCGCCGGGTCGGCCCCGCGCTCGCGGGGGTTGCTCCTCGGTCTGGAGGGCCACGTGCTCGGCTTCCCGGTCGGCCCCGCGCTCGCGGGGGTTGCTCGGCCTGCAGCACGGCGGCCCGGCCCGCGGTCTCGTCGGCCCCGCGCTCGCGGGGGTTGCTCCGCGTAGTCGGCGACACCGCCCGGCATGTCGAAGTCGGCCCCGCGCTCGCGGGGGTTGCTCCCCTTGGAGCCTGTATGGCCGACTCCGACGCCAGGTCGGCCCCGCGCTCGCGGGGGTTGCTCCGACAAAGGCGATCTCCGGCACCGTCGCTCCTCGTCGGCCCCGCGCTCGCGGGGGTTGCTCCCGCGCATTGTGGTATCTGCCTCGCGACACCGTGTCGGCCCCGCGCTCGCGGGGGTTGCTCGGCGGTGGCAGCGGTCATCGCCTCGCACGACCTGTCGGCCCCGCGCTCGCGGGGGTTGCTCCCGCGTTCGTGGTACCCGGCTGGTGGACCTTGGGTCGGCCCCGCGCTCGCGGGGGTTGCTCCTAGCCACCTCTGCCATGGAGTTCTTCGTCCGGCCAAGGTCATGATGTGGACACCGCAACTCGTCGGCCGGTTCGTCGACGCCCACGCCGACCACGCGCTATCCGATCTGGGGCACTTCATGGCTTTCGAGGACCACGCCGAGCGAAGCTGTGCCCGGCCCTGGAGCGAAGTCGGTCTGGTCGAGCGCCAGTGCACGACCAACCAGCAGGCCGCAACCCGGCCGACGCCTGCGGCGACGGATCCGCCCACCAGCCCGGAGCTCGCGGCGATATGCAGCGTCCGTGCGAAGAAGACCGGCGGGAATCGGGGGCAGCCGATTCCCGCCCGGGCCGCGGAGGCTGCCGAAGGTGGTGACCGGCGCCGTGTCGGTCGCCACCTTTCTCCACCCTGGGGTGCTCGGGTGGGCAGGGCTGCGGCCGCAGCCCCGGGGAGGGGCCTCCGGCGGCTTCGGGTCCGGCGCGGCCGATCGGTGTTCGGTGACCCGGATGGCTCATCTGGCGTGCGGTGAAAGGGATTTGGACCTACGGTGCCGTTCGAGGGGGCTACCCGCACGAGAGGTATCAACTGCCATGGCAGGAAAGTTCGAACTTTACACCGATGAGAGCGGCATGCACCGGTTCCGGCTCAAGGCGAGCAACGGGTCCGTCGTGGTGACGGGCGACCCGTACGAGAACCGGGACGACTGCATCAGGAGCATCGAGTCGATCAGGAAGCTCGCGCCCTACGCGGAGCTCAAGGAGACGGCGGCCGGTCCGGCCTGAGGCTCCGAGCGGCCCTGTCGCAGGCAGGACGGCGGGTCGGTGGTGCAAATCGCCGACCCGCGTTCGTTTGCGCGACAGATCCCTTTGGCCGCGTGCACGCCGGGCCCGGACAGAACACTGGCATGCGCGTCGTCATCGTCACCGAATCCTTCCCGCCCGAGGTCAACGGAGTCGCCCACAGCGTGCTGCGGACGGCCGAGCATCTGGTCCGCCGGGGTCACCAGCCGCTCGTCATCACCCCGGCTCCCGCGCACGGCGCCGACTGCCCGCCGCACACCTTCGGGGCCGGCCCCGGGGCGGCCGAGCTGCCGGTGGTCCGGATCCCGTCCGTCCCGCTGCCCGGTTATCCGCAGGTCAGGATCGCCCTGCCCAGCCGCCGGCTGGGTGCCGCCATCGCCGGGCACCGGCCCGATCTGGTGCACCTGGCCAGCCCGTTCGTGCTCGGCGCGCGCGGTGTGCAGGCCGCCGCCCGGCTCGGTGTCCCGGCCGTCGCCGTGTACCAGACCGATCTCGCCGGGTACGCGCACGCCTACCGGGCCGGGCGCGGTCTCGGTGAGGCCGCCGCCTGGCACCGGATCCGGGCCGTCCACCGCGCCGCCGCGCGTACTCTCGCGCCGTCCACCCCGGCCGCGCAGGACCTCACCGCGCACGGGGTGCCGAGGGTCCAGCTGTGGCCGCGCGGGGTGGACTCGGTCCGCTTCCACCCGCGTCACCGTGACGAGGCACTGCACCGGGCGCTGGCCCCCGGCGGGGAGGTGCTGGTCGGGTACGTCGGGCGGCTCGCGCCGGAGAAGCGGGTCGACCTGCTGGCGGCCGCCTCGGCGCTGCCCGGGGTGCGGGCCGTGGTGATCGGCGACGGGCCGTCGGCGCCCGGGCTGAAGGCCGCGCTGCCCGGCGCGGTCTTCCTCGGCCGCCGTACCGGGGACGAACTCGCCCGCTGCTTCGCCACCTTGGACGTGTTCGTGCACACCGGCCCGCTGGAGACCTTCTGTCAGACCATCCAGGAGGCGATGGCCAGCGGCGTCCCGGTGGTCGGTCCGGCCGCCGGCGGTCCGCTGGACCTGGTCGCGCACCGGCGGACCGGCCTGCTGGTGCCACCCCGGGACGGCGAGGCCGTCGCTCGGGCGGTCGCGACGCTGGCCGGGGACAACGCGCTGCGGGCCGCCTACGGGCGCGCCGGACGGGCGGAGGTGACGGCCCGCACCTGGGAGGCGGTCGGCGATCTGCTGCTGCGGCACTACGCGGAGGTGCTGGCGGAGCACGGGGGCGGACCGGCGGAGGGGCCGTCGCTCGCCGCGGACCCGCCCGCGCCGGTGGCTGCACCCGCGGTGGCTTCGGCGGTGGTGACGGAGGGGCTGTCGGCATGACCGGGGACGCACTGCGGATCGTCAGGATCGCCAACTTCGTCACCCCGGTCTCGGGCGGGCTGCGGACGGCGCTGCGGCACCTCGGCGCCGGGTACCGGGCCGCCGGGCACCGGCCGGTACTGGTCGTGCCCGGCGCGACGCGGTCGGAGGAGGAGACCGGGCAGGGCCTGGTGGTCACCCTGCCCGGGCCGGTGCTGCCCGGCAGCGGCGGCTACCGGGTGCTCACCGACCGGCGGGCGGTGACCCACGAACTGACCCGGCTGGCGCCCGACCGGCTGGAGGTCTCGGACCGCACCACGCTGCGCTGGACGGGCGCCTGGGCACGGCGGCACGGCGTCCGCTCGGTGATGGTGTCGCACGAGAGCGCCGCCGGGCTGCTCCGCAGCTGGGGCCTGCCCGGCCCGGTTGCCGACGCCGCCGCGGACCGGCTCAACGGCCGCACCGCGCGGGCGTACGACACCGTGGTCTGCACCACGGACTGGGCGGCCGCCGAGTTCCACCGCCTCGGCGTCCGAAACCTGGCACGCGCACCGCTCGGAGTGGACCTGACCGCCCTGCGCCCCCTCGCGGCCGACGAGCGGGCGTACGAGCGGGCGCGGTACGCGGAGCTGGCGCAGGTGCTGCTGGTGCTCTGCTCCCGGCTCTCGACGGAGAAGCGTCCCGAGCGTGCCGTCGAGGCCCTCTCCGCGCTGCGCTCGCGCGGCCTGCCGGCCGTCCTGGTGGTGGCCGGGACAGGACCGCTCGGACGGGGCTGGCCGCCCGTGCCGCCCGACTGGGACTGCCCGTGCGCTTCCTCGGGCACGTGGCGGGGCGTGCCGCGCTGGCCCGGTTGCTGGGCTGCGCCGATGTGGTGCTCGCCCCCGGGCCGGTGGAGACCTTCGGGCTGGCCGCGATGGAGGCCCTGGCCTGCGGCACACCGGTGGCCGTCAGCCGCTCGTCGGCGCTCCCCGGGCTGGTCGGGCCGGCCGGGGCGGTGGCGGACGACAGCGGCGAGGGTTTCGCCGAGGCGGTCCGGGAGCTGTTGTCCCGCCCGCCGGACGCCCGGCGGGCCGCCGCCCGGGCCCGGGCCGAGCGGTTCGGCTGGCCGGCCGCGGTGGCGGCGTTCCTCGCCGCGCACGGGGCGCGGACAGGGGACCCGAGCGCCGGCGCGGACAGAAACGCGGACACGAACAGGAACGGGAACCCGGACGGGGGCGGGGCGCCGGTGGGGCTGCCGAGCGAGGACGCGGGCCGGGAGGCGGACCAGCCGGTCCGCCGCTCCGCCGGGGACGCCCGGTGAACGCGGGCGGACCGGCGGCGCTGGGGGCCGGCCGGCGCGGGGCCCCGGCCGGCGCCCGGCGGGTCGGCGGCCCCGTACGGTTCGTGGCGCTCGGGGACTCGCTCACGGAGGGGGTCGGCGACCCGGTCGCCGACGGGTGGCGTGGCTGGGCGGCGGTCCTGGCCCGGTCGTTGGCCCCGGCGGAGGTGGGCGTCGAGTTCACCAACCTCGCGCGCAGCGGCGCCCTGGCCGTCGACCTGGCGGCCGAGCAGCTGCCGGCCGCGCTCGCGCTGCGCCCGCAGCTGGCCGCCGTGGTGGTCGGGGGCAACGACACGCTGCGGGCCGGGTTCGACATCCGGCGCACGGCCCGGGAGTTGGACGCGGTGCTCGGCGAACTGTCCGGCAGCGGAGCACGGTTGCTCACCGCCTGTCTGCCCGACCCGGGCACCCTGCTACGGCTTCCGCAGCCGCTGGCCCGCCCGCTGGCACGACGGATGTACGCCGTGAACACGGTGGTGCACGCCCTCTCCGCGCGCCATCGGACCGTACACCTGCACCTCGCCGAACTGCCCTGGTCGGCGCAGCGGCACCTGCTGAGCGTGGACCGGCTGCACCCCAGCGCCGAGGGGCACCGGCTGATCGCCCGGCACTTCCACGAGTTGCTCGGCTCGGCCGGGCGTCCGCTCGGCCCCGCACCCGCCCCCGGCCCTGCCGGACCCCCGCCCGGCCGGGCCGCCGACCTGTGGTGGATGACCACCCGGGGCACCCGCTGGGTCGCCGCCCGCAGCACCGACCTCCTCCCCGGGCTGCTCGCCCTCGCCACGGTGGAGAGCGTCGCCCGGCTGCGGGGCACCACCGGCCGGTACGACGAGCAGATGGCCCGGGCGGCGGCCGCGGCGCTCGCCTCGCTGGGGTGACGCGCCCCGCCGGGCGACGGTGCGCCGCCGGGGTGACTCCGCGCCCGGCGGCGGGTCGGGTGACGGCGGGGAACCGCCCGGGTAGAAGTCAGTGTCGTTGCGGGGAACGGTCGGGCGTGCGCCCGGTCCGGCGGAGGGAGTTGCGTTGGTGGTCTCACCGCCTGCGGGCGATCAGGGTGCACCGGGTCAGGACGGGCGTGCCGGGCGCGAGTTGCTGGCCGCGGCCGGGGTGCTGTTCCCGGACGAACAGGGTCGGGTGCTGGTGGTGCGGCTGCCGTACGACCGGGAGCATCCGGTGGCCGTCCCCGGCGGGGGCTGGGAACCGCAGGACCTGTCGCCGCGCCGGACGGCCGTCCGGGAGATCGAGGAGGAGCTGGGGTTCACGCCCAGGCTGGGGCCGCTGGCCTGCGTGGACTGGACGCTGGACCACTTCCGCCCGCCGATCGCGGCGTACCTGTACTGGGCCGATCCGCTCACCCCGGCGCAGCTCGCCGCGATCACTCCGGACCCGGCCGAGGTCGGCGGCTGGGTCTGGCTGACGCCGGAGCAGGCCGGCCACGCGCTGCCGCCCCGGCTCTCCCGGCGGGTCACGGCCTGTCTGCGGGCCCCTCGCTCGGCCGGTCCGCTGGAGCTGGAGGACAGCCTGCCGGCCGGGCACACCCTCGACCACCTGACGGTCGAACCGCCGCCCGAGTACACCCGGCTGGCGGGGCTGCCCCTCACCGGGGCGGCCGCCCTGGCCGCGGTCCGTCCGGCGGCCGAACCCGTGCCCCCGCTGGACCGGGACACCTACATCGCCACCCGGCCCCGGATCCGGGCGAAGGCGCGGACGGTGTTCACCGACCGGTCCGGGCGCGTCCTGCTGGTGCGGCTCAGGCCCTGGCCGGGGACCGGGGGCGAGGTGCCGTACTGGGTGCTGCCGGGCGGCGGTATCGAGGCGGACCGCGAACTGCCCCGGGCGGCGGCCCGGCGCGAGGTCCGCGAGGAGCTGGGCTGGGACCGCGAGCCGGGCCGGCTGCTGGCCGTGGACTGGCTGCCCGGGCACGCGGCGGCCCCGGCGAGCGGGCGGGACACGGCCGTGCTGGTGTACCTCTTCGACGGGGGCACGGTGGCGGAGGACCGGCTCGCCTCGATCGCCCTGGCCGAGGACGAGTTGGCGGAGTGGCGGCTCTGCGCTCCGGCGGAGGCCCGGGCGCTGCTCTCCGACTCCTCCTGGGCCCGGACGGAGGCCGCCCTCGCCGCCCGCGCCAGGACCGGCGGGCCGGCCGAGCTGGTCCGGGGGCGGCCGGCGGACTGACCGGGCCCCGCGGTCCCCGGTGGGCCACACTGGGGGCATGACGAACGGGATCGGGAGTGTGCTGGCCGGTCGCCGGGTGGAGTCCGTCACTGGCGGCGCCCGGCTCGACATCACGCTCGCCGGGGCGGTGACGGTCCGGGTGACGCACGAGTTCAGGTTCGCCGTGCCGTCCGGGGTGGAGCGCTTCTACCCGGCGCTGACCGTCCGGCCGTCCGGCCCGCTGCTCGGGCTGGTGGGCCGGTCCGTCGGCGCCGCCCGGGTGACGATGGCGGGCGGGCTGGAGCTGGCCTTCGACGGGGGTGGCGAGCTGTCCGTTCCGCCGCACGCGCTGGTGGCACCGTGGAGCGTGTTCACCCCCGGTGGCACGGTCTGCTCCGGTCTGCCGGGTGGCGAGGTGGCGTGGGCGGAGCCCGAACCGCGGCGACCCGGGCGGTGGTTCACCACCGGGTGATCCGGGTGCGGGCCGGCACGGCGGCAGCCCCGGCGGGACCCCGCGCCGGGCGGTGCGGGGTCCGTACGCCGCCGGGCGAGCGCCGTCAGACCTCCAGGTCCGCCTCGATCCTGGTCAGTTGGTGACGGGCCATGGCCAGGTTGGCGCGGCTCTTGTCCAGCGCGAGGTAGAGGAAGAGGCCCTTGCCGCCCCGGCCGGTGAGCGGTCGGATCAGGTGGTACTGGCTGCTCAGCGTGATGAGGATGTCGTCGATGCCGTCCTGCAGGCCCAGCATGTCCATGGTGCGCATCTTGGCCCGGACCACGTCGGTGTTCCCGGCCGCGGCCACGTTGAGGTCGATGCCGCCGGGGCCGTCGAGCGTGGCGAGCGCCATACCGCTGTTGTAGTCCACGAGCGCGGCGCCGATGGCGCCCTCGATCACGGTCATGGCCTGCTTGAGCGCGCCTGCTGCGTCCGTCATGTCGGTCACTCCAGTTCGTTCGGTGGGTGCTGGTACTGGTGCTGGTGTTTCGGATGGGGCGGGCGCGGTCAGCCCACCTCCTTGGGGTCCTTGGGCGCGAGGGTGTCGCTGAGGAGCGCGGCGACGCGCTGGGCGGAGCGACGGGCCTCCAGGTGCAGTCGGCCGACGTTCACGTCCGGGTGCGCCAGCAGGGTGAGCACGCAGCTGCCGCCCGCCGTGTAGGTGGCGACATAGCCGTTCTCACCGCGGACCAGCGACTCCCGGAACTCCCCCTGTCCGGTGGTGTCGGCTAGCCGCTGCGCCAGTCCGAGGGAGGCGGCCGTCATGGCCGCCAGGCCCGAGGGCTCGGTGCCGTGGGTGTCGTGCGCGACCAGCAGGCCGTCCACGCTGGCCACCAGGCCGCCCGCGAGGTGCGGGACCCGATGCCTGAGGGTGCGGAGCTCGGCCAGCAACTCGGTCTCCAAGGCGATCAGTTGTCTCCTTCCGACACGCTGCTTGAGCGCCCGCCTCATGACCGCGAGGGCGGGGTCGCGGGCGGAGAGTGGTTCAAAGTCGGGCCTCCAGAAGGGTCAGGACCCGGGTCAGCAGCGCGATGTCCGGGTCGGGGGCGGTCAGCGGGTGGGCCGCTGCCGTGGTCGGTGGGTGGGCCGCCCGGACGGGCCCGGCCTGGGCCGGCCCGGTCAGTGTGGCCCCGGGGACGCGGCGGTGGAGCCCGCCGGCGGTGCGGCCGGGGGCGGCACGGTCGGCAGGGCTCCGGTCGGAGGAACTCCGGTCGGCAGGGCTCCGGTCGGGGGTGGTGCCGCCGGACGGGGCGGCGTGGCGGGGACCGCCGCGCCCCGGGGTGCCGCAGCCGGGCGTGGCGAGCAGTCCGGCGGCGGCGAGGCGGCGGACGTCGGCCGTGGTGGCGAAGGCCGAGTGACCGAGCAGCCGGGCCAGCTCCCCCGGGGTCCTTCGGCCGTCCGCGTGGTCGAGCAGTTCGCGCTGGCGGCGGCTGGGCGAGCGGCGGTGCCGGCCTCGGGCACCTGGTCCGGCACACGCCTCGCGGCTCTCGGGGATCCCCGCCTCGGACGGGCGGACCGGTTCGGTGTCGAGCTGCGGCCAGGGCCAGATGCGCTCCAGCAGCTGACGCCTGCGCTCGACCTCGCGGCGCAGCCGGTGGGCGCCGACCGCCGTCACCGGGCCGAGCCAGTGCCGCACGCCCGGTTCGAAGCGCCAGGGCCCGGCGGTGGCATCGAGGACGAAGAAGGCCGCGTCGTAGAGCGCCCCGAGGTGACAGAGCTCGAGCTCGCCGCGGGTGAGCCGGCCCTGCTCGACCAGGGCGTCGCCGACCCGGCAGCGCGGGCCGTGGACGCGGAGGATCTCCTGCCAGGCCTCGGGGGTGATCCGGCCGCAGCCGGTCAGCAGGGCGGCCAGGTCGGGCGCACGGTCGGATTCGGCGTGCACCACCTGGCCGGCGGCGAGGTAGACCGTGCCGGCGGGGCCGCGCAGGGCGCCGGTGGCCCTCTCCCCGGCCAGTCGCTCGACGGCGTCGGCCGGAGTGGCCGGGGCCTCCTGGACAGCCGGGGCGCCCTGGGGCTCCCGGGCGGCCGGGTGGCGCGCCGGTGCGGCGCCGAGTGGCGACGATGTAGCGTTCATGCCAACCACCTCCGGTCGTCGGACAGTTGACGCGATGGCCGAATCCTGACGGCGAATGCCGGACACCCGGCCGACCGGGCCGCGAGCAGGCGCATCACCCCAGCACCAGCTCCTCGGCGAGCGCCTGGAGGCGATACCGGGCCGCGGCGAGGTTGCCCTCCGAGCGGTCCAGCCAGAGGTGCAGGACGAGCCGGCTGTCGAAGACGGTATCGATGAAGCAAAGGAGGTGGTAGCTACGGCCCGCGGTGACGATGATGTCCTGCAACGGCGCCCGCTTGTCCTCCGCCCCGGTGAAGGTCTGGCTCTCAACAGCCGCCCGCACCAAGTCGGTTGCCTCCGCCGCCGCGGTCTCGTGCTCTCCGGTGGGGCTGATTCCGAGGCTGCCGAGGGCAAGTCCGCTGCTCCAGTCGACCAGGCTCGCGGAGCGGGCACCGGCGATCGCCATCGCCCCGGACAGGCATTCGTCGATACCCGGCACACCGGCTCCTTCGGAGGGTTATGGGGTAGCCGGAGACGCTGGGCAGACACCGGCCGAACTGCCACGACCGGTGGCTGGTTCGACACGGAAGGCTACTGCCGGATTCCATATGACGAACATTCCAATGGCATATTCACATCACAACCGACCACTTCCAGCCAACCTATGACGGTACGTCAGGCGTGACGACCCGACGAACCCGCTGGCCGAACCGGAGGATGGAGAGCGGCCCACCGGCCCACCTGGATCGGGACCTTGGCCGATTGTCGGCCGCTCCACAGGGTTTCGAACGCCCGATGCGCTAAGGCCGGCCACCCCCGCACCCGGGCACGGGAACCGGATTCCGCCGCCGGGCGTCCGAACGCCCGGGAAACGACAAAGCGGCCGTTCCGGGAAGGAACGGCCGCCTTGGGGTGGAGCGCCAGGCCCGGGTCGAACGGACTCTTCCTACTGAAAGTAGGACGTGCTCCGGTAGCACCTCTGACGCCTGTCCGAGAGATCATTTCCTCTCGACGAGTAGAACATTAGCAGGTCATCACACCTGATCAGAAATCGAACGAGAGGAGGCCGCGGATGGAACCGGCAGAGCTTCAGCGGCGCGCGACGCGCATCCACGACCGGTACGACGAGCCGAACCGGCGGGAGCGCGGGCAGGTCCGGACCAGGAAGGAGTTCATGGGCGACAGGACGGTCAGCACCTCGCGGACAGCAGCGCGCGGTAGCCGGCGATCAGGGCGGTGAGCCCCAGCTCGAAGGCCTGGTCGGCGCGGTGACGGCCGGTGGGAACGGCCTCCAGGGCGGCGGCCAGGCGCGGGGTGGTGCCGCGTTCGACGGCGTCGACCATGACGGCGGGGGCGACCAGGTCGAGCGCGGAGCCGAGGATGAAACTCTCCAGCGCGGTGATCACGCTCATCACGTCCTGCGGCGCGAAGCCCGCGCCCTCCAGGGTGGTGACGGCGCGCTCGTACAGCTCGTGCATGAACGATTCGGCGAGCGGGGCCGTGGCGAGCAGCCGGATGATGCCGGGGTGCTCGGCGAAGGCGTCGCGGTAGGCGTGCGCCCAGGTGCGCAGCGCGTCGTCCCAGGGCTGGTCCCACATGGACTGCTCGCCGATGGTGCGGACGAGTTCGGCGCGCATCAGGGCGACGATCTCGGCCCGGCCGGCCACGTGGTGGTAGAGCGCCGAGGGGCTCACCTTGAGCGTCCCGGCGAGGGCCGGGATGGTGAGATCGCCCGCCTCGTCCACCAGCCGCAGCGCGGCGTCCACGATGCGCTGCCGGTCCAACAGTGGTGTGCGCGGCCTGGCCATGCGCGTCCCCGCCCTTCGCTTCCGCTTCCCGTCCGGACCGTCCGCACGACTCGTCCGCGCGGCCCGCCCGCGCGGCCCGGCAGGACGATCATCACTCAAGATCATCGTTACCAAAATGTAACCGAATGACTTTCAATAAAACTCTTCCGCAGCTCGCGGCGACGCGCCTACGGTAACCGAACCCCATTCGGTTAGACAGGTCACACTGGGAGAGGACGCACCCCCGCATGCGTGCCGACACGATCTTCACCGGAGGCCGGATCCACACCGGCGACCCCGCGAACCCGCACACCACCGCCCTGGCCGTCACCGCCGGCCGGATCACCGCCCTCGGCGCGGAGGCCCTGGCCCTGCGCGGCGAACGGACCGAGACCGTCGACCTGGCCGGCGGCGCGCTGCTGCCGTCCTGGGGCGACGGCCACGTCCACCCGCTGCTCGGCGGTATCGGTCTGCGCGGCGTACCCGTCCGCGACTGCACCAGCCTCGAGGAGGTCGTCGAGGCCGTCCGGCTCTGGGCCGAGCAGCACCCCGAGGCCGAGTGGATCACCGGCGACGCCTTCGACCCGTGGCTCGCCGAGGGGGGCCTGTTCGACGCCGCGCTGCTCGACGCCGTCGTCCCCGACCGCCCGGTGCTGCTGCGCACCATGGACCACCACACCGGCTGGGCCAACAGCGAGGCCCTGCGCCGGGCCGGCTACACCGCCCGCACGCCCCAGCCCGTCAACGGCGAGATCGTCCGCCGCCCCGACGGCAGCCCGCTCGGCACCCTGCGCGAGTTCGGCGCGCTCAACCCCGTACGCGCCCTCGTCCCGCTGCCCGAGCTCGACGAACAGGTCGCCGCCCTGCGCGACACCACCACGGCGCTCGCCTCCGCCGGCATCACCTGGATCCAGGACGCCTGGGTCGAACCCGCCCAGGTCGACACCTGGCTCGCCGCCGTCCGGGACGGCCACCCGCTGGCCGTCCGGGCCGGGCTCGGCCTGCTGCTGGAGCCGGACGGCTGGCGCGAGCGGCTGCCCGGCCTGGCCGCCGACCGGGCCCGGATCGAGGCCGAGGGCGGCGGGCAGCTCACCGCCCGGGCGATCAAGTTCTTCGCCGACGGCGTCATCGAGTCCGGCACCGCCGCGCTGCTGGAGCCGTACAGCGACTGCCCGCACTCGCACGGCGTCGCCAACTGGACCGGCGACGAACTGGCCGAGGCCGTCACCGCCGTGGACGCGCTCGGCTTCCAGCCGCACATCCACGCCATCGGCGACCACGGCGTCCGGATCGCCCTGGACGCCGTCGAGGCCGCCGCCCGCCGCAACGGCCCCCGCGCCCGCCGCCCCGTGATCGCCCACGTCCAGCTGGTCGACCCGGCAGACCTGCCGCGCTTCGCCGAACTCGGCGTGATCGCCAACTTCGAACCGCTCTGGGCCCAGACCGACCCGCTGATGACCCAGCTCACCCTCCCCCGGCTCGGCCCCGAGCGCGGCGCCCGTCAGTACCAGATCGCCGCCCTGCTGCGCAGCGGCGCCCGGGTCTCCTTCGGCAGCGACTGGCCGGTCACCCGGTACGAGCCGCTGGCGGGCCTCGCGACCGCCGTCACCCGGCAGACCCCGGACGGCTTGCCGGACGGCGGCTGGGTCCCCGAGGAGCGGATCGGCCTCACCGAGGCGCTCGCCGCGTACTCGGCCGGGGTGGCGCACCAGGCGTTCGAGGAGGACGACTGGGGCGTGCTGCGGCCCGGTATGCGCGCCGACCTGGTGCAGCTGGCCGCCGACCCGTACGAGGTGGCGCCCGGCGAACTGGCCGAGGTCGCGGTGCTGGGCACCTGGCTCGGCGGGCGGCGTACGCACTGACCTGACCGACCCGACCCCACCTGCACCACTTGTCCCAGCTGCACCACCTGCACCACCCGCACCGCCTGCCGTAGCCGGCCCGGCCCGGAGCGGCGCTGCCGGGGGCGGGCGGGCCCCGGGCCCCACCCCGGGCGCTCCCTCGCGCTCCCGGCGCTCGCGCCTCGCTCCGAGCGCCCCCTCCCACCCCCGCGCCCACGTCCCACCCCGGGCGCCCCGCGGGCGCCCCCATCCGCGGCGCCGTCGTACCGCGTCTCCCCGCTCGCACCACTCACGGCCGTGCCCGTCCTCGGCACCGTCCGGCCGGATCGTCCTACCCTCGTTCGTACGACCCCAGGAGAGCTCCCCCATGAACCTGCCCTCCGACGCGGCCACCCCGGCCGCCACCCCCACTCCGACCAGGCCGCCCACCACCGCCACGTCGGGGACGGCCCCGGCCACCGGGTCCCGGCTCGGGCGCGGCGTCCTCGGCACCGGCGACATCGTCTTCTTCGTCGTGGCCGCGGCCGCGCCGCTGACCGTGATGGCCGGGGTGGCACCCTTCGCGATCGCCTTCGGCGGCATCGGCGCACCCGTGGCCTACCTGGCCACCGGCGTCATCCTGGCCCTGTTCGCGGTCGGCTTCACCACGATGACCGCTCATGTGAAGAACGCCGGCGCGTTCTACGCGTACGTCACCCGCGGCCTCGGGCGACCGGCCGGTCTCGGGGCCGCGCTGCTCGCCGTGTTCTCGTACAACGCCATCCAGATCGGCATGTTCGGCGCCTTCGGCTACTTCGCCCACACCACCGCCGCCGACCTGCTCGGTCTCGACCTGCCCTGGCCGGTCTGGGCACTGATCGGGGTCGCGGTGGTCTGGTTCCTCGGCTACCGCTCGATAGACCTCGGTGCCAAGGTGCTCGGCGCGCTGCTGATCGCCGAGACCGGCATCCTGCTGGTCCTCGCCGTCGCCGTCCTGCTCAAGGGCGGGGCGCACGGCCTGAGCCTCTCCTCGCTCGCCCCTGGCAACGTCTTCTCCGGCGGGATGGGCGGCGTGCTCGGCCTCTCCTTCGCGGCCTTCGTCGGCTTCGAGGCCACCGCGATCTACCGCGAGGAGGCCCGCGAGCCGCACCGCACCGTGCCCCGGGCCACGTACGCGGCGATCGCCTTCCTCGGCCTCTTCTACACCTTCATCACCTGGATGATCGTGCAGGCCTTCGGCGACGCGGAAGCCGTCGCGACCGCCACCGCCGACCCGGCCGGGATGTTCTTCACGGCGATGACCGACTACGTCGGTGCCTGGGCCACGGACGTGCAGCGGGTGCTGATCGTCACCAGCCTGCTGGCCGCCCTGCTGGCCTTCCACAACACGATCACCCGCTACGGCTACGCGCTCGCCGGTGAACAGGCCGCGCCCGCCGCCCTCGGGCGGGTCCACCCGAAGCACGGTTCGCCGTGGATCGGCGGCATCGTGCAGTCGGTGCTGGCCGCGGTCGCGGTCGTCGTGGCGGCGCTGATCGGGGCCGACCCGTACAACCAGTTCTTCCTCTGGGTGAACTCCCCCGGTGTGGTCGGCATCCTGCTGCTCCAGGCGCTGGCCGGGCTCGCCGTGTACGTCTTCTTCCGCCGCAACCGGGCCGCCGCCGCCAGCGCCGGTGTGTTCCGCACGGTGGTCGCCCCGCTCGGCGCGACCGTGCTGCTGTGCGGCGCGACCGCGCTGGTGGTCTGGCGGCTGGATCTGTTCACGGGCGCCGGGCCGGAGGTCAACTGGCCGCTGGTCGCGATCGTGCCGGTGGTCTTCCTGACCGGCGTCGGCATCGCGCTGCGGCTGCGCGCACGGCGGCCCGAGGTGTACGCCCGGCTGGGCACCACCGAGGTGGACGCGGCCTGAACCGCCGGGCGCTGTACGTTCCGCCGTATGGCGTCCCCCACCCGTTCGGCTCAGTCCGAGCTGCGGGCGATCCCTCTTTCGGGTGAAGCTGCTGGCGGCTGCGTCCTGTGCGCGGCCGCCAGAGCGCTCATCGTCTTTCGCGCTTTCACGTCTTTCGCATCGTGACGGCCGGCGCGCCGCCGCGGCTGTCGCGACATTCGTGTCCTCGCGTTCTCCACGGTGGGCGCACGCGCGCCGATCGTCCGAGGGAGAGACCATGAAGGCCGCCGTCGTCCGGGACTTCACCGCACCGCTGGTCATCGAAGACCGCCCGGTGCCCGCACCCGGCCCGCACCAGGTCCGGATCCGGCTCGAAGCCTCCGGGATCTGCCACACCGACATCCACGCCGCCCATGGTGACTGGCCCGTCAAGCCCAGTCCGCCGTTCGTGCCCGGCCACGAGGGTGTCGGCAT
>NZ_JBFBIL010000072.1:0-35097 GCF_040685575.1 Kitasatospora sp. NPDC088351 | reverse complement strand
ACCGCCCGCCGGGCCCCCCCCCAGGGTGGGGGGGCCCCGCCGTCGCGTGGGGCCGGGGCCCAGGGCCCCGGCACCAGGCGGGCGTGAAGTGCTCAGCGGGCGTGAACCCCGCGGCGCCGGAGGCCGGTCAGCGCTCGACCTCGCCGCGGATGAACTTCTCGACGTTCTCGCGGGCCTCGTCGTCGAAGTACTGGACCGGCGGGGACTTCATGAAGTACGAGGACGCCGACAGGATCGGGCCGCCGATGCCGCGGTCCTTGGCGATCTTCGCGGCGCGCACGGCGTCGATGATGACGCCGGCGGAGTTCGGGGAGTCCCAGACCTCGAGCTTGTACTCCAGGTTCAGCGGGACGTCGCCGAACGCGCGGCCCTCGAGGCGGACGTAGGCCCACTTGCGGTCGTCCAGCCAGGCCACGTAGTCCGACGGGCCGATGTGGACGTTCTTGGCGCCCATCTCGCGGTCGCGGATCTGCGAGGTGACGGCCTGGGTCTTGGAGATCTTCTTGGACTCCAGGCGCTCACGCTCGAGCATGTTCTTGAAGTCCATGTTGCCGCCGACGTTCAGCTGCATGGTGCGCTCGAGGATCACACCGCGGTCCTCGAACAGCTTGGCCATCACGCGGTGCGTGATGGTGGCGCCGACCTGGGACTTGATGTCGTCACCGACGATCGGCACGCCGGCCTCGGTGAACTTGTCCGCCCACTCCTTGGTGCCCGCGATGAACACCGGCAGGGCGTTCACGAAGGCGACCTTGGCGTCGATGGCGCACTGGGCGTAGAACTTGGCCGCGTCCTCGGAGCCGACCGGCAGGTAGCAGACCAGGACGTCGACCTGCTGCTCCTTGAGCACCTGGACGACGTCGACCGGGGTCTCGTCGGACTCCTCGATGGTCTCCAGGTAGTACTTGCCCAGGCCGTCGAGGGTGTGACCACGCTGGACGGTGACGCCGGTGGGCGGCACGTCGCAGATCTTGATGGTGTTGTTCTCGCTGTTGCCGATGGCGTCGGCCAGGTCGAAGCCGACCTTCTTGGCATCGACGTCGAAGGCGGCGACGAACTCCACGTCACGGACGTGGTAGTCACCGAACTGGACGTGCATCAGCCCGGGGACCCTGCCGGCCGGGTCGGCGTCCTTGTAGTACTCGACACCCTGCACCAGCGACGCGGCGCAGTTGCCCACGCCCACGATGGCTACGCGAACCGAACCCATTCCGGTTGCTCCCTGTGATCTCATGAGAGCCGCCGGGGCTCGGCGGCACTCGTCCTGCTTCTTCGATGACTGCTTGACGGGCGCGAGGCGCCCACTCCTGCCGCGTGGCACAGGGCTGACGCGGTGTCAGCGCTCCTGGGCGGAGCGCCCCGGGCGGTCGTACGGTGGCCCGGGCGGGTCCGAGGACCCGTCCTCCTGGCCACGGCCGTCCGAAGTCTGTTCGGATACTGCGGTGTTCGGCCCGCCGGTGGACGGCCCGGTCCGGCCGGTGCGGTTGGCCCGCTCGGTCTCGATGAGCTCGTTGAGCCACCGGACCTCGCGCTCCACCGATTCCAGTCCGTGTCGCTGCAGCTCGACGGTGTAGTCGTCGAACCGCTCCCGGGCCCGGGCGAGCGAGTTGCGCATGCGCTCCAGGCGCTCCTCCAGCCGGCTGCGGCGTCCCTCCAGGACGCGCATCCGTACCGCGCGGTCGGTCTGGCCGAAGAACGCGAAGTGGACGCCGAAGTGCTCGTCCTCCCAGGCGTCGGGGCCGGAGTCGGCGAGCAGTTCCTCGAACCGCTGCTTGCCCTCGGGGGAGAGCCGGTAGACGATCTTGGACCGCTTGCCGTTGAGCGCGGTGGCCGGGACGTACTCGACGTCCGGGTTGTCCTCGACCAGGAAGCCCTGGGCCACCAGGCTCTTCAGACAGGGGTAGAGCGTTCCGTAGGAGAACGCGCGCAACGTTCCGAGGAGGACGTTGAGCCGCTTGCGCAGCTCGTACCCGTGCATCGGGGCGTCATGGAGCAGACCGAGAACGGCGAACTCCAGCACTCCTGAGCGCCTGCCCATTGCTGTCGTCCTCCTTCCCTCCGGCCGTTTTCCGGCCGCCGTGTCCGGCGGTATGTCGCTCCGATGTATCGGCTCGATATATCGAGAACAGTAAACCGGGGTCTCCGAAGGGGCAAGGGGGGCGCGCGTGAATGTGATCACAAGGCGACGCGCGGGCGGGCTTGGCAACGGGCGTGTAATGATCTACTGCCGTTTTGCGGTCATACGTAACTGATGCCCGATTAGTTGTATATCTCGGCTGCGTACGCTGTCGCGTGTGCACGAGGACCAACCTCCGGGGTCAGGGCGGTTGCGGGCATCGGACGTGAACCCTGCCTTCAGGCTCGACCGCCTGGCGAGGAGTAGCTGGAAACATGAGCGAACGACGGCGGAGGTCGCCGAACGGCGGCGGTGGGCAGCCCCCGGGCGGCAACGGCCGCCCGAGCGGAGCCGGACCCGATGAGCCCGGCCCGGAAGGTTCCGGCCGGCGGCGCCCCCCGGGCGTCAGGGAGACCGCGCAGCAGCCCCGGATGACCCGTGCCGAGCTGCGCAAGGCCGCCCAGAAGGGCGGCAGGCGCGGTGGTGCCGCGGCAGAGCCGCCGGCCGGACGGGGCGGAAAGCCCGGCGGTCCCGGCAAGCCGGGCAAGAAGCGGTTCATCGACTACCCGCGCTTCGGCAAGCAGGGCGTCCGCCGCTGGCTGCCGTCCTGGAAGCAGTGGCTCACCGGCTTCCTGGTGGTCTTCGCGACCTGCGTCGGCGGGGTCTGGTACGCGTACGCCAACACCGAGATCCCGAAGATCCACGACCTGGTCAAGGACCAGAACAACATCTACTACTGGGCCGACGGCACGGAGATGACCCGCAAGGGCGAGACCAACCGGCAGATCGTCGAGCTCTCGGAGATCAGCCCCTCCCTGCAGAACGCGGTGATCGCGGCGGAGAACGAGACTTTCCGCACCGACAGCGGCATCGACCCCAAGGGCATGCTCCGCGCCGTCTACAACATGGCGACCGGCGGCGAGACCCAGGGCGCCTCGACGATCACCCAGCAGTACGTCAAGAACGCCTACCTCAGCCAGGAGCAGACCCTCAGCCGCAAGGCGAAGGAGTTCTTCATCACCCTGAAGGTCAATCAGGACATGGAGAAGAACGACATCCTGAGGGACTATCTGAACATCAGCTGGTTCGGTCGCGGTGCCACCGGCATCCAGGCCGCCGCCCAGGCGTACTACGGGGTCGACGCCAAGGACCTCGACATCTGCCAGAGCGCCATGCTGGCCGGCCTGCTCAAGGGCGCCACCCTGTACGACCCCACCAACCCGGCCAACCACGACCGCGCGGAGGGCCGCTGGAAGTGGATCCTGGAGCGGATGGTCACCACCAAGAACGCCACGGCCGAGGAACGGGCCAAGTGCACCGCGTTCCCCGAGCCGATCCCGCGCAAGCCCTCGGCCAACATGAACGGCGAGATCAGCTACCTGGTCGACACCGCCAACAAGTTCGTCATGAGCAAGGACCCCCAGATCACCCAGCAGGTGATCGACAAGGGCGGTCTGAAGATCTACACGACCTTCGAGAAGGACAAGGTCGACGCCCTGAAGGCGGCCGTCGACGAGGTCAAGGGCGAGACGCTCAACCTGCAGAAGCGCCCCGAGCAGGACAAGTGGGTCCAGTTCGGCGCCGCCTCCGTCCGGCCCGGTAACGGCGCGATCGTCGCCCTCTACGGCGGCGACGGTGTGGAGAACCAGCACTTCGACAACAACGCCGACGCCAAGGGCGTCCAGGTCGGCTCGACCTTCAAGCCGTTCGTGCTGGCCGCGGCGATGCAGATCGGGGTGCAGACCGAGACCGACGACAAGGGCAAGCCGAAGCGGATCAACGCGGACAGCCGCTACCTCTCCGACGACATGTCCGAGATCCACAAGCCGGACGGCTCGCTGGTGATCGGCGACGACGGCAAGCCGTACCGGCAGCGGAACGAGGACCCCGGCAAGCGCGGCTACGTTTCGCTGCGGCAGGCCATGCAGAATTCGTACAACGTTCCGTTCGTCCAGCTCAACCAGGATGTCGGCGGCCAGAACGTGGCCAACATCGCGGAGGCGATGGGCGTGCGCAAGGAGAGCTTCGTCGACCCCAAGACCCCGACCTTCGCGCTCGGTACCTCCACCGTCAGTCCGATCCGGATGGCGACGGCGTACGCGACCCTCGCCGCCAGCGGCAAGGAGGCCGACCCCTACTCGGTGACCAAGGTCGAGTGGAGCGGCAGGGAGCGCCCCGGGTTCGCCAAGCCCGCGCTGAACCAGGCGCTGGAGACGGCCGTCGCGGACAACGTCACCGACGTGCTGGTGAACGTGGCGAAGAACGGTACCGGTTCCAAGACCAACACGCTCGGCCGCCCGGTGGCCGGCAAGACCGGTACCACCGACGAGAACAAGTCGGCCTGGTGGGTCGGCTACACCCCGCAGCTGGCCACCAGCGTCGCGATGTGGCGCGAGGACCCGGTCAAGCACGAGCGGCTGTCGCTCAAGGGAACCGGCGGCAAGGACTCGGTGCACGGTGGTGACACCCCGACGGACATCTTCACCCGGTACATGAAGGCCGCCCTGGCCAGCGAGAAGAAGATGGACTTCCCGGCCCCGCAGCCGATCGGCAGCCAGGTGGACTCCTCCGGCGCCCCGAGCACCGCGACCGCCACGACCTCTCCCTCGTCGACCGAGACCGTGCCGACCACCGCCCCGGAGCCGGGAGTCCCGCTGCCGCCGCAGCCGACCACCACCCAGGGCCCGGCCTGCGTCCCCGGCGTGGACTGCCCGGGCACGGTGCCGAGCCCGACGACGACCAGGACGCACCCGACCGGTGGTGGTGGCGGCGGTGGCGGAGCCTCGCCGACCTGCATCATCGGGAACATCGGGTGTACGACGCCGACCCCGACCTCCACGGACCCGGGTGGCGGCAACGGCGGCGGCACCGGCGGCGGCAAGCCGTCCGGCAGGCCGAGCACCTCGGCCACGCCGACCGGCGGTACATCGGGAAATCCGATTCCCTAGCAGGCTGACGGTGTGATCAACGGCGGTGGCGGCCCTCTCCGGAGGGCCGCCACCGCCGTTTCGCCGTATTCGGCGCGATTCGTCACGGCCGTGGCGGGGCGCCTGCCGGGCCGTTGCGGGGGCCTCCTCGTCCAGCCGGGACAGGTGCGGCAGGATGTCCCGCATGACGTCGAGCGCTCCTGACGAAACCGTCGGCCGGACCGGGCCCGAAGAGGCCGCCGGGCCATCCCCGACGGACCCCGCCGCGGCGGCCGCGGCAGCCGCTCGGAGCGACCGGCCCGCCGTGGCGGCCCCGTCGGCTCCGGCCGCCCCGCCGGCCAACACCGTGGTCGTCCCGGCGGACGAGGACCCGGTGGCGGCGGCCGGCAGCGAGGTGATCGGCGGCCCGCCCGGCCGGCGCGCCCTGCTGGGCGTCTCCTGGTGGATCCCGGCGCGCTTCCTGGCGCTGCTGGTGATCGTGGTCTCGGCGCTCGGCATGGTGCAGAAGCTGCCCTGCTACAACGAGGCCTGGTTCCAGCCGGGTTCGCCGCAGTACATCCACGCCTGCTACAGCGACATCCCGCACCTGTTCTCCGGGCGCGGCTTCGCGGCCGGACTGCACCCGTACGTGGACCGGATCCCGGGCACCTCCGGTGATCTGCAGTACCTCGAATACCCGGTGCTGACCGGCCTGTTCATGCAGATCTCGGCCTGGCTGACGCCCGGCGGCGGCAGCAGCCAGCAGCAGGAACAGTGGTTCTGGGCGATCAACGCGGGCCTGCTGATGGCCTGCGCGGTGATCGCGGTGGTGGCGCTGTCGCGCACCCATCGCCGACGCCCCTGGGACGCCCTGCTGTTCGCGCTCGCCCCCTGCCTGCTGCTGAACTCCACGGTCAACTGGGACCTGCTGGCGGTCGCGCTGGCCGCCGTCGCGATGGCCTGGTGGGCCGGCTCGCGCCCGGTCTGGGCGGGCGTCTTCATCGGCCTGGCCACGGCCGCCAAGCTCTACCCGCTGCTGCTGCTCGGCCCGCTGCTGGTGCTCTGCTGGCGGGCCGGCCGCTGGCGCGACTTCCGGGCGGTGCTGGGCGGCGCGGTCGCCGCCTGGGTGCTGGTCGACCTGCCGATCATGATCGCCAACTGGCAGGGCTGGTCGACCTTCTACGTCTTCAGCAAGCACCGCAAGGAGGACTACGGCTCCTTCTGGCTGATCCTGATGCAGGGCCGGGGCGTGGCCCTGGAGAACCTCGACACCTTCATCGCGGTGCTGATGGTGCTCAGCTGTCTGGGGATAGGGTGGCTCGCCTTCTCGGCGCCCCGCCGCCCGCGCTTCGCCCAGCTGGCCTTTCTGGTGGTGGCCGCGTTCGTCCTGGTCAACAAGGTGTACTCACCGCAGTACGTGCTCTGGCTGCTCCCGCTCGCGGTGCTGGCCCGGCCGCGCTGGCGGGACTTCCTGATCTGGCAGTCCTGCGAGGTGCTCTACACCCTGGGCATCTGGTCCCACCTGGGCTTCGTCACCGGGCCCAAGCAGCACGGGATCAACGAGTCCTGGTACCACTTCGCGATCGTCCTGCACCTGCTGGGCACGCTCTACCTGTGCGGCATGGTGATCCGCGACGTCCTGCAGCCGGAGTCCGACCCGGTGCGCTGGGACGGCAGCGACGACCCGTCCGGCGGGGTGCTCGACCAGGCCCCGGACGTCTTCGTCCTCGGCGCCGCCCGGCGGCTGCGCGAGGAGGAGACCTACGCCGCGTACGCGCCGGCCGGCCCCGAGGAGTGGCTCAAGGAGCCGGAGCCGGCCGAGAGCGGCAGGCCGCAGTAGCGGCCGGCCGGCCCGGCGCCCTGCCGTCCGTCCTGCGCCACGGTCCGTCGCGCCCTACCGGTCGACCACGCGGTCGAAGTGCGTGGTGGTGTGGCGGACCTGGAGGCCGAGCTCGTCGCCGACGGCCGGCGGCTTGGTCTCGCCGTCCAGGAACAGCAGCGAGACCTGCATGTGCGGCGGCTCGGCGAACCAGAGCTGCTTGCCGGACCAGTTGTACGGCGACTTGGTCTTGTTGACGGTCGCCAGGCCGGCCCGGGCGATGCCCTTGGCCCGGGAGGACATGCCCTGCACGTACTTCGGCGCCTCCAGGCCGATGCCGTGCGCGGTGCCGCCGGCGACCACCAGCAGGTGGCCGTCGGTCGGCGCCGGGTGCTGGCGGTAGCCGTAGCGGTCGCCCTTGACGACCGGGGTGACGTCCAGGACCGTCGCCCGGACCTCCAGCGCGTCGTGGTCGCCCAGCCAGAGCCGGGTGCCGATCCGGGCCCGGAAGACGGTGTCCGGGTAGCGCTGGGCCAGCTGCTCCATGCCCGCCGCGCCGAGGTGGCTGACGAACACGGTGTGCACCGGCACGCCGGCCGCCCGGGCGGTGTCCACCCAGTACGCCACCTCGTCGACCGGATTGCTGCCGTCCGGCCGGTCCATCGGCAGGTGCAGCGCCAGGCCCTCGAAGGAGACGCCGTCCAGTTCGGCGGCGACCGCCGTGAGGTCGGCCGCGCTCACCCCGTGGCGGCGCATGGTGGTCATGCACTCCACCACCACCCGGGCGCCGTGCAGCGCGCGCAGCGCGCCCAGGTTGGCGACCGTCCGGATCACCCGGGCGTGCGGCAGCGGGAGCACCTCCTCGCCGACCCGGTACGGGGTGAGCACCAGCAGCTCGCCGCCGTACCAGTCGGCGGCGTCGGCCGCCTCGTACGCGGTCCCGACGGCCAGCACACCGGTGCCGAGCAGCGTCGCCTCCTCGGCGAGCCGGTGGTTGCCCAGGCCGTAGCCGTTGCCCTTCGCCACCGGAACCAGGCCGGGGAACTCGGCCAGGACGGACCGCTGATGGGTCCGCCAGCGGTCGGTGTCGAGGTAGAGCGACAGCGTCATCGGGTCATCTCCCAGGGGGTGTTGGGCACGGCGGAGCGGATGCGGCTCAGCGCCTCGACATGTAGAGGTCGAGCGCCTTGTGCAGCAGCTTGTTGAGCGGGAAGTCCCACTCGCCGAGGTACTCGGCGGCCTGGCCGCCGGTGCCGACCTTGAACTGGATCAGGCCGAACAGGTGGTCGTTCTCGTCCAGCGTGTCACTGATGCCGCGCAGGTCGTAGACGCCGCCGCCGAGCGCGTACGAGTCGCGCATCATCCGCCACTGGATGGCGTTGGACGGCTTGACCTCGCGCTTGTGGTTGGCCGAGGCGCCGTAGGAGTACCAGACGTGCTCGCCGACCACCAGCATCGTGGTCGCGGCGAGCGGCTCGCCGTCGTGGTAGGCGATGTAGAGCCGCATCCGGTTCGGGTCCTCGGCGGTGAGGGCCTTCCACATCCGCTGGAAGTACGACAGCGGGCGCGGGGTGAAGCGGTCGCGCTCGGCGGTCACCAGGTACAGCTGGTGGAAGATCGGCAGCTCGTCGTAGCCGCCCTGGAACACCTCGACGCCGCTCTTCTCGGCCTTCTTGATGTTGCGGCGCCAGAGCTGGTTGAAGCCCTTCTGGATGTCGTCCAGCGAGCGGTTGGCCAGTGGCACCTGGAAGACGTAGCGCGGCTGGACGTCGCCGAACCCGGCGCCGCCGTCCTCGCCCTGCAGCCAGCCGGCCTTGCGCAGCCGGTCGGCCACCTCGAAGGCGCGCGCCTCGTACCAGTCGGCCTCGACGTCGCGCAGGCGCTTGGCCTGCTTGCCGGCGATGGCCTCCTTGATGGTCGGCGCGTCCCAGCGGCGGATCACCACCGGCGGGCCCATCTTCACCGAGAACGCGCCCTGCGACTTCAGGTGCGCCAGCATCGGCGACAGCCAGCGGTCCAGATCGCGGTCGAACCAGTCGATGACCGGGCCCTCGGGCAGGTAGGCCAGGTACCGCTTGAGCTTCGGCAGCTGCCGGTAGAGCACCAGGCCGGCGCCGACGATCTGGCCGGAGTCGTCGAACCAGCCGATCGACTCCGAGCGCCACTCGGCCTTCACATCGCCCCAGGACGGCACCTGCATGTGGCTCGCCGAGGCGCGGCTCCTGATGAAGGCGAGGTGCTCCTCGCGGGTGATCGTCCTCAGGCGCAGGCTCATGCTCGGTGCTCCTCGTCGGTCGGGCTGCGGTGGGCCCAGGTTCTCGGGCTGACCTTATCGTCCGGGATCCCGGCTCCTGCGGCTGCGGGCGCGCAGGCGCCCCCGGCGCATACCTGTCTCTTCCAGATACGCGACGGGGGCGCCGGGGGTTCCGGAACCGCCGGGACGGACGGGGCGGGCCGGCCCCGGAGCTCGCGGGCTAGCCCCAGAGCCCGCCGCGGGCGATGCCCAGGTAGAAGCCGACCGCGGAGGCGACCAGCGCGATCATCAGGACGAACCGCTCGGCCGTGGTGACGGAGATGAACTGTCCCCAGAAGCCGGTGATGATCCCGAAGAGCCCGCTCCAGGAACTCACCAGGTGCAGATCGTGGAAGAACGAGGTGGCGAAGGCCAGCACGCCCAGCAGGGCGGTGACGCTGACCAGGGTGTTCTCGCGGGGGTGCCGGTGGCCGTCGGTGTTCAGGGTGAGGGCGGGGAGCCGGTGAAAGGACAGAGCCATGAATCCCACCTCCTGGCGGGGAGACGAACGGGCAGGAAACCCGTTCCGTCCAGATTGCGGGGATTGGGCATGGATCACAACCCCTATGCATTTTGTTCGGCCGTCCGGGTGCGGGTAGGCTGTGCCGTCTGCACTGGTGTAGTTGTGCCCCTCTTGCACCCTCTTCCGGGTCGGTGGGGCCCGATTGTCCGACCCGGCCGCTACGGTGGGCCGGTGTCGTCACCACACCGGTGCCGACGCTGCACAACCCTCCTGCCACGGAGAGACCGTGGCCGCTGAGTCCAAAGGAGGTGGGTTACACATGCGTCACTACGAGCTGATGGTCATCCTCGACCCCTCGGTTGAGGAGCGCGCTGTCTCCCCCCTGATCGAGAACTTCCTCACCGTCGTCCGCAATGGCGGCGGCAAGGTGGAGAAGGTCGACACCTGGGGTCGCCGCCGTCTGGCTTACGAGATCAACAAGCAGTCCGAGGGCATCTACTCGGTCATCGACCTGAAGGCCACGCCTGAGGTCGTCAAGGAGCTCGACCGCCAGCTTGGCCTGAGCGAGTCGGTTCTGCGGACCAAGGTCCTGCGCCCGGACACCCACTGAGCCACCTCTGAGGCCTTCGGGTCTCGGGTAGCTCGCGACCGCTGTTTCACGTGAAACAGCGGTGAACGGACATCTTCCCGAGAGGTCATCACCACCATGGCAGGCGAGACCGTCATCACCCTCGTCGGCAATCTCGTCGACGACCCCGAGCTGCGCTTCACCCCGTCGGGTGCGGCGGTCGCGAAGTTCCGCATCGCGTCCACCCCCCGCACCTTTGACCGTCAGACGAACGAGTGGAAGGACGGCGAGAGCCTCTTCCTCACGTGCAACGTCTGGCGGCAGCCGGCGGAGAACGTGGCCGAGTCGCTTCAGCGCGGCATGCGGGTCATCGTGCAGGGCCGGCTGCGCCAGCGGTCTTACGAGACCAAGGAAGGCGAGAAGCGGACGGTCTTCGAGGTCGAGGTCGACGAGGTCGGCCCGAGCCTGCGTTCGGCGACCGCGAAGGTCACCCGGGCCAACCGGTCCGGTGCCCCCGGTGGCGGCGGCTTCGGCGGCGGCCAGCAGGGCGGCGGCCAGGGCGGCAACTGGGGCGGCGGTGGCGGCCAGCAGGGCGGCGGCGGCTGGGGTGGAAACTCCGGCGGCGGCCAGTCCGGCCCGTCCGACGACCCGTGGGCGTCCAGCGCTCCCTCTGGTGGCAACCAGGGTGGCGGCAGCTGGGGAGCCCCGTCCGGTGGCGGCTTCTCGGAAGAGCCCCCGTTCTAAGAGCTGACAGATTTCGTGCGGCCCGGCCACGGGCGTCGAGAGACGCCCGCCGGGCCGTGAACCCCAAATGGAGCACACAATGGCGAAGCCGCCTGCTCGCAAGCCGAAGAAGAAGGTTTGCGTCTTCTGCAAGGACAAGGTCAACTACGTTGACTACAAGGACACGAACCTGCTGCGGAAGTTCATCTCCGACCGCGGCAAGATCCGTGCCCGCCGGGTCACCGGCAACTGCACCCAGCACCAGCGTGACGTCGCCACGGCCGTGAAGAACAGCCGTGAGATGGCGCTGCTGCCCTACACCAGCACCGCGCGCTAAGAGAGGGTGACCAAGTAATGAAGATCATCCTCACGCACGAGGTGCCGGGTCTCGGCTCCGCCGGCGAGGTCGTCGAGGTCAAGGACGGCTACGGCCGCAACTACCTGGTCCCGCGTGGCTACGCCATCCGCTGGACCAAGGGCGGCCAGAAGGACGTCGACGCGATCCGTCGCGCCCGCAAGATCCACGAGATCCAGACCCTCGAGGCCGCCAACGAGGTCAAGGGCAAGCTCGAGGGCGTCCAGGTCAAGCTGGCCGTTCGTTCGGGCGAGGCCGGCCGTCTGTTCGGCTCGGTGACCCAGTCCGACGTCGTCGAGGCCATCAAGGCCGCCGGCGGCCCGGCCGTGGACAAGCGCGCCGTCGCGATCGCTTCGCCGATCAAGACCGTGGGCACCCACAAGGTCTCGGTCAAGCTGCACGCCGACGTCCAGGCCAACCTCGACGTCGCCGTCGTCGCTGCCTGAGTTCCGTAGCAGTGGCCCGAGGGCCGGTCTCCTCCGTTCCGGGGGAGACCGGCCCTCGGTCGTTTCCGGGCCTGGTCCGGCCGGACGCGGGCCGGCGCCGTTCGGCTCAGGCCCGGACGGCGCCGGTGACCAGCCACTTGCCGCCGCGGGCGCGCCGGCCCAGGAAGACCCCGCGGACCAGCATGAACAGGTTCATCGCCCACCAGAGCCCGGCCAGCCCGGCGCCGAGCGCCGGTACGGCCAGGGCCGCCGGTGCGAAGACCGCCAGGGTGGCGAGCATCGCCCAGGCCAGGTACGGGCCGTCCCCTGCGCCCATCAGCACCCCGTCCAGGACGAAGACCAGACCGGAGACCGGCTGGCAGAGCGCGAGCAGCAGCAGGACGGTGTTCAGCTGGGCCTGCACCGCCGGGTCGGGGGTGAACAGCGGGACGTACAGCGGCCGGGCCGCCACCAGCAGCAGGCCGAGCACCAGACCGGAGCCGACGCCCCACTCGACCATCCGCCGGGTGGCCGCCTTCGCCCCCGGTACGTCCTCGGCGCCCAGGTAGCGCCCGATGATGGCCTGGCCGGCGATCGCGATCGCGTCCAGCGCGAAGGCCAGGAAGCTGAACAGCGTCATGGCGATCTGGTGCGCGGCCACCTCGTCGTCGCCCAGCCGGGCGGCCACCGCGGTGGCGATCATCAGGACCGCGCGCAGGCTCAGGGTGCGGACCATCAGCGGACCGCCGGCCCGGGCGCAGGCCCGGATCCCGGTCGCGTCCGGTCGCAGCGAGGCCTGCTCCCGACGGGCCCCGCGCACCACCACGACCAGGTAGACGGCGGCCATCCCGGTCTGCGCGAGCACCGTGCCCCAGGCCGAGCCGGCCACGCCGAGCCCGGCGCCGTACACCAGGCCGATGTTCAGGCCGAGGTTGGCGGCGAAGCCCGCGACCGCCACCAGCAGTGGCGTCCGGGTGTCCTGGAGTCCGCGCAGCACGCCGGTGGCGGCCATCACCATCAGCATCGCCGGGATGCCCAGCGCGCTGATGCGCAGATACGTGACGGCATGGGGCGCCGCGGTGTCCGAGGCGCCCAGGACATCGGCCACCCAGGGTGCCAGCAGCAGGGTCAGGGCGACCACGCCCACGGAGAGTGCCAGGGCGAGCCAGATTCCGTCGATGCCCTGCTGGACGGCGGCCCGGCGGTCCCCGGCGCCGATCCGGCGGGCGACCGCCGCGGTGGTGGCGTAGGCGAGGAAGACGAACACCCCGGTGGCGGTGGTGAGCGCGGCCGAGGCGACGCCGACACCGGCCAGCTGCGGGGTGCCGAGGTGGCCCACGATCGCCGAGTCGGCCATCAGGAAGAGCGGCTCGGCGACCAGGGCGCCGAAGGCCGGGACCGCGAGAGCGAGGATCTCCCGGTCGTGCCGGCGGCGGTCGGTGGTGGGGGCGGTCATGCGCCCAAGGCTACTCATCCACAGGTAATGACTGCCAGTGGGTTTGGCCTATTACTCGAAATCTTGAGCGACCGCGTCGGGCCGGTGTGTGTCCATGGCCACCCGGCCGTGTGTGAAGAATTTCTCATGCACAGCCCCGGGGTGAGGTACTCCCAGGTCAGCGGGTTGACGGTGGATGGATTGTCTGGTTATCCACAGACCTTTCCACAGGGGCGTCCACAGGTTTGCGGCACTTCTCCACAGCCTGGGGCCCGTCGTCCACACCCCCTGTGGATAACCACCTTGGCTGAACGGAGCCCGGCGCCTTAGCGTGGGTCACCCGGCCGACACTCCCATCCGCCCCGGCGTCCGATATGTCGGCCCGGTGGCGTAGAAAGAGGGACGCGGCTCCGCTCCACCCAGCCACCGGCAAGGCCCGCTCCAACTCGCACCACTCGCTGATCGGGGAACACGCGTGACCGGCCCCCAGTACGACGACCACGACGCCCCGCCGCCGGAGGATGACTGGCAGACCGCTGACGACCCTTTCCCGGCCGGTGCCTTCGCCGACACGCCCTTCCCGGACGGCCCCGGCGACCGGCTCCCGGTCTCCCGCGGTCGGGGCAACGGCCAGGGCGGCGGCCAGGGTGGCGGCTTCCAGAAGGGCGGCGGGTTCCAGGGCGGCAAGGGCTCGGGCGGAGGCTTCCAGAAGGGCGGCAAGCAGCGTCAGGACGAGGGCGAGCGCTCCGAGGCCGTGGACGGCTTCGAGCGCGTCCCCCCGCAGGACCTCGCGGCCGAGCAGTCCGTCCTCGGCGGCATGCTGCTCTCCAAGGACGCCATCGCCGACGTGGTCGAGGTGCTCAAGCCGGCCGACTACTACCGGCCCGCGCACGAGCTGATCCACGGCGCGATCCTCGACCTCTACGCCCGTGGCGAGCCGGCCGACCCGATCACCGTGGCCGGCGAGCTGACCAAGCGCGGCGAGCTGACCCGGGTCGGCGGCCCGGGCTATCTGCACACCCTGGTCAACTCCGTTCCGACCGCCGCCAACGCCGAGTACTACGCGGAGATCGTCCACGAGCGCGCGGTGCTGCGCCGCCTGGTCGAGGCCGGTACCCGGATCGCCGGCATGGGCTACGCCGCCGAGGGCGACGTCGACGAGATCGTCAACGCCGCCCAGGCGGAGATCTACGCCGTCACCGAGCAGCGCACCAACGAGGACTACGCGCCGCTCTCCGACATCATGGAGGGCGCCCTCGACGAGATCGAGGCGATCGGCTCCCGCAACGGCCAGATGTCCGGTGTGCCGACCGGCTTCGCCGACTTCGACCAGCTGACCAACGGCCTGCACCCCGGGCAGATGATCGTCATCGCGGCCCGCCCGGCCATGGGTAAGTCCACCCTGGCACTGGACTTCGCCCGGGCCTGCTCGATCCAGAACAAGCTGCCGAGCGTGATCTTCTCGCTCGAAATGGGACGCAACGAGATCGCCATGCGTCTGCTCTCGGCCGAAGCACGGGTGGCGCTGCACCACATGCGCTCCGGCAACATGACGGACGACGACTGGACCAGGGTCGCCCGCCGGATGCCGGACGTCAGCGAGGCGCCGCTGTTCATCGACGACTCGCCGAACCTGTCGATGATGGAGATCCGCGCCAAGTGCCGTCGGCTCAAGCAGCGCAACGACATCAGGCTGGTGGTCATCGACTACCTCCAGCTGATGCAGTCCGGTGGCTCGCGCCGGGCCGAGAACCGCCAGCAGGAGGTCTCGGACATGTCGCGAAACCTGAAGCTGCTGGCCAAGGAGCTGGAGGTGCCGGTGATCGCGCTCTCCCAGCTGAACCGTGGTCCCGAACAGCGCACCGACAAGCGGCCGATGGTCTCCGACCTGCGTGAATCCGGCTCGATCGAGCAGGACGCCGACATGGTCATCCTGCTCCACCGCGAGGACGCCTACGAGAAGGAGTCCCCGCGCGCGGGCGAGGCCGACCTGATCGTCGCCAAGCACCGAAACGGCCCGACCGCCACCATCACCGTTGCCTTCCAGGGGCATTACTCGCGCTTCGTCGACATGACGAGGGACTGACGGAGACCCGTGCAGGTCCCGGTACGCCGGCATGTTCCCTCGCCGACCGTTTACGCCCGGCGAGGAACCCGTCGCCGCACCCGGACGGAACCGCCCCCCGATGATCTGGACCGACGACACGGTGGCTGCCGCACGTCCGGCGGCGCCGGCCCGGGAAACCGGGCCCTGCAAGCCGTCGCGGGCCTGCGGATCCGGGAGTGGCCCGGAGCGCTTCAGAGCGTGACGGTGGCGCGGAAGACCGTCGCGCCGGCGCCGGACAGCACGGTGCCGGTGCCGGCGGCGGGCAGGAAGACCGACCCGCCGCGGGTCAGGTCCAGCGCGGTGCCGTCGGCGGCGGTCAGCCGGGCGGTGCCGGCGGTGCAGAGCAGGATCTGCGGGGTACGGCCGTCGACCAGCCGGTCCCGGCCGTCCAGGACGAAGCGGGAGAGCCGGAACTCGTCGATCGGGACGGGGTACAGCTCCTCGCCGGGGGTGCCGGCGACCGGTTCCGGCCGCAGCACCTCGGGGGCGCCGGCGGTGAAGCCGACCACCTTCAGCAGCTCGGGGACGTCGATGTGCTTGGGGGTGAGCCCGGCCCGCAGCACATTGTCGGAGTTGGCCATCAACTCGACGCAGATGCCGTGCAGATAGGCGTGCGGAACGCCCGCGCCGAGGTAGAGCGCCTGGCCCGCGCGGAGCCGGATGTGGTTGAGCAGCAGGCCGGCGATCAGGCCGCGGTCGCCGGGGAAGTCGCGGGCGATCCGGGTGTACGGCGCGTACGGCCCGGCGGGGTCGTCGGCGGCCGCCTTGTCCACGGCCTCGGCGGTGTCCCGGACGGCGGCGGCCGCGTCGGCGTCGGCCATGGTGAGGACGGCGGCCAGGGTCCGGCGCAGCGCCTCGGACTCGGTGCCGGTGCGCAGCAGGGCGATCAGCGGGTCGAGCGCGGGCACCTTCAGCCCGGCCAGCAGGGCGGCCGCCCCGGCCGGCGGGCGGAAGCCGCAGAGGCCGTCGAACTCGTCGAGCGCGCAGATGAGTTCGGGCTTGTGGTTGGCGTCGCGGTAGTTGCGTTCCGGGGCGTCCGGCGGGAGGCCGAGGGCGTTCTCCGCGGCGAACCCGGCCCGGGCCTGGTCGAGGGTGGGGTGGGCCTGGATGGAGAGCGGGATACCGGCGGCGAGGACCTTGAACAGGAACGGCAGCGTGGGGCCGAACCGGGCGACGGTGGCCGCACCCAGCTCGCCCTCGGGATCGGCGGCGATCAACTCGTCGAGCCGGCGGGGTCCGTCGCCCCGGTCGGCGCGGGAGGGGGCGCCGGGGTGGGCGCCCATCCACAGCTCGGCCTGCGGTTCGCCGGTGGGTTCCCGTCCGAGCAGCGCGGGGATTGCGGTGACCGACCCCCAGGCGTACGGGCGGACAGTGTTGACGAGCCTGTCCATGCGCGCGGTCCTGCTCCTCTGCTGCTGTGGCGGGTGTGCCGGATCGCCGGGAGACGGCCCCGGCGTTGCGGGCGGTCCGGGCAAAGGCTGGGCATCGACCCTAGCCGACCGGTGCCGTCAGCAGGGAAACGACGGGCGTACCCGGGGAGTGCCGCAGTCGTACCGGTGGTCGGGAGACGCGGTAGTAGGATGCCAGGACGCAGTGGTTTCCACCGTGGTTGCCACGTCGGCGGGATGCCGACCGGGGCTGCGTTTCAGAGTGCGGGCAACGGTGACTGGTCCCCGCCACCGGCCGAGAGGTTTGTACGTGACCGTGAACCAGCAGAGTTTTGCTGATCTCGGCAGGGTGCTGGTGATCATTCCGACGTTCAACGAGGCGGAGAACGTCGAGCGGATCGTCGGACGGGTCCGGGCCTCCGTGCCCGAGGCACATGTCCTGGTGGCCGACGACAACAGCCCGGACGGCACCGGGGAGCTGGCCGACAAGCTGGCCGCCGACGACCCGCACGTGCACGTCCTGCACCGCAAGGGCAAGGAAGGCCTGGGCGCCGCCTACCTGGCGGGCTTCCGCTGGGGCATCGACCAGGGCTACGACGTCCTGGTCGAGATGGACGCGGACGGCTCGCACCAGCCCGAGGAGCTGGACCGGCTGCTGGGCGCGCTGCGCGGCGCCGACCTGGTGCTGGGCTCGCGCTGGGTGCCGGGCGGCCGGGTGGTGAACTGGCCGAAGTCACGGCTGCTGCTCTCGCGCGGCGGCTCGACCTACTCGCGGCTGATGCTGGGGGTGCCGATCCGGGACGTCACCGGCGGCTACCGGGCGTTCCGCAAGGAGACGCTGCTCGGTCTGGGGATGGACGAGGTCGCCTCGGCCGGGTACTGCTTCCAGGTCGACCTGGCCTGGCGGACGGTGAAGGCCGGCTTCAAGGTGGCCGAGGTCCCGATCACCTTCGTCGAGCGCGAGCTGGGCGCCTCCAAGATGAGCCGCGGCATCGTGATCGAGGCACTCTGGCGCGTCACCTCCTGGGGTGTCGCCGACCGGATGGCCCGGCTGACCGCCGGCCGGCGCTGAGCACCGGCAGGGGCTGACCGCTCCGTACGAGCAGTCGGGAAGGCGCGCCCCGCCGGGCGCGCCTTCCGCGCATTCGGCGGGTCGTACTCCCATGCTGTAGGGCGCAGGGAATCCGACCGCCGACCAGAGGGAGCAGCCAGTGACGTCGTCCCCGCCCGAGGAGAGCGCCGGCGCGGAGCGTGCGGACGCGGAGGCTGCCGAGGCCGCGGGCGCCGTGCCGGCCCCGCCCGTCCGGCCCCTGGAGACCGCCGTCTTCACCGGCCCCGAGTCGGCCTTCTTCGCCACCTCCACACTGATCCTCGGTGAGCGCACGGCGATCCTGGTGGACGCCCAGCTGACCCGCAGCGCGGGCCGGGAGCTCGCCGAGTGGGTGGCCGGCAAGGGCCGCCGGCTGCTCGCCATCGTGATCACCCACCAGCACCCCGACCACTACTTCGGCGCCGAGGAGGTGCTGCGGCTCTTCCCCGAGGCGCAGCTGCTGGCCGCGCCGCCGGTGGTGGACGGCATCCTGCGCACCGCCGCCGCCAAGGTCGCCCAGTGGAAGCCGGTGTACGGCGACGACATCCCCGACCATCCGCTGGTGCCCGCCCCGCTGCTGCCCCAGCCGCTGATGATCGACCGCCAGGTGATCCCGGTGCTGCTGCTCGGCCAGGGCGACTGCGGCGCCTCCACGGTGGTCCACGTCCCCAGCATCCGGACGGTGATCGCCGGGGACTTCGTCTACAACGGCACCCATGTCTGGACCGCCGACACCACCCCCGGGCAGCGGACCGCGTGGGCGGGCAACCTCGGGCGGATCGCCGGACTCGGCGCGGAGCGGGTGATCGCCGGCCACCGGGCGCCCGAACAGGGCGACGAGGCGGCCCGGGTGCTCGCCTTCACCGGTGAGTACCTGCAGGACTTCGACCGGCTGCTGGCCGAGCACCCGGACGACCCGGAGGCGCTGGTCGGCGCGATGAGCGAGCGGTACGGGGAGCTGACCCTGCCGGCCATCCTGGAGCTGAGCGCCGCCGCCAACACGGCCCGGGCGGGCGCCCCGGCGGACCCGGCGGGGGAGGAGCCGGCGGCGGACGCCCCGGGGGGAGCGGAAGAGCCGGCCGACTAGGGCGGGATACTGACGGCATGACGCCGTACGACGCGATCGTTCCGGCCGGCGGGGCCGCCCGGCGCCTCGGCGGTGCCGACAAACCGGGCCTGACCGTCGGTGCGGCCACCCTGCTCGACCGGGTGCTCGCCGCCTGCGCGGACGCCCGTACCACCGTGGTGGTCGGCCCCGCACGCTCCACCGCCCGCACCGGGGTGCGCTGGACCCGTGAGCAGCCGCCCGGTGGCGGCCCGGTCGCGGCCGTCGCGGCCGGCCTCGCCGAGACCACGGCCGAGGTGGTGCTGCTGCTCGCCGCCGACCTGCCGTTCCTCGACGGGCGGACCGTGCACCGCCTGGTCACCGCCCTCACCGGGGCCGGACCGGACACCGGGGCGGCCGTCCTGGTGGACCGGGCCGGCCGCGACCAGCCGCTCGCCGCCGCCTACCGCGCGGCCGCTCTGCGCACCGCGCTGGCCGCCGTCGGCGACCCCGCCGGACTGCCGCTGCGCCGGCTGACCGGCGGGCTGCGCACCCTGCGGCTGGCGGACCCGGACGGCGTCACCGAGGACTGCGACACCTGGGAGGACCTGGAACGGGCCCGTCGGCGGGAGGTCGGCCCGGTTCAGGGCGGAACGACGGCGTGAGCGAAACGACGCGCGTCGCCCACCGGGCAAACATCCCGGGGAAACCCGAGATCAGGCAGCATGGGGCCCATGGAGCGCACGCTGGATGACTGGATCGCCGAGGTCCGGGCCGACCTGGGCATCGACCTGGACGTTGACGTCCCCGGACTGCTCGACCTCGCCCGGGTGGTCGCGCACGGGGTGGCCCGGCCGGCCGCACCGCTGACCGCCTTCCTGGTCGGCTACGCGGCCGCGCAGCGGGGCGGCGGCCCGGAGGCCGTCGCCGAGGCCGCCCGGCGGACCGCGGCGCTCGCCGGGCGCTGGACGGCACCGGACGAGTCGGGACAGCCGTGAACACCGTCGAGGAGACCATCGTGGCCGGCACGCCCTCCGGCACCGGCGCGCCCGCCGGGCCGGGCATCCTGACGTGGCCGCAGGCCCGTGAGCGCGCCCGCCGGGCCGGGCGGTGTCCGCTGCCGCCGCTCAGCCTCGGGCTCGGGCGGGCGCTCGGCCACACCCTCGCCGAACCGCTCACCGCGCTCACCGACCTGCCGGCCTTCGACACCTCCGCGATGGACGGCTGGGCCGTCGCCGGGCCGGGCCCGTGGCGGGTCGCCGGCCGGCTGCTGGCCGGGCAGGCGGCCGTGCTGCCGCTGGCCGACGGCGCCGCCGTCGAGATCGCCACCGGCGCCCAGCTTCCGCCCGGTGCGACGGCGGTGCTCCGCCGTGAGCACGGTGAGCGGAACGGGGTGCTGCTGCACGACCGCACCCCGGGATCGCTGACGACCGGCCAGGACGTCCGTCCGCGCGGCCAGGAGTGCCACCGGGGCGAGGAGTTGCTCGCCGCCGGCACCCCGGTCGGCCCGGCCGTCCTGGGCCTGGCCGCCGCCTGTGGTCACGACCGGCTGGCCGTCCGCAGTCGTCCGGTGGTCGAACTGCTCGTTCTGGGAGATGAGTTGCTGGACTCCGGACCACCGCTGCCCGGCCGGGTCCGGGACGCGCTCGGCCCGCTGCTGCCGCCCTGGCTGCGGGCGGCCGGGGCCGAGACGGGTGAACCCCGCGCCGTCCGGGACGACTTCGGTCTGCTCCGGGACGCCGTCCGGCACTCCACCGCCGATGTGGTGGTCACCACCGGCGGGACCGCCGCCGGTCCGGTCGACTTCCTGCACCAGGCCCTCGCCGCGGCCGGTGCCCGGCTGCTGGTGGACGGCGTCGCCGTCCGCCCCGGGCACCCGATGCTGCTCGCCGAACTCCCCGGCGGCCGCCACCTGGTGGGACTGCCCGGCAACCCGCTGGCCGCGGTGGCCGGCGTCGTCACGCTCGCCCTGCCACTGCTGTACGCCCGCAGCGGCCGGGTCGCGGGCGAACCGGCCGTCACACCCGCCGCCGTCGATCTGGCCGGTCACCCGGTGGACACCCGGCTGCTGCCGGTCCGCCGTACCGTGAGCGGCGCCGTCCCGCTGTCCTTCGACGGGCCCGCGATGCTGCGCGGCCTGGCCCGCGCCGAGGCGCTCGCCGTGGTGCCGCCCGGCGGGGTGGCGGCCGGCACCGCCGTCGAACTCCTGGAGGTCCCGTGAGCACCCGCCGCGGCCGTCTGTCCCGGCTGGGCGCGCCCGCCCCCGGTACCGAGCCCTGGGCGGACGCCGGTGTCGTCCTGCCCGCCCGGCGGTCCGAGCCCGCGGTCCGGCAGGTCGGCTCGCGACTGCTGCTGGCGCTCGCCGTGCTGGTGGTCACCACCGTGATCGTCTGGCTGGACCGGGACGGCTACAACGACAACGCCGGTGGCGGGCTGAGCTTCCTGGACTCCGCGTACTACGCCACCGTGACGCTTTCCACCACCGGGTACGGCGACATCACGCCGTTCAGCGACAGCGCCCGGCTCACCAACATCCTCGTGATCACCCCGCTGCGCGTGCTCTTCCTGATCATCCTGGTCGGCACCACGCTCGAGGTGCTCACCGAACGCACCCGCCAGCAGTGGCGGTTGAACCGCTGGAGGTCCACCGTGCGGGAGCACACCGTCGTGATCGGGTACGGCACCAAGGGCCGCAGCGCGGTCGACACCCTGATCGGCCAGGGGGTGTCCAAGGACGAGATCGTGGTCGTCGACCCGCAGCGCAAGGTGATCGACCAGGCCGCCCGGAACGGTCTGGTGGGCGTGGTGGGTGATGCCACCCGCACCGACACCCTGCTGCGCGCCGGACTGCCCACCGCCGCCCGGGTGGTGGTGGCCCCGGAGCGGGACGACACCGCCGTCCTCGTCACTCTGACGGCGCGTCAGCTCAACAAGGGGGCCACCGTGGTGGCGGCCGTGCGGGAGGACGAGAACGCGCCGCTGCTGCGGCAGAGCGGCGCCGACGTGGTGGTGACCAGCTCCAGTTCGGCGGGCCGACTGCTCGGGATGTCGATGGTCAGCCCGCACGCGGGCGCGGTGATGGAGGACCTGCTCACCTACGGCAACGGCCTGGACGTGATCGAGCGCCCCGTCACCCGGGCCGAGGCCGGGCACGGCCCGCGCGACTGCGCGGACCTGGTGGTCGCGGTGGTCCGCGGTCGGCGGGTGATCAACTACACCGAGCCGGAGGCCGCCGTGCTCCAGCTCACCGACCGGCTGATCGTCATCAAGTGAGCACCGCCGGCGGGCGGATCCGGCCGGTCCGGGCGCTTCGCTACAGTCCGTGCCATGAGTGAACAACCACGAGCACCCTTCGGCACGTTCGAGTCGGTCGCCCCGGCGCTGGAGGCCGGTGGCCTCCTCGCCGGGCCGGTGGCCGCCGCCCTCGCGGACTGGGACGCCCGGGAGGCGGCCCGGGCCGTGCTGTATGTGGACACCGACCCGGAGAAGGCCGACACCGCGGTCTTCTGCGAGGCCTACGACGCACCGCTGGAGGCCTCCGCCAACTGCGTGGTGGTCGCCGCCAAGCGCGGCGGGGAGACCGCGCTCGCCGCCTGTCTGGCGCTCGCGCACACCCGGGTGGACGTCAACAAGGCCGTCCGCAGGCACCTGGCCGCGCGCAAGGCCTCGTTCGCGCCGATGGACGCGGCGGTTGCGGAGACCGGCATGGAGTACGGCGGCATCACCCCGGTCGGGCTGCCCGCCGGCTGGCCGCTGCTGATCGACGCGGCGGTCGCCGAGGCGCCCTACGTCCTGGTGGGCAGCGGGCGGCGGCGCGGCAAGCTGATCCTGCCCGGCTGGGCGCTGGCCCGACTTCCGGGCGCCGAGGTGCTGCAGGGCCTGGCCGGCTGAGCGGGGCGCACCCCCGACCGGGGCCGGTACGCAGTAGCTTCGGGGCATGTATGCGATGACGATTCCCGAACCCGGCGGGCCCGAGGCGCTGGTCTGGGCCGAGGTGCCCGATCCGGTGCCCGGCGAGGGCGAGGTCCTGGTCGAGGTGGCGGCGACCGCGGTCAACCGGGCCGACCTGCTCCAGCGGCAGGGCTTCTACGATCCGCCGCCCGGCAGTTCGCCCTATCCCGGGCTGGAGTGCTCGGGGCGGATCGTCGCCCTCGGGCCCGGCGTGGCCGGCTGGGCGGTCGGCGACGAGGTCTGCGCACTGCTGGCCGGCGGCGGCTACGCGCAGCGGGTCGCGGTGCCGTCCGGGCAGCTGCTGCCGGTGCCGAAGGGGCTGAGCCCGGAACAGGCCGCCGCGCTGCCGGAGGTCGCCGCGACGGTCTGGTCCAACATCTTCCTGGTCGCCCATCTGCGGCCGGGCGAGACGGTGTTGCTGCACGGCGGGGCCAGCGGCATCGGGACGCTGGCGATCCAGCTGGCCAAGGCGGTCGGCGCCCGGGTGGCGGTGACGGCGGGCAGCGCCGCGAAGCTGGCCCGGTGCACCGAGCTGGGCGCCGACATCGCGATCGACTACCGCGAGCAGGACTTCGTCGAGGTGCTCCGGGAGGCCACCGGCGGCGCCGGGGCGGACGTGATCCTGGACATCATGGGCGCCAGGTACCTCCAGCGGAACGTGGACGCGCTGGCGGTCAACGGCCGGCTGGTGATCATCGGGCTGCAGGGCGGTGTGCAGGGCGAGATCAACCTCAACACCCTGCTGCGCAAGCGCGGCGCGGTGATCGCCACCAACCTGCGCGGCCGGCCGCTGGCGGAGAAGGCGGCGATCGTGGCGGCGGTGCGCGAGCACGTCTGGCCGCTGGTCGAGGCCGGGGTGGTGAAGCCGGTGATCGACCGGGTGCTGCCCCTGGCCGAGGCCGCCGCCGGGCACCGGGTGCTGGAGAACGGCGAGCAGGTCGGCAAGGTGGTCCTGCGGGCCTGAGCGGGGCCGGCGACGGTGCGGCGGTTGGTGTACGGCTGTTCGAAATGCCCGGATGGTCGGATTGTGTGAGGCTGGTGCGGAGCTGTCCCGCCGCCGACCCCGCCTGTGCGCGGTCGGCCGTCGGAAGGACCTCCGACCGTGGCCGCATCTTCGAACGCGTTTCTCGGGCCGCTGCCCGCCACACCGTCCCACGGCTACTCCCTCTCCTCTGCCGGCCGGCGCCCGCGCCGTCGCGGCGCCCTCCGCGGGCAGCGACTGCTGGCGGCGGTGGTGCTCGGGCTGGCCCTGCCGCTGGCCGTCGTGCCGCTCGCCGCGGCCGCTGCCTGGCCGCACCCGGTCGGACCCCGGGGGGCGGCCACCAGCGCCGGTCCCGAGGCCCGGGCCGGGGGGACACCGCCGTCGTCGCCACGTTTTTCGATGTCGCGTTCCCCCGCGTCGCATTCCCCGGCGGCCGCGGCGGCCGCGAGCGCGGAACCGGACCCCGGCCCCGCCGAGCGGCAGAGCGCCACGTCCTCTCCGGCGGCCGTACCCCCGCAGCACGGGACGGGGCGCCCCCGGCCGGCCGGGGGCAGGTTCTGGGCCGACCGGGACGCGGCCGGGCACCGGCACCGGCCCGCCTCGGCGCCCGAGCGTGCCGAGGCCGCCGCCGAGCAGGCCCCCGACTCCGCTCCGGATGCCGTTCCCGGGTCCGCCCCGGGCTCCGTTCCCGGGTCCGCCCCGGGCTCCGTTCCCGGCCGGACCTCGGAGCAGGCCCCGGAACAGGCCCCGGAGCAGGCTGCGGAACAGGCCCCGGAGCAGCCCGCCGGGCAGCCGGGGGCGCAGGTGCCGGACCGGTCCGCCGAGACCGCTCCGCCCGCCTCGGACGCGGACCCCGGCACGCCGGACGCCCCGGCCCCGGCCGACGGCGCCACCGCGCTCGACAGCGCGACGGTGGCCGCCGGACAGCCCGTCGCGGTCGGCCCGGCCGCCGTACCCGCCCACTGGGGCGACGCCTCCACGCTCCAGCTGCCGCTGGGCGCCGGCCTCGGCCTGATCGGCTGCGGCCTGGGCCTGATAGGCCTGCGGCTGCGCAAGGGCTGAACCCCGCGCGGGCCGGCGGGCCGGGCGGCTCCGCGGGCGCCGTTCCCGCCGGCCCGCCTCGCCGACTGAGTACGCGTACGGATACCGGCCCGCCGCGTACGGGCGTACCGTCGTGCCCGGCGGGCCGGAGCGGCCGGTGGTGGTGCGGCCGGGGGCTTCCGCCCGACCAACCCCAGTGAGAGAGAATGTTGTTCATGACGAATCCGATGAACGAGCGCTCGTCGCACGAGCTGTACCAGTCCGCGGGCGGGCAGTCGCAGGACGGCCAGAAGGTGCTGATCGTCGGACCGGACGGGCTGCCGGTGGGCCAGGGGTTCACCGCCTCGACCGGGGACGACGGCGACGGACCGCGCGAACTCCCGGTGACCGAGATGGTGGAGCAGCCCGCCAAGGTCATGCGGATCGGTAGCATGATCAAGCAGCTGCTGGAGGAGGTCAGGGCGGCTCCCCTCGACGAGGCCAGCCGCGCCCGGCTGAAGGACATCCACGCCAGCTCCATCAAGGAGCTGGAGCTCGGTCTGGCCCCCGAGCTGGTCGCCGAGCTGGAGCGGCTGTCGCTCCCGTTCACCGAGGACAGCATCCCGACCGAGGCCGAGCTGCGGATCGCGCAGGCCCAGCTGGTGGGCTGGCTGGAGGGGCTGTTCCACGGCATCCAGACCGCGCTGTTCGCCCAGCAGATGGCGGCGCGGGCGCAGCTGGAGCAGATGCGGCGGGCGCTGCCGCCCGGCCTGCACGGCGGTGATCTGGAGGACGACGAGCCCGGCGAGGGCCGCGGCATCCGCTCCGGCCCGTACCTGTAGGCCGGCCGCCGCACGTCGGCCGGGGCGCCCGGTGCCGGACGTACCGGCACGACGCGGCACCGGGCGGACCGGTTCACGCACTACCGATGGGTAAGGGCTCGCGGCCCGGACGGAGGGTCGGCCCGGTGCCGATCACCGTCGTGGCGAGCCGATACCCTGGCCCCTGTCGCAGGCCCGGCGAACGCCGCGACGGGGGCCGGGCAGGCCAGCGGGCCGGGCCCGACCACGCACGGACGAGACCGAACGTCACGGTCGCGGCGGCACGGCCGCACCGAGGGGGAGCAGAGGACCATGAGCGAGCACGGCAACGCGGCGGTCGAGGGCTTCTCCCTGGGCAACGGCAGGTACGTGCTGCAGCGGCTGCTGGGCGAGGGCGGCATGGCCTCCGTGCACCTCGCGTACGACAACGTGCTGGGCCGGCAGGTCGCGCTGAAGAGCATGCACGCCGAGCTGGGCCACGAGGCGTCGTTCAAGGAGCGCTTCCGCCGCGAGGCGCAGGCGGTGGCCCGGCTGGAGCACGAGAACATCGTCCGGGTCTACGACAGCGGCGAGGACGTCGGCCCGGACGGCTCGACCACGCCGTTCATCGTGATGCAGCTGGTCGACGGCAAGGGCCTGCGCGATGTGATCAACGAGTCGGTCGCGCAGTACGGTGCGATGCCCACCGAGGACGCGCTGAAGGCCGTCGTCGGCGTGCTGAACGCGCTGGAGGCCTCGCACGACCAGGGCCTGGTGCACCGTGACATCAAGCCGGGCAACGTCATGTTCGACCGCAAGGGCGTCGTCAAGGTGATGGACTTCGGCATCGCCCGGGCGCTGGAGTCCGGTGTGACGTCGATGACCCAGACCGGCATGGTGGTCGGCACCCCGCAGTACCTCTCGCCCGAGCAGGCCCTCGGCAAGCCGGTGGACGCCCGCTCCGACCTCTACTCGGTCGGCGTGATGTTCTTCGAGATGCTCACCGGCCAACTGGTCTTCGACGGCGACTCGGCCTTCTCGATCGCCTACAAGCACGTGCAGGAGGAGCCGCCGGCGCCGTCCTCCCTCAACCGTTCGGTCGGCCCGGCGGTGGACGCGTTCGTCGCGACGGCGCTGCGCAAGGACCCGGCGCACCGCTTCCCGAGCGCGGCGGCGATGCGCGACGAGGCCGAGCGGCTGATCGCGGCCGAGAAGGGCGGCGGCGGCCACCAGCTGGCCGCGAGCACGCCGCTGGTGATCACCGACGGTCCGCGCTCGGCGCACGCCGCGCCGCAGGCCCCGCAGACGCCGCAGCCGTTCCAGCAGCAGTACCGGACCCCGCCGCCCGCGTTCCAGACCCCGCAGCCGCAGGCCCCGCAGACCCCGCAGCCGTTCCCGCAGCAGTACCGGACGCCGCCGCCGGCCTTCCAGACGCCGCCGCCCGCGTTCCAGACCCCGCAGCCGATGCCGGCGCCGCCGTTCCAGCCGGCCCCGGCGTCCGGCGGCAACGGCTGCTCCACGGCCCTGGTGATCATCGGCATCATCGTCGGTGTGATCGTGCTCGCGGTCATCATCATCGCCATCGTGGTGAACCGGGCGGAGAAGGACGCCGGTTCCGGCACGGGCACGCGCGGTGCCGAGCGGACCGCGGCCGTGTTGCGCCTGGACGGTCCGGCCGACCGGAATGGCCTGCTCTGACGCGGTCCGCCGGGATCGGGTGTGCTACAGGGGCAGGCCGAAGGCGGTAGCGTTCGGGGACACGAAGCGACAGGGCACCGCGATCCGAGCGAAGGCCCGGGGCGAGGAGCGATGGCACAGACGCAGCATCCGGACGACGACGACGGCGCCTGGACGACCGGCGAGACCGGCGGGGCCCCGAAGGTGTCCGAACCCGGTAGCGACGCCGCCACCACCGCGCTCCCCCCGGTCGGCGGCGGCCCGCACACGCCCGGCCGGGGCAGCGCGGCCCCGCTCGGCACGGTGGGTGAGGGCCGCTACCGGCTGACCCACCGGCTCGGCCGCGGTGGCATGGCCGAGGTGTTCGCCGCCCAGGACGTCCGGCTCGGCCGGACCGTCGCGGTCAAGCTGCTCCGCCCCGAACTCGCCCAGGACGACATCGCCCGGCTGCGCTTCACCCGCGAGGCGCACGCCGTCGCGGCGCTCAACCACCACTCGATCGTCGCGGTCTACGACACCGGCGAGGAACACGTCGGCGAGGAGTCGACGCCGTACATCGTGATGGAGCTGGTCGAGGGCCGGACCGTCCGCGAGCTGCTGGTGGACGAGGAGGCGCCGCCGGTCGACCAGGCGCTGATCATCATCGCGGGGGTGCTGGAGGCGCTCGCCTACAGCCACCGGCACGGCATCGTGCACCGCGACATCAAGCCCGCCAACGTGATCATCACGACCACCGGCGCGGTCAAGGTGATGGACTTCGGCATCGCCCGGGCGCTGACCGGCGCCGCCAGCACCATGACCCAGACCGGCATGGTCATGGGCACCCCTCAGTACCTCTCGCCCGAGCAGGCCCTCGGCAAGCCGGTCGACCACCGCTCCGACCTGTACGCGGCCGGCTGCATGCTCTACGAGCTGCTGACGCTCCGCCCGCCGTTCACCGGCGACACCCCGCTCTCGGTGGTCTACCAGCACGTCCAGGACCCGCCGATGCCGCCGTCCCAGGCCAACCCCCGGGTATCGGTGGCGCTCGACCCGATGGTGCTGCGCTCGCTCGCCAAGAACCCGGACGACCGGTTCCAGGACGCCGACGAGTTCCGCGCCCACGTCCAGCACACCCTGCGCGAGATGCACGGGGCCGGTGCCCCCTGGGCGGCCGGCGCCGCGGCCGCCGGGCTGGCGGCCGCCGGCCAGGGCCACAGCGGGGCCACCCCCATGGTCGGCGCGGACGGCGAGACGGCCGTCACGGCGCCGTACGGCGCGGCCGCTCCCGGTGAGCCGACGGCGGTGCTGCCGTACCAGCAGGCCGGCGGCCCGCAGACCCCGGCGTCGCCCTATCCGGCGGTCGGCGGTTCCTACGGCGGTTCCTACGGTGGTGACGGTTCGGGCGGGGACGACGACGGGCACGGCCACGGCCGGCGGCGCGGGCCGTGGGGCTGGGTGGCCGGCGCCGCGGCGGTGGTCGTCGCGGCCAGTGTCGGCATCGCGTTCGCGCTCAGCGGCGGCGGCAACGGCGGCACCGGGGACCGGGACGGGCACCTTCCCACGCCCGCCCCGGCGGTCAGTTCGTCGGAAGCCGTGACCCCCACGCCGGGCACCAACCCGAGCGCGGCCCCGTCCGCCCAGAACACCAAGCGCCCGCAGCAGCCGACCGACAACAACAACAGCGGCGGCGGCAACATGAGCCAGGCGCCCAGCATGCCGTCGGGCAAGCACACGCCGACCCCGACGCCCACGCCCACCACCACCAAGTCGGCGACGTCCACCCCGTCGCCGAGCACCACGCCCAGCTCGACCGGTACGCCGACCAGTGGTGGCGGCCCTTCGCCGTCCACGCAGCCGTCCCAGACCTCGGGCGGCAAGCCGACGGCGCCGGCCACCGGGGGGGCCTCGGCGCCGCCGAGCCCCTGACCCCGGTCTCCCCGGTCTCCCCGGGGGCGGGCCCGGACCTTCCGGACCCGCCCCCGGGGCTTCCTGGCTGTCCGGGCCCCGGCCGTCCGGGTCAGTTGGCGAAGGCGTCCAGGACCTGCTCGTACTCCTGGCACCACCACGCCAGCTGGCCCGCCGAGGCGGGGTAGAGCGGGTCGGCCCGGTGGTCGGCCCGCTGGTAGCGCCACTGGAGCATCCAGAAGTCGTTCAGCCGCTCCCACCAGACCCGGTGCACCGCCGCCGCCAGGTGCTCGGCGGTGGCCGCCCCGGTGGCCCGGTAGGCCTGTGAGTAGTGCCGGACCCGGACGAGGTCGAGCACCCCGGAGGTCCGGTCGTTGAAGAGCAGGGTGGCCGCGCGGACGGCCTCCTCGGCGCGCGGCTGGGGGCCGAGCTTGTCCCAGTCCAGGACCGCCGAGATCCGGCCGTCCTTGTGCAGCAGATTGAGCCCGTGGAAGTCGCCGTGGGTCCAGCCGGTGGGCGGGGCGGCCTGGGGGGCGGGCCGACGGTGGGCGTACTCGGCGAGCAGGTTCAGCCGTTCGGTGAGGCGCCGTTCGACCAGCGCGTCCAGCTCGCCGTACGGGTGGTGCTCACGGGCCCGCTGCCGCAGGTCAGCGGCGAGCCGGGCGCTGTCCAGCGGGTCGGCGCTGCGGTAGCCGGAGGGCTGGCTCAGGGGGGCGCACACATCGTCCAGTGCGCCGTGCACTCGGCCGAGGAGCGCGCCGAGTGCGGCGCACTGCGGGAGAGTGTGGTCGGTACCGTGCCGGTGTCGGCCATCGATCCAGGGGAAGAGCGCGAACAGCCGGCCGCCGAAGGCGGCCACCGTCCCGGACCGCTCGGCACAGGCCAGCGGGGGAGCGACCGGCAGCCCGAGGGCGTGCAGCGCGGCCATCGCGCGGTGGTGCGCGGTGATCGCCGGGCGGTTGGCGGTGGCGGCGTCGACGTAGCACTTCAGGAAGTACGTCCCGGCCTCGGTGGTGACCCGGTAGCCCCGGTTCAGCAGGCCCTCGGCGACGGGCTCGGCGGTCAGGAGCCGCCCCACCCGGTAGCGGTGCAGGACCTCGGCCAGGGCGGCGTGGGGGACGGGCGGGCTGAGGGTCCCTATGGGCGGTGCGGCGAGGTCGGGGCGGGCCGGGGCGCAGGCGAGGGTCTGGCTGAAAGTCACAGCCAGAGGTTAGGGCCCCCTTGCGGGGGCCCTTGACAAACCATCAGTGCTATGTATCCGAATCGGATCAGTGCTGCTGGTCCGCCTGGTGCCGGGCCACGAAGGCGGCGGCCTGGGTGCGCCGCTCCATGCCCATCTTGGCGAGCAGGCTGGAGACGTAGTTCTTCACCGTCTTCTCGGCCAGATGCAGCTCGTTGCCGATCTGGCGATTGGTCATCCCCTCGCCGATCAGATCGAGGATCCGGCGCTCCTGCTTGGTGAGCTGCGCCAGCCGCTCGTCCTCCTTCTCGCCGCCGTCGCGCAGGCGGGCCAGGACCCGGCTGGTGGCGACCGGGTCGAGCAGCGACTTCCCGGCCGCCACGTCCCGGACGGCGGCGATCAGGTCGGTGCCCCGGATCGCCTTCAGGACGTACCCGGAGGCGCCCGCCATGATCGAGTCGAACAGCGCCTCGTCGTCCGAGAACGACGTCAGCATCAGGCACTTGATCTCCGGCAGCCGGGAGCGGATCTCGCGGCAGACCTCGACCCCGTTGCCGTCCGGCAGCCGGACGTCGAGCACCGCGACATCGGGGTGGACCGCCGGGATCCGGGTCAGCGCCTCGGCCGCCGTGCCGGCCTCACCGACCACCTCGATGTCGTCCTCGACCGAGAGGAGATCGTGGACGCCCCGCCGGACCACCTCGTGGTCGTCGAGCAGGAATACCCTGATTTGTCCGTTGTCAGTCACGTGCAAAGCCTCCCATATCACCCTGTGAAAGACCTGCCGTCCAAACCGGCGCGGGATCGTTATCAGGCCAGAGCGGTCGAAATCGATGCCGGTAACCCCCTTACGTACAGGGCTCCGCCCGGATAACGTGCGCTGGTGTCCTGAAGGCGACCGAATTGAGAGCTGCGCCACATCCGTCCGTCCACCCCCACCAATCCGACGGCGAGCTGTGCGCGGCACCCTTGACAGCTGTGGAAGCCCAACAACTAGGACGTCCTAGCGCAAGCGCGCCAAGGGCTGTCGCTGGGTAACGTTCTCGTGAGGGACGCCGTCGGAACAGGAACACCACCTGCCTTGCAGCCGGTGCGCACACCCACGCGCGCCCCGCGAGGCGGTGACCGGACCGGTCACCGGCGACCCCGGGCGGCCGGACAGACCGAGGAGTGAACGTGACCGTCAAAAGCACGGCGAGGGCTCGCAAGAAGGCGGCCCCCGGCGTTCCTGACACCCTCCGCGCCACGGGCACGGACGGCCAGCCGGAGCTCGTACAGCTGCTCACCCCGGAGGGCGAGCGGATCGAGCACCCGGACTACCCGCTCACCACCACCCCGGAGGAGCTGCGCGCCCTCTACCGCGACCTGGTGCTGGTGCGCCGGTTCGACGCCGAGGCCACCGCGCTGCAGCGCCAGGGCGAGCTCGGCCTGTGGGCCTCGCTGCTCGGCCAGGAGGCCGCGCAGGTCGGCTCCGGCCGGGCCATGCGCACCGGCGACTACGCCTTCCCCACCTACCGCGAGCACGGCGTGGCCTGGTGCCGCGACGTCGACCCGCTGAACCTGCTCGGCATGTTCCGCGGCGTGAACCACGGCGGCTGGGACCCGAACGAGAAGAACTTCCACCTGTACACCATCGTGATCGGCGCGCAGGCCCTGCACGCCACCGGCTACGCGATGGGCATCACCAAGGACGGCACCGACGACGCGGTGATCGCGTACTTCGGCGACGGCGCCTCCAGCCAGGGCGACGTCAACGAGGCCTTCACCTTCGCCTCGGTCTACAACGCCCCGGTGGTGTTCTTCTGCCAGAACAACCAGTGGGCGATCTCCGAGCCCACCACCACCCAGACCAAGATCCCGCTGTACCGCCGCGCCTCCGGCTTCGGCTTCCCGGGCGTCCGGGTGGACGGCAACGACGTGCTGGCCTGCCTCGCCGTGACCCGCTGGGCGCTGGACCACGCTCGCAGCGGCAACGGCCCGGTGCTGATCGAGGCGTTCACCTACCGGATGGGCGCGCACACCACCTCCGACGACCCCACCCGCTACCGGCCCACCGAGGAGACCGAGGCCTGGAAGGCCAAGGACCCGATCACCCGGCTCCGGGCCCACCTGGACCGCGCGGGCCTGGCCGACGAGGAGTTCTTCGCCTCCGTCGAGGCGGAGAGCGAGCAGCTGGGGCTGCGGGTGCGCGAGGGTGTGCGCGGTATGCCGGACCCGGACCCGACCCTGATCTTCGACCACGTCTACGCCGAGCCGCATGCGCTGGTCGATGAGGAACGGGCCGAGTACGTGGCGTACGCGGCCTCCTTCGAGGCGGGGGAGAACCTCTGATGGCCGGTCAGCTCAGCATCGCCAAGGCGCTCAACGGGGCGCTGCGCAAGTCGCTGGAGGACGACCCGAAGACCCTCCTGATGGGCGAGGACATCGGCAAGCTCGGCGGCGTCTTCCGGATCACCGACGGTCTGCAGAAGGACTTCGGGGAGAGCCGGGTGATCGACACCCCGCTCGCCGAGTCCGGCATCGTCGGCACCGCGATCGGCCTGGCGCTGCGCGGCTACCGCCCGGTGGTGGAGATCCAGTTCGACGGCTTCGTCTACCCGGCCTTCGACCAGATCGTCTCCCAGCTGGCCAAGATGCACGCCCGGGCGCTCGGGCACGTGAAGCTCCCGGTCACCATCCGCATCCCGTACGCGGGCGGCATCGGCGCGGTCGAGCACCACAGCGAGTCGCACGAGGCGTACTTCGCGCACACCGCCGGCCTGCGCGTGGTCACCCCGTCCAGCGCGCACGACGCGCACTGGATGCTGCGCCAGGCCATCGCCTCGGACGACCCGGTGGTCTTCCTGGAGCCCAAGCGCCGGTACTGGGACAAGGGCGAGGTCGGCGCCGCCGCCGACCTGGCGCTGCACGACGCCCGGATCGTCCGTCCCGGTACCGACGCCACGCTGATCGCGTACGGGCCGATGGTCAAGGTCTGCCTGGAGGCCGCCGCGGCCGCCGAGGAGGACGGCCGCCGACTGGAGGTCGTCGACCTGCGCTCGCTCTCCCCGGTGGACTTCGCCGCCCTGGAGGAGTCGGTCAGGCGCACCGGGCGCGGCATCGTGGTGCACGAGGCGCCGGTCTTCCTGGGCATGGGCGCCGAGCTGGCCGCCCGGCTCACCGAGCGCTGCTTCTACCACCTGGAGGCGCCGATCCTGCGGGTCGGCGGCTACTACGCGCCGTATCCGCCGTCCCGGGTCGAGGAAGCCTTCCTGCCCGACCTGGACCGCGTGCTCGACGCCGTCGACCGCGCGCTCGCGTACTGAACCGGGGAGCGAAGATGACCACCGAAGTTCGCTCGCTCCGCGAGTTCAGAATGCCCGACGTCGGCGAGGGCCTCACCGAGGCCGAGATCCTCAGCTGGTACGTCAAGCCCGGCGACACCGTGACGGACGGCCAGGTCGTCTGCGAGGTGGAGACCGCCAAGGCCGCCGTGGAGCTGCCGATCCCCTTCAACGGGGTCGTCGAGCAGCTGTTCTTCCCGGAGGGCGCGACGGTCGATGTCGGCACCGTGATCATCTCGGTCGCGGTCGCCGGTGAGGCCGGGGCCGCCGCACCGGCCGTCGCCGCCGCACCCGCGGCCCCCGCGCCGGCACCGGCACCGGCCGAGGCGGAGCCGGAGCGGCGTGAGGTGCTGGTCGGGTACGGCCCGCGGACCGGTGGCAGTCAGCGCCGGGCCCGCCGGACGACCACCACCACCGTGATCGCCCCGGCTCCTGTTCCGGTTCCCGCGGTCGTCGTGCCCGTGTCCGTGCCCGTGCCCGTTCCGGTGGTGCCGGAGCAGCCCTCCGGTGACCGGCCGCTGGCCAAGCCGCCGGTGCGCAAGCTCGCCAAGGACCTCGGCATCGACCTGCGCGCGGTCACCCCGACCGGTCCGGACGGTGTGATCACCCGCGAGGACGTGCACGCCCACGCGTCGGCCGCCGCCGCGGTGGCGGCAGCGGCCGAGGCGCCGGCCCCGGTGGCCGCCGCCGAGCCGGTGTCCGTGTCCGGCTCGGGCGACGTCCGGGTGCCGATCAAGGGCGTCCGCAAGGCGACCGCGCAGGCGATGGTGAGCTCGGCCTTCACCGCCCCGCACGTCACCGAGTTCGTCCAGGTCGACGTCACCCGCACGATGAGGTTCGTCCGGCGGCTCAAGGAGAGCGGCGAACTGGGCCGGGACATCCGGGTCAGCCCGCTGCTGCTGGTCGCCAAGGCGCTGCTGACCGCGATCAAGCGGCACCCCGAGATCAACGCCCAGTGGGACGAGGCCGCCCAGGAGATCGTGATCAAGGGCCAGGTGAACCTCGGCATCGCCGCGGCCACCCCGCGCGGCCTGATCGTCCCCAACATCAAGGACGCCGGTGCCAAGACCCTCTCGGGCCTGGCGGCGGCGCTCGGCGAGCTGATCGACACCGCCCGCCAGGGCAAGACCTCGCCGGCCGACATGCAGGGCGGCACGGTCACCATCACCAACGTCGGCGTCTTCGGCGTCGACACCGGTACCCCGATCCTCAACCCGGGGGAGGCGGCCATCCTCGCCTTCGGGGCGGTCCGGGAACTGCCGTGGGTGCACAAGGGCAAGGTGGTCCCGCGTCAGGTCACCACCCTGGCCCTCTCCTTCGACCACCGCCTGGTGGACGGGGAGCTCGGCTCCAGGGTGCTGGCCGACGTGGCCGCACTGCTGGAGCGCCCCAAGCGCCTGATCACCTGGGGCTAGAAGAAGCGAAGGGGCCCCGCCTCCGCACCGGCGTGCTTGGGTTCAAGGGGTCGTCGCAACACCACTTGGTTTTAGGTGGTGAGTAGATCACGTAGACGCTCGGCTGGGGTATTCCAGCCGAGCGTCTTG
>NZ_JBFBIL010000071.1:0-35828 GCF_040685575.1 Kitasatospora sp. NPDC088351 | reverse complement strand
TACACCCCGGCCGTGCCCGCCGACAACTTCAAGGGCATCCCGGTCTTCGACGCCAAGAAGGCCGCCAAGCCCTACAGCTCGACCCTGAAGACCAGATCGATAACCCTGCGGTCCACCTGCCGTGACCACTGTCATACGTCCGGCTGATGACGTAGCCTCTCGACCGTGCATAGGGTTCCCCACAGCTCGGTGAAGCCGCTGACGGCGCGCTCCGGCGCCGGAGCGCTCCCGCCGAACTCGCTTGGTGGGGAAGGTAACCGTATGGGCTCACAGCACCCCGGGGACGCGGCACGACTCAAACCGGCCGGACGGCGTCCCGACCCGTCCACGCCCGCGGCGGCACCGCCCGGCCCGGGCGGCAGCGGTCGGCCCGCCCCCGCCGGGGGCTTCGCCGACACCCTGCATCTGGCGATCGAGGCCAGCGGCCTCAGTCTGGACCGGATCAGGGCGGCGCTGGCCCAACGCGGTGTCAGGGTCAGTGTCACCACGCTGAGTTACTGGCGGCGCGGCCGCAGCCAGCCCGAACGGGCCAGCTCACTGCGCGCCGTCCATCTGCTGGAGGAGCTGCTCGGTCTGCCGCACAGCACCCTCTCCGCGCTGCTCGGCCCGCCCCGGCCACGCGGCCGCTGGGCCGCCGCGGCCACCATCTGCCAGCTGCGACTGGAGGACGTCTGGCCGGGCGAGCAGCAGATCGCGGACGTCTTCGCCGAGCTCGACGCCCCGCCGGTCGGCGAGTTGGAGCGGCTGAGCATCCACGACGCGTACTACGTCGACGCCGAGCGGCGCGCCAACCTGCTGCGGCTGCGCCAGGTGGTCCGCGCCACCGTCGGTGGGGTGGCCCGCTGTCTCGTCGTGCACAAGGCGGACGAGGGTGCCACCGGCTGCCCCGAGATCACCTCGGTCCGGCACGGCCGGCTCGGCCGGGTCCGCCGCCGCCCGGAGGCCGGCCTGGTGGTCGGCGAGCTGATGCTGGACCGCCCGCTCGGGCTCGGCGACAGCACGGTGTTCGAGTACGAGGTGGAGATCCCGCCCGGCGGGCCGACCATGGAGTACAGCCGCCGCTTCGCGGCCCCGGTGCGCGAGTACGTCCTCCAGGTCCACTTCGACCCGGCGGCGGTCCCGGTCCACTGCGAGCGCTACGACCGCGCCCCGGGCGAGGACGTCGACCGCCACCGCGAGCAGCTCTGGATCGGCGCCTCGGCCAGCGCCCATGTCCTCGCCCCGGACCAGCAGCCCGGCCACATCGGCATCCGCTGGGAGTGGGAGTAGCCCCGCCGTCGGCACCGCGCCACCACTGCCACCACCACCGCCCCGGCCGCCACCGCCCCGTCGCGGCCGGGCCCCGCCGCTACCGCCCGGCCGCAGCCGTCCGCCGCACGAGGTGCACCATCCCGGGCACCGGGAACAGCAGCAGGAACAGGTTCGGCAGCCACCACGCGAGCGAGTAGTCCCCCCGCAACGCCCAGAACGCCACCGCCTGGAGCCCCGCCGTGCTGGTCAGCGCGAGCGAGACCAGCATCAGCGGCTGCGCACGCCCCGCGAGGCCGCGCCGGCCGAGCCGCAGCGCAGTCAGCCCGGTGACGCTGGCCAGCACGTCCAGCAGGACGAACGAGTAGTTCCAGTCGCTGAGCACCGGATTGTCGTAGTCCTTGTACGCGTACTCGGCCGGGATCAGCGCCAGCAGCGTGGCCGCCCAGTACACCAGGAAGCCGACGTCGGTGACCATCATCGACGCCTTGGTGAACCGCAGGACCCGGCTGCGGACGGGCAGGTCGCTCATGCTGTCTCCTCGGTCATCCGGTCACTCGTGGCTCATCCCTCCGCCGAGGTACAGCACGGCGACCCCCGCGACGACCAGCGCGGCCCCGGCCACCGAGGCCGGTTTGACCGGCTCGCCGAACGCCACCACCCCGCCGACCAGCGCCCCGACCGTGCCGAGCCCCGACCAGACGGCGTAGACCGGGCCCACGTTCAGCGACTTGAGCGCCTGGGCGAGCAGGACGAAGGCGATCACATAGCCGATCCCCACGACCACACTGGGCAGCACCTTGGTCAGTCCGTGCGAGGCCCGCAGGGCCAGTGTCGCGGTCACCTCGGCCACGATGGCCGCGCCGACCAGCAGATAGGCGGTCATGTCCAGTCCCCCGTCGTCGGTTCAGTTCAACTAGGTTCTGTCATTGATGAGTTCGACCAGCAGAGCGCGCAACTGCCGGTGCAGGCCGTCGTGCGGTGGGCTGAGGTCGAGCAGGCGGGCCGACCACCAGCCGTCGACCGCCATCCGGACGAGCGTGGCCACCGCCGGGTCCAGCCCGTCCTCGGTGAGCCGCCGCTGCCAGCGCTCGTACCGGGCGCGCAGAAGGTCGAGCACCTCGGGGCCGCCGGCCGCCGCCAGCAGGGCCACCGGCACCTGGTCAGCACCGCTGGTGTCCCCGGCCGGGGACTCCGCGGGGATGGTCGCGTCCAGCCAGGCGAGCGCGTACGCGCCGGGAGCCGCGCCGGGCCCCGGCAGAACGGCCTCGAACCGGTCGGCCAGCCGCTCGACCACCCCTCGGACGAGGGCCCGCTTGCTGGGGAAGTGATGGAGCAGCCCGCCCTTGCTGACGCCGGCCTCGACGGCCACCGCGTCCAGGCGCACCGCGTCGACGCCTCCCCGCACCAGCAGCCGCTCGACGGCGTCGAGCAGTTGATCACGCACCGGTCGTACCTCTCTCCGTGTTACAGACCGTCCAGACGGTCGGCCTCAGCCTAGCAGAGCCCCACAACCCGGCCGGAAAAGCAACACCACCTCCCGGCAAGGGTGTTGACAGTCCGGAATGGGACATGCTTACGTTTCCTCGGCCAAACCGACGGGATATTGCGAGCCAGCGGGCCGGCCACCTCAAGATGCATATGCACGATGATCGAAGAAGCGGCGCCGGGTAATTCCTACCGCGCCAGGGGGAACGCTGTTCGACATCCACGGGGGATCATGCAGGACATGAGGATCGGACGATGTCCGCGCAGGCCGGAACCGGCCCCGCGCACTCACTGACACGCCGTCAAGAACGCACCAGAGCTTGGCGTTCACGCCGCGTCAACCACCATGCCGGCCCATCGACCAGATCCGGCCGCGCCTTCGTCCCCGGCCGGGCGAGCCGCGCAACGGCGCGCTGCCGCACCCCCGGCCGACGTCCCGCACGACCCACCCCGCCCGGTCGGTCCGTTCACGGTCAAGCGGGCGGCCATTTCGTGCAATGCGCGAACAAAATCGCGCGGCCCGATGCGCCGAATTCACCGATCATTGAATTTGAGGGAATCTGGTGGACATTTTCTCCAAGGTATCCGGCTACACCGCGGCCCGCGACGCCATGGCCGCCGGCATCTACCCCTACTTCCTTCCGCTCACCGGCCACGAGGGCACCACGGTCACCCTGGGTGACCGCGAGCTGGTGATGTGCGGCTCCAACAACTACCTCGGCCTGACCGCGGACCCCCGGGTCCGGAAGGCCGCCGTCGACGCGCTCGACCGGTACGGCCCCTCCTGCACCGGCTCCCGCTTCCTCAACGGGAACCTCGCACTGCACGATCAACTGGAGGGCGAGCTGGCCGAGTTCTACGGCAAGCCGGCCGCCGCCGTCCTCTCCACCGGCTACCAGGCCAACCTCGGCACGATCAGCGCCCTGGCCGGCCGAGGCGACGTGGTGTTCGCCGACCGCGACGCGCACGCCTCCATCGTCGACGGCTGCGTGCTCAGCGGCGCCAAGCACCGCCGCTTCCGGCACAACGACGCCCGCTCCCTGGACCGTGCCCTGGCGGCCGTCCCCGAGTCGGCCGGAAAGCTGGTCGTGGTCGACGGCGTCTACTCCATGGAGGGCGACCTCTGCGCCCTGCCCGAGATCGTCGAGGTCTGCCGGCGCCGCGGCGCCCGCCTGATCGTCGACGACGCGCACGGCCTCGGCGTCCTCGACCAGGGCCGGGGCACCTGCTCGTACTTCGGCCTCACCGACCAGGTCGACCTGATCACGGTGACCTTCAGCAAGTCGCTGGCCTCGCTCGGCGGCGCCGTCCTCGGCGACGAGGACGTCATCCACTACCTCAAGCACCACGCCCGCAGCCTGATCTTCAGCGCCTCCGCCACCCCGGCCAGCGCAGCGGCCGCGCTGACCGCGCTGCGCATCCTGCGCGACGAACCCTGGCGGGCCGAACGCGCCCAGCAGAACGCCGACTACATCCGGGCCGGTCTGGCCGCGCTCGGCATCAGCCCGGGTGAGAGCAGCACCCCGGTGATCCCGCTACGGACCAGAGGCATCATCGAGACCCTGCTGCTGTGGCGGCGGCTGATCGACAACGGCGTCTACACCAACCCGGTGGTGCCGCCCGCCGCCTCGCCCCGGCTGCGGCTGAGCCTGATGGCCACCCACACCACCGAACACCTGGACAAGGTGCTGGACGCGCTGAGCGCCGAGTCCGCCATGTTCCTGCGCGACGACGAGCCCGACGCCACCGACGAGTTGGCCGGTCTGGCCGAACTCGCCCAGTCGGCCGCCGGCCGGCCGTGAAACCCGCCCCCGGCCCCGCGACGGTCGCGGTGCTGGCCGCCGGGTCGGCGGGCGCCGTCCTCGGCGCGGGGCTGTCCCCGGCCGACGGCCGCCCGCCCGACTGGCCGTGGTGCGCGGCCGCGGCGGCCGGGGCCGCGCTCGCCCTGGCGGCCGTCCTGCTGCGCGGCCGCTCCGCCACCGGTCTCCTCGGAGGGCCGCCCCACCGGCCCTCCGCCGCCGGGCTGCTGCTGCTCGGCGGCGCTCTCCCGGCCTCAGTCACCGCGGGCAGCACCGTCCTCGCCGCCGTGGTCACCACCGTCGCGGCACTCACCGCCGCGACGGCGCTCGGCCCGCACCGCACCACCGCTCCCCGGGCACCCGCCCTCGCCGGGACGGCCGCCCTGGTCGCCGGAACCGCCGCGGCAGCGGCGGCCCCCTCGGCGTCCGCGGCCGTCCTCGGCACCCTGGCCGGCGTGGCCGGCCTGCTGCTCGTCGCCGCCGCGGCACCGGCCGCGGAGACCGAACCCGACCATCCACCAAGGAGCCAGCCATGAGTCGCCTCGGACTCGCCGCCCGTGCCCTGCGTCTGACCCTGAGCCGCACCCACGCGGACCCGACCCCCGACTACGATGCCGCGAGTCCCAGCTACGACACCTACTTCAGCCCGGTGATGGGCGTGCACTCGATCGCCGCACTCGACCACGTGACCATCCGCCCGGGCGACGACGTCATCGAACTCGCCTGCGGCACCGGCCATCTGACCCACGAGATCGTCCGCCGGCTGGAGGGGCGCGGCTCGGTGCACGCGGTGGACAAGTCCCCGGGCATGCTCTCGGTCGCCCGGGCCAAGGTGCTGCCCGCGGCGCTGCGCTCGCCCGGCCTCGAAGTCTCCCTGGAGGAGGGGGACATGGAGGAGTTCCTGCGGAACCGGCCGACCTCCGGCGCGGACCTCGTCGTGGTCGGCTGGGCGATCTGCTACAGCAAGCCGGTGAAGCTGCTGGAACAGATCAGGCGGGTGCTGCGGCCCGGCGGCCGGGTGGTGGTGATCGAGACCCGCGGCGACGCGCTCAAGACCCTGATCGACCAGCTGGAGAAGGTGTTCGCCGCCGACCCGTCCCTGCTCACCGGCCTGGTCCGGGTCAACCTGCCCAAGGACGCCGCCACCGTCGCCCGCTGGTTCGCCAAGGCCGGACTCACCGTCGACGTGCGGCGCGACGGCCACCAGGTGCTGCCCGCCGACACCCCCGAGGCGGCCCTGGAGTGGGTGCAGCGCTCCGGCGCCGCGGCCGGTTTCAAGGACGCCGTCGACCACCACCGCGAGCAGCACGCGCTGGACCTCATCCGGGCCGGACTGGCCGAACACGTCGCCAGGCACGGCTCGTTGGAGCTTCGGCACACCTTCGTGGTGGTCACCGGCAGCAGCCCGGCCGCCGCCACCACCGGCACCGGCCCGGGCGGGCGACACCGCGAGGGAGTCGGCACCGCATGACCGCGACCGTCACACCCGCCGCACCGGAGACCACCCCGGGCGCGATGCGCAACCGTCTGCTGCGTCTCGCCCGGGTGCTCACCGCCCGCCCGAAGACCGTGCTCATCGCCTGGGCCGTACTCATCGCGGTCTGCTTCCCGTTCGCCTCGCAGCTGAACGACGTCCTGACCAAACAGGGCGCCTCCAAGGTGGTGCCCGGCACCAGCAGCGCCCGCGCCGACCAACTGGTCGAGCGGTCCTTCCCGGACCGCTCGCAGCGCGAGTCGATCGTCGCGATCGGGGCCCCGGACGTCCGCGGCGCCCAACTCCGCGCCCTGCTGGCCGGACTGGACGGCCGGATCGCCGAGAAGGTGCGCACCGGCGAGGTGCGCCAGTCCAGCTCGGCGTACACCCTGTACCGGGACTCCACCACCGCGTACCTGCGGCAGCTGCGCACCCAGGTGGACCAGCAGCTCGCCGCCGCCCGTGCCGACACCTCCCCCGAGGCCCGCCGTCAGGCGGTGGACGCCCTGGTGTCGGTGGGTCAGGTACCGGCCGCCCTGGCCGGGCCGGCCCGCCAGGCGGTGACCGCCGACGACTCCGCGCTGCCCGGTCTCGCGGCCGGCTTCGCGGCCACCGCCGACTGGCACGCCTTTCCGGTGCCGGTGCCCGCCGACGCCGTCGACCGCCTCCTCGCCAAGGATGGCACCGCGGCGCTGGTCTCGGTCAGCTTCGCCAAGCAGGCCGGCCACGACCCCGATGTGGACTGGCTGCGCGCCGCCGTCGCCGACGCGCTGCGCACCGCCGGCGCGGGCCCGGACGTCAACGCCCATGTCACCGGCGAACTCGCCCTGATCAAGGACACCTACAAGAAGGCGGAGGACGACAACGCGCTGATGGAGACGGTCGCCTACGCGATCATCTTCGTGGTGCTGTTGCTGTTCTTCCGCGCCGTGGTGCCCGCCGTCCTGACGGTCGCCGCGATCGGGCTGGCGACGACCGTCAGCCAGGCCGCGCTGTTCGCCCTCGGCCATCAGGTGACGCTCACTCAGTTCACCATCACCATCATGAACTTCGTGATGCTTGGCGCGGGCGTCGACTACAGCATGCTGCTCTCCTCGCGCTACCGGCAGGAGCGGCTGGCCGGGCGGCCGCCCAAGGAGGCCGCGGTGCACGCCACCGCGCACGCGGGCGAGTCGATGCTGCTCGCCGCCGCCGCGGTGGTCCTCGCCTTCGGCGCCACCCTGCTCTCGCCGGTGGACTGGATCCCGCCGCTCGGCTACGGCGGGCTGATCGGCATCCCGATCGTGCTGCTGGCCGCGCTCACCCTGACCCCGGCGCTGCTGACGCTGCTCGGCGACCGCTTCTTCGCGCTGGGCCTACGGCCGCTGAGCGACCTGGAGCACGGCAGCGCCCTCGGCCGGCACCTGGCCAGGGCCGCCGACCTGGCCCGCCGCCGCAAGGTGGCGATCGTGCTGGTCTTCGCCGCCGTCACGGTGCCGTTCGCGGTGGTCACCGCCCAGCACCGGTCGACCGCCGACCCGGTGGCACTCAGCCCGGCCACCGACTCCCGGACCGGCTTCGAACTGGTCGCCCGGACGTGGGGCGACGCGACCGTGCTGCCCACACTGGTGGTGGCCCGGCCGGCCCCGGGGGTGGTCGACCCGGCGGAGCACCGGCTCACCGACACCGGCCGCACCGCCGTCACGGCGCTCACCGACAGGCTCGCCGCCGTCCCCGGCGTGGCCAGGGTCTCCGCGGTGACCAGGCCGTTCGGCACCCCGCTGGCCGCCGACCAGGTCGACGCCCTGGGCGCGGAGCTGCGGCGGGACTACCTGGCCGACGACGGCGCCCTGCGGATCGTGGTCGAGCTCGCCGACCCGCCGTACTCCGGGGCCGCGGCGCGGGCCGTGGACCGCGTCCAGGACGTCACCGCCGCGGCGAAGGACGTCGGAACACTGGAGGTCGGCGGCGCCACCCAGGTCGACCGCCAGTACGGCAACGCGCTCGACTCCAGTTTCTGGCAGATGATCGGGCTGGTCTCGGTCGGCGTCTTCGTGATGCTGGTGATCGCCCTGCGGTCGCTGCTGATCCCGGTCCGGCTGATCCTCACGATCATGATGAGCAACGTCTGGGCGATCGGCATCACCGTGCTGATCTTCCACTTCTGGCTCGACAAGGCGATCATCGACGACCTGCCGATCTTCCTCACCGTGCTGATGATGGGTCTCGGGATGGACTACGAGATCTTCCTGGTCACCCGCGTCCGCGACCTGGTCCGCGGCGGTGCGGACCAGGAGAGCGCCACCATCGGCGCGGTGGTCGACACCGGCCGGGTGATCAACGCGGCCGGCCTGGTGATGGCCGGCAGCCTCGGCACCATGGCGCTCTCCTCCACGGTGATGCTCCAGGAGTACGGTGCCGGGCTCGGCCTCGCCGTCCTGCTGGACGCCACGCTGATCCGGATGCTCTTCGTCCCGGCCACCCTGCTGCTGTTCCGCCGCTTCAACTGGTGGCTGCCGACCCTGCGCCGGGCCCGTGCGGAGGTGAGCCCGCGATGACCGCGGACCGTCCGGTGACGGCGTCCGGCTCCCCCGTGCCCGCCGTCACCGGGCGGGCCCGCACCGTCCACCGCCTGCGCGCCCACCACCGCGCCGCGCCGCCGGCCTCCGCCGCCCTGCTGTTCGCGGTGCTGGCCGGGGCGCGGATCGCCGGGGCGTTCGCGCTCCCGCTGATGGTGCTCTCGGTGGGCCTGAGCGCCCTGGTGCCGGCCGTCCTCGACCGCGCGGACCGGGTGGCGGCGGGCCTGCGCCGGTTCCGGTTCCGGCCCGCCGCGGCCGGGACCGGCCTGGTGGTCCTCGCCTACGCCGACACGGTGTTCGCCACCCGGGCCGCCTTCGGCCGGGGCGACGGCAACTGGACGGCCCTGGTGCCCGGGCTGTTCCGGCAGATGGCACCGGGCGCGCCGGTGGTCGCGGGCGTCGCCATGGTGGTCTGCATGGGCGTCCTGGTCCCGCTGGTCGAGGAGGTCTGCTACCGGGGTGTGCTCTACCACGCGGTGGAGCACGCCCGCGGTCCGGCCGCGGCGATCGCCGCCACCTCGGCCGCCTGGGCCCTGGTGCACCTCGGCGACTACGGCCTCCACCCGTTCGACACCCGGGTGATCTGCGGGGTGCTGCCGTCGGTCTTCACCATGGGCCTCGCCCTCGGCATCTGCCGGGCCTGGACGGGTTCGGCCCTGGCCGGCGCCGTCGCCCAGGGCACCGCCAACCTCCTGCTGCTCGGCTGGGTCCTCTGGGCCCTCTGAGGGCGGGTCACGACCCCGGCCTCCCCTCCGGGCGCCCGGCCCCGACACGCCCTAACACCTCCCGTCCACCCGCGCCAGAGCCGCCCCGCCGAACGGCCGTCACCCGCCCGGCTCAACCCACCTCGCCGAACACTCGTCCGCTTTGGGACTTTAGTCCCGATAACACGCGGTATCAGCCTGGGAAGGTCAGTCCTGTCACGCCGTCAGGGCCTGACCAGGAAAGAGGCGGAGAATGACCCGTACCGACCAACTGACCCCGTTGCTGGAGTTCGACGACGTCGAACCCGACGAGGACTGCATATGCGGGGGCTGCAGCGCCCGCCGTCGCGCCCGGCGGCACGCCGCCCCGGTGCACGAGGGCGGGCACGCCGCGGCCCGCAGCGTCCGTCGTCGCGCCGCCGTACTGATGGCCGCGGTCGGCACCGCCCTCGGCGGCGGCGCGGCCGGAGCCACCGGCGCGGCCGCCGCACCGGCCCCCACCCCCACCCCGGGCGGCAGCAGCACCGCCCAGCCGCCGCAGACCCCGCAGGGCGAGGTCAGCGGCCTGTACGGGCAGGCCCCCGGCGCCCGCGCCTTCGCCGCCCCGCGGGCCACCACGCAGCCGGTCACCCGGGCGCAGATCATCGAGCGGGCACAGAGCTGGGTCAACCAGAAGGTCCCGTACAGCATGAGCCGCTACTGGTCGGACGGCTACCGCCAGGACTGCTCCGGCTTCGTCTCGATGGCCTGGGGCCTGGGCAGCAGCCAGACCACCTGGACCCTGCCCAACGTCGCCGAGCGGATCACCAAGGCGGACCTCCAGCCCGGCGACATCCTCGTCTACAACAACCCGGCCAACCCGCAGGCCGGTTCGCACGTCACCATCTTCGGCGGCTGGACGGACTCCTCCCGGACCCGTTACCTGGCCTACGAGCAGACCTCCCCCAGCACCCTCAAGCGGGACACCCCGTACGCGTACTGGAACAACTCCGCCTCGTACGTCCCCTACCGCTACAAGGGGCTCGCCACCGGCGGCAACGGCAACGACGGCTCCTCCTCGACCGCCTTCCCCGGCGCCGGCGCGTTCGGCCCGGGCGCCAACAACGCGTCCGTCACCAGGCTCGGGCAGCTGCTGGTGCAGCGCGGCGGCGGGAAGTTCTACAGCGAGGGCCCCGGCCCGCGCTGGGGCGAGGCCGACCGGAAGGCCACCGAGGCGTTCCAGCTCGCCCAGGGCTGGCGGGGCAGCGAGGCGGACGGCATCCCGGGCAAGGACACCTGGGACTACCTGGTCAACCAGAAGGGCCGCGACATCGACGGCGGTTCCCCGATCCCGCCACCGCCGCCGGTCAACCCCGGGACGGGGGCGACCGCCTTCCCCGGCCGGGACAAGTTCACCCCCGGCGCCAGCAACGACTACGTCCGGCAGCTCGGCGAGCAGCTGGTGCGCAAGGGGTTCGGCCGCTACTACACCCAGGGGCCCGGCCCGCGCTGGACGGAGAGCGACCGGCGCAACGTCCAGGCCTTCCAGGAGGCCCAGGGCTGGCGCGGCAGCGAGGCCGACGGCTACCCGGGCCCGGACACCTGGCGCCGCCTCTTCTCCTGACCCCCGATCACTGATCACTGATCACTGACCGCCGACCCCGTTCGCCCCCACCCCAGGACCGCCCCCCGCCGCCCGTCCGCGCGGCGGGGGGCGGTCGCGCTCAGGCGGTCGCGCTCAGGCAGGCCGGCGGGACATCCAGTGGAAGAGCCCCATCGCCACACTGGTCGCCAGGTTGAAGCTGGACACCCCGGGCCGCATCGGCACCGCGACCAGCCGGTCCGCCCGCGCCTTCAGCTCCTCCGAGACCCCGTGCCGCTCGGTGCCGAAGGCCAGCAGCGCGTCGTCCGGGAACGTCACCGCCCGGATGTCATCGCCCTCCGGGTCCAGCACGTACAGCGGCCCGGCGGGCAGCTCAGGCAGCGTCAGCCGCTCGACGGCGGTGGCGAAGTGCAGGCCCGCGCTGCCCCGGACGACGGTGGGGTGCCAGGGGTCCAGGTCGCCGGTGGTCACCACGCCGGCGGCCCCGAAGCCGGCCGCCAGCCGGATCACCGCGCCGACGTTGCCCAGGTTGCGCGGGTTCTCCAGCAGCACGACGGGCGCCTGCCGGGGGTGCCGGGCGAGCGCCGCCAGGTTGGCCCCGGCGGTCGGCCGGGTGGCCAGCGAGATCACCCCGGTCGGGTGCGGCCGGGGCACCAGCGTCCGCAGCGCCGGCTCCGGCAGCTCCACCGCCAGCGCGTCCAGCGCGGGCACCACGTCCCCGGCCAGCTCGGCCGCGAGCGCCAGCAGCCCGGCGCGGTCGGCGGTCAGCACCTGCCGGACGTCCCCACCGAAGCGCAACGCGTGCTTCAGCGCGTGGAATCCGTCCAGCAGCACCGTCTCCGGCGCCTGCGCGCCCGCCCGCCAGGCCCGCACCAGCTCGTCGTTCATGGCGCTCACTCTGCCACCCCGGCCGCGCCGGGCTCACCGGGCCGTCCGGCGGCCGCGATCACCTGGTCGAAGCCGAGCGGCGCGCCGAGCGGACCGGCGCCGTCCGCGCACAGCCCGGCCAGGGCGAGGTCCAGGTGCCGGTGGACCAGCGTGCCGTCGGCGTCCAGCACGGCCAGACCGCCCGGCAGCGGGCGGGAGACCCGGACGCAGAGCAGCACCAGGTCGCCCATCCCGACGTCCGCACGCAGCTGCCCGGCGTCCTGGGCGGCCCGCAGCAGGCCCTCCACCGCCTCGACGGCCGCGCCGCGCACGGCGACCAGCTCCTCGTCCACCACCAGCCGCTCCAGCAGGACCACGATCGCCGCGCCCATCCGCAGGTCGGCGGCGGCGTGCGCGAAGCGGCGCAGCGCGAGGTACGGGTCGGGCTCCGCCCGCCGGGCCTCCTCGGCGGCCCCGGCGAGCCGGGCCAGCAGGTCGGTGACCAGCGCCCGGACCAGCGCCTCGCGGTCGGGGAAGCGCCGGTAGAGGGTGCCGGGTCCGACCCCGGCCCGACGGACGACCGCGTCCAGCGGGGCGTCCGGGCCGCGTTCCAGGAAGACCTCGCAGGCGGCGTCCAGGATCCTGCGCCGGCTTCGTTCCGCGTCCGCCCTCATCACCACTCCCTAAGCGGAGAAAATCTCTCCCCCTATGCTACCGTCAGGGAACCGGAGAAAAACTCTCCGCATAGTCGGGCAGCCATCGAGGAGCGACGCCATGACGACCACGGCCACCGGCACGACCACCACCCCCCTCACCCTCCGCACCGACATCGACGGCACCCGGCACACCCGGGACGCCGTCCTCGCCTGGGAGCTGGACCGGGCCCGCGCCGCCCTGCGGCTGCTCAAGCAGCGGCTCGGCGACGACCGGACCCGTGAACTCCTCGCCCCCGACCTGGCGTCCGCCGACACCGCGATGGCCGGCTGGCTGCACGCCTCCGACGGCCGGTGGCGCACCGCCGTCACCGAGCTGACCGCCACCGGCATCGACGCCCGGCGCTTCCTCACCTGGTGGCAGGGCCGGCTGCACGCCCCCGACCGGGCCGCGCTGCTCGCCGCCAACCCCGAGCACTACCTGGCCGACTCCACCGGCGAGCGGGTGGAGATCATCGAGACCATCGGCGCCGGACCGCTCCGCTTCTTCCTCCGCTTCCACGACGGCGTCCCGATCGCCGGCCCGGGCCACCAGGACTACCCCGTACGGATCGGCGGCACCGGCACCCTGGCCGACGGCTCCGAGGTGCTGCGCGTCATGCACGAGTTCGCCGACTCCCCGGACGGCCTGCGGATCCGGCTCACCATCGAGTTCCCGGAGGCCGCCCCGGAGAGCGTCGCGGTGGGCCACCAGTGGCACTTCGCCTGCGAGTTCGCCAACTGGCTGGAAGCGGCGGCGGCCTCCTGAGGCTTCGTCCTACCGCGCGTCCTCCCGCGCGCGCTGTGCGGTGGCCGTGCCGCCCCCGCGCAGCGCGCGTTCCAGGTCCTTCAGCGCCTGGAGCAGCAGCCGGGTGCTGGCCCGGACGACGTCCCGCTGCACGCTGGGCGGCGCGTCCGCCAGCCGTTCCTCCAGTGCCGCCTGCGCCCCGCGCACCGCGCCGAAGTCCACCGGCCGGCCGGTGAGCAGCGCGGCCGCCGCCAGCGCGGTGGCCAGCCGCAGCTCCTCGGCGAACGCGGCGGTGCCGGGCACCGGGTCGGCGTCGGCGGCGGGCAGATGGGCCTCCAGCAGGACGGCGACCCGCCCGAGGTGGCCGACCGCGGCCCGGGCCCGGTCGAGCTGGCGGCGGCTCACCCCGGGCAGCCCGGAGGCGTGCCGCCCCGGCTCGGCGTCGGCCCGCTGCATCGCCTGGAGCAGCTCGGAGCGGGCCTCCCTGGAGTCCAGCAGCGCCGAGCGGACCTCCCGTCCGCGCGACGCGCCCGGGTTCTCGTAGGCGGCGAGGACGGCCGCCGTGTACCGCCCGGCGGCGGCCAGCCACTCGGCCAGCCGCTCGCCGAGCCGGGCGGTCTGCCAGGTGGGGAAGAGCGCGTAGGTGAACAGCGCGACCGAGCCGCCGAGCAGGGTGAGCCCGACCCGTTCGACGGCGGTGGTCAGCGGGTTCCCGGCCTGGAGGCCGAGCAGGAAGACCACGTACGAGGAGACGCAGGCCGTCATCAGCGCGTAGCCGGTGCGCAGCGTGAGGTACGCGCCGCCGATGCAGACCACCGCCAGCGCGGCCAGCGCCCATGGCCCGGGGTGGGCGAACTGCACCACCAGTGTGGAGACCGCGACCCCGGCCATCGTCCCGGCCAGCCGGGCCACGCCCCGGCTGTAGGTCTGCGCGAAGTCCGGCCGCATCACCATGGCGGCGGTCATCGGCGCCCAGTAGCCGTGCCCGAAGCCGGCCAGCCGGGCGAGCAGATAGGCGGCGGTGACCACCCCGGTGAGCCGTACGGCGTGCTGGAAGACCGCCGAACGCGGCTGGAGCTGACGGCGCACCGCCCGGGCGGCGACCGGCAGCATCCGGGAGAGCGGCGGCTTGTGCAGCGCCCCGCCGGCCCCGACCACGGGGGTGCTGATGGTGTCCTCGTCGCCGCGCTCCAGGGCGTCGGCGGCCTTGCGCAGCAGCCCGGCCAGCCGGCGGGCGGCCCGCCGGGCGGCGCCCTGCAGTTGCGGGCCCTCGACCGGGGTGGCCAGGGTGAGCGCGGGCGCCGAGCGGGGCAGTCGCAGTGGATCGCCGGTGCGGACGGCCCGGGCGAGGGCGTCCATCGTCTCGGCGGCGGCGGCCAGTACGGCCCGGGCCCGGTCGCGTTCCGGCCCCTCCTCGGGGGCGCCGACCTTGGGGTCGGCGATCGCGGCCAGGGTGGGCCGGATGCGTTCGGCGATGCCGCGCAGGCCGCGCAGCTCGGCCGGCCGGTGGCGTTCCTGCCAGGGCGTCAGCGCGGCGGCGCGGCGGGCCGTCATGAACGGTGCCGGGTCGACGTTCGCGGTCGGGTCATGGCGCAGCCGGCGGGCGTAGTCGGCGAGTTCGGCGTAGGTGTCGGCGAGCGCCGCGCGCTGGGCGGTCCAGCTGCCGATCGGCCAGAGCGTGATGACGATCGCCTGGGCGGCACCGCCGAGCGCGCAGACGAGCCCGTGGCCGAGCGCGGCCGGCGCGCTGACCGGGAGCTGGACCACGATCAGCATCACCGAGAGGGTGTTGGCGGCGACCACCCCGGCGGTCGGCCCGATCGACCAGGCCAGGCCCGCCCCGAAGGCCCAGACCGCGAGCAGCACCGGGAAGAGGCCGGGGACGCCGGCGGCCAGGTAGCCGAGGAAGGTGCTGGTGCCGAGCCCGATCCCGGCCGCGACGGCGAGCGTGGGCCGGGGGCGGAAGCTGCGCTGGAAGGTGGCCGTCCCGGCGATGAAGGCGCCCATCGCGGCCGAGGTGGCGAGCTGCGGCCCGCCCAGCGCCAGGGTCGGGAAGAGCACCAGCGCGACGGCGACGGCCCCGCGTACCGCCCGTTTGGGGTCGGTGAGCGCCCGGTCCAGGGTCAGTCCGGTCCGCGCGGTGTCTCGCAGGGCGGCGAACCAGGACATAACGGTCAGCTTAGGGGAGTGGCGCCCTCCGGGCGGGGATGCGCAGAGCCCCGAGCCGGTTCCCGGTCCAGCGCAGCGCCGTCGTCGGCAGGAAGACCGCGTCCGCCGCGATCATCGCCAGCGAGAACACCGGCAGCCCGAGCAGCACCGCGATCCCCAGGTGCTCGGCCATCATCACCGCCAGCAGCGTGTTCTTGACCCGTCGGCTGACCAGCGTGAACGGGAACGCCACCTGCGTGATCACCGTCCCGTACGAGATCAGGAAGACCGGCAGCAGCGCCGAGCCGACCAGCGTGGAGAGCCACGGCCAGGGCGTGAAGTAGTCCAGGTGCAGCGGGTAGTAGAGCGCGGTGCCGTCCTGCCAGCGCGAGCCCTGCACCTTGTACCAGCCGGCCGTGGCGTAGATCAGCACCACCTCGGCGGCGATCACCAGCATCGCGCAGTTGTGCACCATGGTCGCCAGCGCGTCCAGCACGGCCCGCGCCTCGCCGTCCGGCCGCAGCCGTCCGAGCAGCCACCAGATCCCGGCCACCGCCCAGAGGCCCCAGAACACCGGTGTCCAGCCCAGGTACGGGAAGGTGGCGTCCGTCCAGGTCAGGCTCGTGCCGGAGAAGTCCCCGAGGCAGCAGACCAGCAGCACCGCGCCGAGCACCGCCCAGAGCAGCACCCCCGTCCGGCCGGGCGCCGGCCGCCGGGCGTCCAGCGACCAGACCTCGGCGCAGCGGGTGAAGACCAGGTAGACCGCCATCAGATGGACGACGTTGTCGCCGCCGTCGCCGAGGAACACGTTGCGGTTCTGCAGCGACAGCACGGTGACCATGAAGAGCACGGTGCTCGCCCTGGTCCGCCAGCCGAGCAGCACCGCGACGGCGGCCAGCACCGCCAGGTGGTACACCAGCTCGAACCAGAGCCGCCCGCCGAACCAGGGCAGCACCGTCATCGCACCGTTGTCGGCGATCAGCCGCCCGGCCAGGTCCAGCGACCAGGGCGACAGGTCGCCGTACAGCAGCCGCCGGTTGGGCCACTCCCGCAGCAGGTACGCCAGCCAGACCAGACTGAAGCCGATCCGCACCACCGCCGCCTGGTAGGGGCCGAGCACCCGCCCGGTGAACGCCGCCCAGGCCCGGGCGACCGCCTCCCCGACGCCGGGGAGCGCGGGTGCGGGGGCCCGCTCCCGACCGGGCTCCGGCCCGGGCTGGCGCGGGATCCCGTAGAGCAGCCGCTGGTCCTGTGTCTGCGCCTGCTCCCGCTCCGGCGACACCTCGTTCACCCGAGCCCCCGGTAGTCCTCGTCGTTCACCGGCCACCACGGCAGCTCCCGGACCTTCGGCGCGGGCGGCGGGCTCTCCCCGCTCCAGCCGGGCGGCGGCACGGTGGCCGTCGTCACCCTGAACTCGATCGCCAGGATCCGCTCGCCGTCGACGGTCCGGCCGATCCGCTGCAGCGCGATCCGCTTGAGGTACTGCTCGGCGAGCTTGCCCCGCGGGTTGGTCAGCGAGTCGTCCTGGGAGCTGTGCGAACCCTCGTAGAAGTCCCAGGCCCGGCGCAGCAGGTTCTGGTCGGCGTGGCTGGGGGCCGGGTTGTGGCGGATCGCGTCGATGTCCCGGGCGGTCAGCCCGGTCCAGTCGTGGGTGCGGGTGGCGCCGTCGGCCACGACGGTGCGCACCCGGGCGTCCAGGCTGACGTTCTGCTGGAGCGGGTTGGGCGCGAAGAGCTTCCAGTTCTGCTCGAACTCCGGGTACACCACGCCGTCCACCTCGTCCCGGTACTCCCGGGAGAGCGAGTTGGCGGGCGCGACGTGCAGGAACACCGCCCCGAGGAAGAGTCCGGTACCCGTGAGCAGCACCACGGCGCCCAGGCCGAGGACGGCGCGGGCGGGCACCGACCAGACCCGGCGAACGGGCTGCGGGTCCGTGCTGTCCGCCATGGGCTCCCCCCGTGGACGTGCGCCGCCGGTCCCGTTCCGGCTCGGTCGCGCGCCCATCCTGCCCTACCGGCCGGCCCGGCGGAGCGGGTCCCGCACGGGCCGCGGGCGCTTCCGCGCCGCGTCTGCCGGGCGCGGCCTAGAGGACGAAGGCGTCCCGGCCGTCGCTGCCGACCATCGGACGGCCCGCACCCTCCCAGGCGTACATGCCGCCGTCCACGTTGACCGCGTCCCGGCCCTGCTGCACCAGGTACTGCACGACCTGCGCGGAGCGGCCGCCGACCCGGCAGAGCACGTACAGCTTCCCGTCCGGCAGCTCGCCGAGCCGGGCGATCACCTGGCCCATCGGGATGTGCAGCGCGCCGTCCACGTGGCCCGCGTCCCACTCGTCCTGCTCGCGGACGTCCAGCAGGGCGGCGTCGGCGGGCACGGAGGCGGCGTCGGTGGTGGGGATCTGCGCGAACATCGTCTGGTTCTCCTGGGGGTCGGTCCGGTCCGTGCCATTGTCGCCCACCGGCGGCACGCCACCGCCCTGCGGGGCGGCCCCGGTGGCGGGGTCCCGGCCGCCGAGCAGCCGTTCCAGTTCGGCCTGCTGGGCGGCGGCCTTGGCGAGCAGTTGCTCGGCGAGCTCCTCCAGCAGCCGGTCCGGGTCCTGCGGGGCCAGCGCGAGCAGCTGGCCCATCGCGGTGTGCTCCAGCCGGACCTGCTCGGTGGCCGTCTCGGCGATCTTGGCGTTGAGCCACTCCAGCCGGCGGCGCAGCCAGCCGAGCCGGTCGGGGGAGTCCAGGGCGGGCGCGGCCTCGGGAGCGGTGGACCACTCGGCGGCGAGCCCCTCCAGCACGGCGGTGTCGCCGTACGCGTAGGCCTCGTTGACCCGTACCAGGAAGGCGGCCCGGCGCTGCTGCTCGGCCGGGTCGGTGGTCAGGTCCGGGTGCGCGCGGCGGACCAGCTCGCGGTAGATCCGCTGGGCGTCGCGGCCGGGCCTGACCTTGGCCGGCGCGGCCGGCGGCGGGGCCGCCTCCTGCTCCTGGACGCTGTCGAACAGCGCGTCCAGGTCCGGCAGTTCGTCCACCCGCTGACGGGCCTCGGCGGCCCGTCGCAGGTCCTCGGGCTGTCCGGTACGGGCGGCCACCGCCTCGGCGACCAGCGCGTCCAGCTCGTCCAGCCGGGCGTAGAGCGGGCCGAGGAGCTGATGGTGGATCAGTGCGAAGTTGTCGATCTCGACCCGCAGCGTCTGCATGTCGACGTCCATGCTGAGCCAGGCGAGTTCGGCGGCGGCGACCCGCTCCTCCAGTTCCTGCTGCTCCGGGTCCGTCCAGCGGGCGGGGCTCTGCGCGGTCACTTCTCGCCTCTGTCTCGTCCGGCCGTCTGGTCCTGCGTACCCGCGCCGCGAGGCGGCCCGGCCTGCCAGCCTACCCCCGCGCGCGACGCATCGGCCGGGTGCCCGGGGAGCGCGTACCGGCGCGCACCATGCGACACGCAACCGATACTGATGAATCTCCCCGTTTCGCTATCGAGCCCAGCCCTGTCCGTGCTTCGCTGGTATCCGCACAGCGTGCCTCCTCCAGAAAGACGGCCGACGCCAGGCGTCACGGCCAGGCGGGAGCAGACCGAATCCATGGTGGACGAGCCCAACTCCACACCGCTCACGACGGGCGCCGAGGCAGCGCCGAACGCCGGAGCCGCACCGGGTGACCAGCCGTCAGGCGTGGCCGCCCTGGTCCGGCTCGCCCTCGTCCTGGTCGACCGGGAGGGCCGGATCGCCCAGTGGAGCAGGGGCGCCGAGGAGCTGTTCGGCCACCGGGCCGAGGTCACCCACGGCCGCCCCGCCACCGGCCTGCTGCCCGCCGCCGAGCCGCGCAGCGTCCCCGGTCCGGCCGCCTCCCCCGCCGTCCGCCGCCGCCGCGACGCGCTGGACACCCTGGCCGAGCTGACCGCCGGCGGCCACCCCTGGGCCGGGCGGATGCCCGTGATCGACCGCGAGGAACACCTGCGCGACGTGCTCTGGTGGGCCTACCCGCTGCGCGGCCCGGCCGCCGCCCTGCTGGCCCTGGCCGCCGACGCCCAGCCGCTGCGCTCGGCCGGCCCCCGGCTGGCCCTCGGCGAACGCCTGCTGCCCTTCGCCCCCACCCCCGCCGCCCGGGGCGGCTTCCACCGGCTCTCCGCCGCTCTGGCCCCGCCCGGGCGCCCGGTACCCGAGCCGCTCGCCCGGCTGCTGCCCGGCGCGGCCGCCTCCGGCCCCCGGGCGGCGCTGCTCGACGCGCTGGCCCTGGCCGGGCTGCCCGCCCTGCGGCTGGACGCGGCCACCGTGCTCCCCGTGCTGCCGGCCGATCCACCGTCCGGCACCGCGCACGCGGCCGCCGGGATCGGCCGCCGCTACCCCACCGCCCAGCAGCGCGCCGCCCGGCTCGGCCACCCGGCCCAGCCCGAGCCGTCCGCCGCCGGGCGCCGCCCGGCGGGCCCGCTGCCCGGCCAGCGCGAGACCGCCGCCCGGCCCGCCGGTGCCGCGAGCGGTCCACCGGCCGGCGGTACGCCCGTCCCGGCCCCCGGCAGAGGAGGCCCCGCCATCGAGCAGACCAGCGTCGAACAGATCACCGCCGAGCAGGTCATCGCCGAGCAGGCCGCCGTCGAGTCCGCCGCCAACGGCCACCAGGCCCGGCGACCCGACCCCGTCCTGCCCGCACCCGCCGTCGGCGGCGGCACGCCCCCGCCCGGCCGGCTGAGCCCGTTCCTCACCAACGGGCAGGCCGGCGAGCAGCTGGCCCTGCTCAACGAGGTCGGCGGCAAGGTCGGCACCACCCTGGACCTCGGCTTCACCGCGCACGAGCTCTGCCAGGTGCTCGTCCCCCGGGTCGCCGACTTCGCCTGCGTGGACCTGGTGGACGGCCTGATCTCCGACTCCGAGCTGCCCGAGGCCCGCCCGGACGACGACACCATGCTCCGCCGGGTCGCCCTGGTCCGCAACGAGTCCGCCGGCGAGTGGGACCACGTCCTCGCCGAGGGCGCGCTGGTCCGGATGCCCCGCCACACCCCGCCCGGCATGGCCCTCCAGCTGAACCAGCCCGTCCTGGTGCCGGTGATCACCCGGGACGTCGCGGTCGACTACGCCGCCGCGCTCGGCGGCGTCCGGCTGGCCTCGGTGGTCTCCGGCCGCTCGATGCTGGTGGTGCCGCTCTCCGCCCGGGGCACCGTGCTCGGCATCCTCAAGCTGCTCCGGCTGCCCGACCGCGCCCCCTTCGACGAGAGCGACGCCGCCACCCTCAAGGAACTGGCCGTCCGCGCCGCGCTCTCGCTGGACAACGCCCGGCTGCACCGCGCCGAGTCCAAGGTCGCCACCACCCTGCAGCGCTCGATGATCCCGACCCGCCCGCCGAAGATCCCCGGCGTGCAGATCGCCCACCGCTACCTGCCGGGCGATCCCAAGGCCGAGGTCGGCGGTGACTGGTTCGACGCGATCCAGCTGCCCGGCAGCCGGGTCGCCCTGGTGGTCGGCGACGTGATGGGCCACGGTCTGCACTCGGCCGCCGCGATGGGCCGCTTCCGCACCGCGATGCAGACCCTCGCCGCCCTCGACCTCCCGCCCGGCCAGCTGCTGCGCCATCTCGACAACCTGGCCCACAAGCTCGGCGACGACCACCTCGCCACCTGCCTGTACGCGGTCTACGACCCGATCAACCGGACCTGTGAGCTGGCCAGCGCCGGCCACGTCCCGCCGGTACTGGTGCACCCGGACGGCAGCGGCGAGCTGCTGGAGATCCCGGCCGGCGCGCCGATCGGCGTCGGCGGGGTGCCGTTCGTCGCCAAGACCATCGACGTCAGCGACGGCTCGATGCTGGTGCTCTGCACCGACGGCCTGGTCGAGGTCAGGGGCGGTGACATAGGAGCGGGCCTGGCGGCGCTCTGCGGCAACCTGATCGACCCGCGGCAGAGCCCCGAGCAGGCCTGCGACGTGGTGCTGAAGCGCCTGCACTCGGACGACCGCAAGGACGACGTCGCCCTTCTCGTGGCCCGCTTCGACGGGGTCGCCCCGACCGAGGTCGCCACCTGGGACCTCACCGTGGACCACCGCGAGGTCGGCCGGGCCCGGGCACTGGTCCGTGCCCGGCTGGCCGCCTGGCACCTGGAGGCGCTCTCGGACACCACCGAGCTGCTGGTCAGCGAACTGGTGACGAACGCCGTCCGGGTCGCCCGGGACCGCGTCCAGCTCCAGCTGATCCGGGTGGACAAGCTGCTGGTCGAGGTGAGCGACGACAACCACAACCTGCCGTCGCTGGAGCCCGCCGAGCAGCTCGGCGAGACCGGCCGCGGCCTCACCCTGGTCACCAAGCTCGCCGAAAGCTGGGGCACCGCCCGCAAGGCGGTCGGCAAGGTGGTCTGGTTCGAGCTGCCCCTGCCGCCCCGGCCGCCCACCGCCTGACGGCCGGGGCGGACGGGCCCGGCCCACCGCCCCGGCCGACAGGCCGGCGGAGTGCGCCTTCAGGGGATCGCCGCGCCCGCCGAGGTACGACGCCGGGCCTCCGCCGCGACCTCCAGCGAGGCGGCCGCCGCCACCGAGGTCGCGGCACCGACCCCGGCCAGCACCCGCGGCCAGAAGTCCCCGAACACCTCCACCGAGACCGCGATCAGCAGCGCGGTGATCACCGCGACGACGTGCTCCAGACCCGCCAGATTCGGCAGGACGACCGCCTCGCCGACCATCAGCGCCACCACCAGCCCGGCGGTGAGCCAGGCCCGGCAGCGGAACGCGATGCAGATCGCCAGCGCCACCACCGCGGCCGAGGGGCCGGTGTCCCGGACGTACGCGACCCACTTCGGGAAGCCGAACACGTGGCTCGGGCCGATCGCCACACCCACCCGGGCGAACAGCGTCCCGGCCAGGGTGCAGGCGTAGGCCACCACCAGGGTCAGCCGTCGGCCGAGCACGATCTCGGCGATCCCGAAGACCACGAACACCTGGGCCAGCGCCCCCCAGACCGGCAGGTCCAGCGCCGGCACGTACAGCGACAGCGGCGTACGCAGCAGCGAGACCTCCAGCGGCAGCGCGGCCTTCACCACCCCGATATGGGTGACGAACCGCTCCCCGCCCGGCAGGTGCTGCACGATGCTGAACAGCAGGATCAGAAACGTCGCCGTGGTGGCCAGCGGTACAGCGGCGAACTTCCTGCTCGCCACCCGCTCCCGGACCGTCCCGAACAACGTTCCCCACTCGGCGACAGCGGCCTCGGCGGCAGTAGCCACCGGCCCCTTTCGCACGCCCCCCGCGTGGGTCCTGTGAATCACAGCCGTCTCTCCAAATCCCCGAAGCCGCGAACGCCTTCCCCAACTACCCCAACATTAGAAGCCGGTTAAAGAATCCACATCGACATTAAGAGGGGATCCCCGTCATCCTCTGGGGGGAGAAACCACCCCGAAAACACCCCCCGTCCGGACGGCCGGTCCCCTCCGCCCCCCGGCGGAGGGACTACCCCTTCCCGTCCTGTGCCGCCATCGGCACCCGGGGCGCCACCACGGCGGGACCCGCGTGCCGTCGACGGAACAGGGCGGGCAGGCTCGGTGCGGTGATGAAGCCCTCGGCCCGCGCGCTCGCGATACCGATCCGCGGAATCTCGCTGCTCTTCTCGAACAGCAGATACCGCGGTTCCCAGATCGGCCGGTACTTCGCGTTGGCCCGGTACAGCGACTCGATCTGCCACCAGCGCGAGAAGAAACCCAGCACCGAGCGCCAGAGCCGCAGCACCGGACCGGCGCCGAGCCGCGAACCGCGCTCGAAAACGGAACGGAACATCGCGAAGTTCAACGACACCCGGGCCAGATCGACCTCCCGCGCGCGCTGCAGAAGTTCGATCACCATGAACTCCATCAGGCCGTTCTCGGTGTCCCGGGCCCGGCGCATCAGGTCCAGCGAGAGCCCGTCCGCACCCCACGGCACGAAGCTCAGCAGCGCCTTCAGCTCACCGTCCCCGTCGTGGCACTCCAGCATCACGCAGCGCCCGTCGCCCGGGTCGCCGAGCCGGCCGAGCGCCATCGAGAAGCCGCGCTCGGTCGCGCCGTCGCGCCACTGGTCGGCCTTGGCCACCAGCTCCGCCATCTCGCACTCGGGAATCTCCTCGTGCCGCCGGATCCGCACGGTGTACCCGGCCCGCTTGACCCGGTTGTAGGCCTGCCGGACCACCCGCATCGCCCGGCCGTCCAGCGAGAACTCGTCCAGCTCGACGATCGCCTCGTCACCCAGCTCCAGCGCGTCCAGCCCGTGCCGGGCGTAGATCACCCCGGCCTCCTCGGAGGCCCCCATCACGGCCGGCGCCCAGGCGTGCTCGCGGGCCTCGGACAGCCAGGCGTCGATCGCCCCCGGCCAGGCCTCCGGGTCGCCGATCGGGTCGCCCGAGGCCAGCGAGACCCCGCCGACCACCCGGTAGGTCACCGCCGCCTTGCCGCTGGGGGAGAAGACCACCGCCTTGTCCCGGCGCAGCGCGAAATAGCCCAGCGAGTCCCGCTCGCCCTGCTTGTCCAGCAGCGCGCGCAGCCGGACCTCGTCCTCCGGGGTGAGCAGTTCCTTGTCCCGCGGGCTGCGGAACGCCACATAGAGCACCAGCAGGAAGAGCACCGCGCCCATCGCGTTGATGACGGCGTTCACCCAGGTCGGGGCGGAGATCACCGAGCGCAGGTGCTCGGTCGGGGTGATGGTGATCATCCGGCCGACCGAGTAGCGGAAGAGGTCCCAGAAGCCGGCGCCGGGCAGGCTGTTGTTCATCCAGACCAGCAGCGCGCCGACGCCGCCGCCGAACAGCAGGCCGCCGACGAACGCGGCCGCCGCGGTCTTCGGGTTGGAGCGGTCGCCCTTGGAGGTGAACTCCTTCCGCCCGATCAGCAGGGCCAGCACGAACAGGCAGGTCAGCACGGTGGAGAAGTAGTTCAGCGGGTGCCGGCTGAACCGCTCGCCGGGCAACACCATGACGACCAGGTAGAGCAGGGCGAACACCCCGGCCAGCGCGGTGTTGAAGATCCACGCGGCCCGCTTGCGCCGCCGCATGGCGACCGCCAGGAACACCGACAGCACCGCGCTCGCCAGGCCGGCCGTCATCAGGTACGGGGTGAAGTACTCACCCTCGTTGTGCTCGGTCACCTGGTGCCGGAACGGTGCCAGCAGCACCGTCGCCAGGTTCAGCAGGGCCAGCAGCCGCATGTACCAGACGGTCGCGGTCGCCGCCCCGGGCCTCCAGCGCTCGAGCAGGCCGACGGGCCGGGGCCCGGCGGACGCGGCGGACGGCTCCGACTTCACAGTGGACGACACAGCTCAATTCCAAACGATCAGATGGTGGGGCGCATCCGCACACGGCCCGGCGCCGGGCGCCCGCACGGGCCCGACGGACTGACCGGCGGCCCTCGCCACGGCCGGAAACCGGCGAACGGGCAGCCAACTCCATGGTTCCCCACTCAGCGTGAGAATCGCGTGAACCCGGTAGCCGATTCCGACCCCCGCCGAACGGCGGGGGTTCCGCCGCAGCCACGCGTTCCGCGGGAATTGTCAGACACCCCCTAGGCTCGAAACCACTGCTGCGGACCGGCCGGACCCGGCCGCCCGAACCGAGGAGGGACCATCACCACCACCCGCGTGCTGATCGTGGACGACGAGATCCTGGTCCGCTCCGGCCTCGGCCTCATCGTCGGCTCCGCCCCCGATCTGGAGGTGGTCGGCGACTGCTCCGGCGGCCAGGCCGAGGGATGCGTCCAGCGCCTGCGCCCGCACGTCGTGCTGCTCGACATCCGGATGCCGGACCTCGACGGCATCTCGGTGCTGCGCCGGCTGCGCGCCCTGCCCGACCCGCCGGCCGTGGCGATGCTCACCACCTTCGACACCGACGAGTACATCGGCACCGCGCTGCGGGCCGGCGCCGCCGGCTTCCTGCTCAAGGACACCGCCCCGGACCAGCTGGTGCACGCCGTCCGGGTGCTCGCGGCCGGCGGCAGCATCCTCTCCCCGACCGTCACCCGCACCGTGATCGGCGGCTACGTCGACGGCGGCGGCCCGGACGCCGAGGCCGGCGCACTGGCCCGCACCCTCACCGGCCGCGAGCTCGACGTCCTGGCCCTGCTCGGCGAGGGCCTGTCCAACGCCGAGATCGCCGACCGGCTCTTCCTCGGCACCGGCACGGTCAAGGACCACATCAGCGCGATCCTCGGCAAGCTCGGCGCCGCCAACCGGGTGCAGGCCGCCGTGATCGCCCACCGGGCCGGTCTGGTCCGGCCGAAACCCGGCGACGGGGCATGACCGGCACCGACCCGTTCCCCTCCAGACACCTGCCGGCCCGGCTCACCGCGCCCTGGCTGATGCTGCTGCTGCCCGCCCTCTACTCCCTGGTGGACGCCACCCTGGTGGCCCGGGACGCCACCTGGTGGCAGGTCGTGTTCTCGGTCCTGGCCGCCGTGGTGCTGCCCTGGCGCCGGCGCTTCCCGGTGGCCGTCCTGCTGCTGACCATGCCCGGCAGCTACTTCGCCGACATCTGGCTCTCCCCGATCACCGCCGTCTACACGGTGGCCGCCGAGCGCCCCCGCCCCCGGGTGATGGTGCCCTGCGCGACCCTGTTCGCGCTGGTCGAGTTCTTCCACTGGCCGCTCTCCGAACAGTCCTTCGCCCTGACCCGGGAGACGGCGCTCTACGCCATCCAGTCCGTGATGCTGGCGGCCGGGCCGGCCGCCACCGGCCTGCTCTCCCGCACCCGCCGGGAGCTGGCGGCCAGGCTGGACGAGCTGACCCGCGGCCAGGAGCGGGAGAGCCGGCTGCTGGCCGAGCGGGTGCTGATCAGCGAGCGGGGCCGGCTCGCCCGGGAGATGCACGACGTGGTCTCACACCAGGTCAGCCTGATCAGCATCCAGGCCGGCGCGCTCCAGGTGAGCACCGCCGACCCGGCCGCCGCGGCCACCGCCCGGACCATCCGGGAGCTCTCCGTCCGCACCCTCGACGAGCTGCGGCAGATGGTCGGGGTGCTGCGCGCCGCCGGACCGCGCGGGGACATGCCGCTGGCCCCGCAGCCCCGGCTGGCGGACCTGCCCCGGCTGATCGAGGAGAGCGGCCTGGCCGCCGACACGGATCTGTCCCCCGGCGACCGGCCCTGGCCGGAGGCGGTCGAGCGGGCCGCCTACCGTACGGTCCAGGAGGCGCTCACCAACATCACCAAGCACGCCCCGGACGCCACCGTGCACGTCAGGGTCCGGGCCAAGGGCCGCCGGCTGCGGGTCGAGATCCGCAACGGGATCCCGCCGGTCCGGCCCGCCGAGACCCTGCCGGGCGGCGGCCACGGGCTGGTCGGCCTGCGCGAGCGGGCCCAGTTGCTCGGCGGCACCCTCGCCGCCGGGCCGACCCCGGACGGCGGCTTCGAGGTCCGGGCCGAGCTGCCCGCCACCCACGAGTGAGCGGCCCGCGGGCACCCGGACCCGCCCCGGGCACCCGACCGGGAGAACGAGAAAGCCCCGCAGATCCGAAGATCTGCGGGGCTTCGCTGTGCGCGAGGGGGGAGTTGAACCCCCACGCCCTTTCGGGCACTGGAACCTGAATCCAGCGCGTCTGCCTATTCCGCCACCCGCGCATGGGTGCCTGTCGTGGTTGCCAACCGATCAACCGATCCGCTCGATACCATGTGGCCTTCGCGGTTCTTCGATCCGGCTCCCTTTCGGGTGCCCCTTCCGACGTGGAAAACATTAGCACGACCTGCGGGTCACCTCCGAATCCGTTTCCCTGGGGGCCGAGCGCATCCGAACGGATGTCCGGCGAACTGGCGAGCGAGGGATGAGGGCCCGGTCGGACGGGTACTCCTGGCATGCTGCCGCAGGGATGCGTCACCCTGTGTGTCCGAGCCCACCCCCGGGCACCACGCGGTCCGGGAACCGTACGGATGGCCCCGGCGTGGATACGATCAGTACGGAAGTACCGCAAGTAGGCGCGACCGGCTCCCCGGGATCCGGTCGGAAGGCAGGCGAACGAACCCTGGAAGGGGGTGCCCCATGGGAGTGCTGAAGAAGTTCGAGCAGCGACTTGAGGGTCTCGTCAACGGCACCTTCGCCAAGGTGTTCAAGTCCGAGGTCCAGCCCGTGGAGATCGCCGGCGCGCTGCAGCGTGAGTGCGACAACAACGCGAGCATCTGGAACCGCGACCGCACCGTCGTGCCCAACGACTTCATCGTCGAGCTGAGCCCGCACGACCACGAGCGCCTGAGCCCCTACTCGGGCCAGCTGGGCACCGAGCTGGCCGGCATGGTCCGCGAGTACGCCGAGGCCCAGCGGTACAGCTTCATGGGCCCGCTCCAGGTGAACCTGGAGAAGGCCGACGACCTGGACACCGGTCTGTACCGGGTGCGCAGCCGCACGCTGGCCGCCGAGGAGCCGCAGCAGCAGGCCCCGCAGCAGCACCCGACCCAGGCCGGCTACGGCCGCCCGCCGGCCGCGCCGGCCCCCGGCGCACCGTGGCAGCAGCAGCAGAGCGCCGCCCCGTACGGCGCGCCCCCGCCGCCGGCCGCGCCCCCCGCCATGCCGCCGGGCCAGCCCGCCCCGGGCGGCGGCAACGTGCGCCCGTTCCCGGGCGCCGGCCACGGCACCTCGGTCCGCCGCTGGATCGAGGTCAACGGCGCCCGTCACCAGATCACCGGGAACGCCTGCGTGCTCGGCCGCTCCACCGAGGCGGACGTGCGGATCGACGACCCCGGGGTCTCCCGCAAGCACGCCGAGATCAGGCCCGGGACCCCGTCGATGGTGCTCGACCTCGGGTCCACCAACGGCATCGTGGTGGACGGACAGCACACCCAGCGCGCTACGCTCCGCGACGGCTCGCGAATCGTCGTGGGCTCCACCACCATCGTCTACCGACAGGTCGAAGGGTAGAGCGGGCCGGTTATGTCAGAACTGACCCTGACGGTCATGCGGCTGGGTTTCCTCGCCGTGCTGTGGCTGTTCGTCATCGTCGCGATCCAGGTGATCCGCAGCGACCTGTTCGGGACCAGGGTGAACCCCCGTTCCTCCCGCCGGGGCGGTGCCGCGACCGCCTCGGCTCCGGCCCCCGGGCCCGGGCGCGCCCCGCAGGGCCAGGCCGCCGGCCCGCCCCCCCAGCAGACCCAGGGCGGCGGCCGGCGCCGCGGCGCCCCGACCCAGCTGGTCGTGGTGCAGGGCTCGCTCGCCGGGACCACCGTCGCGCTGCAGGGCCAGACCATCACGCTGGGCCGCGCGCACGACTCCACCATCGTGCTGGACGACGACTACGCGTCCTCCCGGCATGCCAGGATCTATCCGGATCAGACTGGGCAGTGGACGGTCGAGGATCTAGGCTCCACCAACGGCACCTATCTGGACCGGCAGCGCCTGACCGCGCCGACCCCGCTCCAGCCGGGCATGCCGATCCGTATCGGCAGGACCGTCATCGAACTGCGGAAGTAGTAGCGCATGAGGGACAGCATCCCGTCCATGACCCAGAGGGGGGCTCAGGTCGCATGACCCTGGTGCTGCGCTTCGCCGCCGGCTCCCACAAGGGACTGATCCGGGAGGGGAACGAGGACTCCGGCTACGCCGGGCCGCGGCTGCTTGCCGTGGCCGACGGCATGGGCGGTGCCGCGGCCGGCGAGGTCGCGTCCTCGGAGGTGCTCGGCTCGATCGTCCGGCTGGACGAGGACGTGCCGGGCGCCGACCTGCTGACCCTGCTCGGCGACGCCGTCCAGGGCGCCAACGACCGGCTCCGGCAGATGGTCGAGGAGGACCCGCAGCTGGAGGGCATGGGCTGCACCCTCACCGCCATGCTCTGGACCGGTCAGCGGATGGGCATGGTGCACGTCGGCGACTCCCGCGCCTATCTGCTGCGCGACGGTTCGCTGGTGCAGATCACCCAGGACCACACCTGGGTGCAGCGCCTGGTCGACGAGGGCCGGATCACCGCGGAGGAGGCCGAGACCCACCCGCAGCGCTCCCTGCTGATGCGGGCGCTGGACGGCCGCGGCCAGGTCGAGCCCGACCTGTCGATCCGCGAGGTACGGGCCGGCGACCGCTATCTGATCTGTTCCGACGGCCTCTCCGGCCCGGTCAGCCACCAGACCCTCGAGGACACCCTCGGAAGCTTCTACTCGCCCGAGCAGACCGTGCAGGAGCTGATCCAGCTCGCGCTGCGCGGCGGCGGTCCGGACAACATCACCTGCATCGTGGCGGACGTCATCGACGTCGGCGCCACGGACACCCTGAGCGGCCAGTTCAACGACATCCCGGTGGTGGTCGGCGCGGTCGCCGAGACCCCGCCGTCCTCGGCCGCCGCCGACCAGTCGATCCTCGACACCCCGGCCGGCCGGGCGGCCGGCCTCGGGCGCGCCCCGCAGGGCGCCTTCGGCCCCGCCGAGGGCTACGACGGGTACGGCAACCCCGGCCAGGCCGGCTTCGGCCCGGCCGAGGGCTACGACGGGTACGGCTCCGACGAGCCCCCGGTGTACGGCACCGAGGACTACGACGACGAGGAGCGACCGAAGCGCAAGGGCAGGGCGCTCAAGGTCTCACTGGTGAGCCTGATCACCCTGGGCCTGCTCGGCGGCGCCGGCTTCTTCGGCTACCGGTGGACGCAGGGCCAGTACTACGTCGGCGTGGACGGCGACCACGTCGCGGTCTACCAGGGCGTCAACCAGAGCCTGGCCGGCCTGAACCTCTCCTCGGTGCACACCGCGTACCGGGACATCGAGCTCAAGTACCTGCCGCAGGACCAGCGCACCCACGTCACCAACACCATCTCCGCCAGCAGCCTGGGCGACGCCGACGACAAGGTGAAGAAGCTCGGCGAGCAGGCGGCACTCTGCCGTAAGGTCTCCGACGCCAGGGCGACCGCGACCAACCCGGCCGCGCCGGTCACCCAGGCGGCGTTCACGACGGCCGTCACCCCGAGCCCGTCCGCGACCCGCGCACCCGCGACGGCCACGGCCGCCCCGAGCGCGGCCGCCCCGAGCGCCGCAGCACCCAGCCAGAGCGCCGCCGCCCCGGCCGCCGGGCCGCAGAGCGACCTGCCGGGCCTGACCGAGGAGGAGCGGCTGAAGGCCGACTCCTGCCCGAAGCAGTGACGCCCGTGACCCGACATAGGCCCGCCCGCAGCGGGCCGGCCGGCCGTCAGGGAGCGGCCTCCACGTGAGCACCTTCGACCTGAGCAGTGGCCCGGGCAACCGGTCCGACGACCGCCGGACCCCCGGCGGGCCGACCGGCCGGGCCGCCTCGCGGCGCCGGGGCAACACCACGATCTCCCCCCAGGGCACGCCGAACCGGCGCAACACCGAGCTGGCGCTGCTGGCCTTCGCCGTGCTGCTGCCGGTCCTCGCGTACGCCAACGTGGGTCTCGCGATGGACGACTCGCTGCCGGCCGGCATGCTCGGCTACGGGCTCGGCATGGGGGCGCTGGCCCTGATCGCGCATCTGCTGATGCGCCGCTTCGCGCCGTACGCGGACCCGCTGATGCTGCCGATCGCCACCCTGCTCAACGGGCTCGGCGTGGTGATGATCTGGCGGCTCGACAAGGCCGGCAAGCTCCTGCACAACAACTACCCCGCCGCCGCCAACCAGCTGATGTGGTCGGGCCTCGGGGTGGCGCTGTTCATCTTCGTCATGATCTTCCTGAAGGACCACCGGGTCCTCCAGCGCTACACCTACATCTCGATGGCGCTGGCCCTGGTCCTGCTCGCGGCGCCGGCCTTCTTCCCGTCCCGCAAGGAGGACTTCGGCGCCAAGATCTGGATCCGGATGGGCAGCTTCTCCATCCAGCCGGGCGAGTTCGCCAAGATCATCCTGACCGTGTTCTTCGCCGGCTACCTGATGGTCAAGCGGGACGCGCTGGCCCTGGCCAGCCGCCGGTTCATGGGCCTCTACCTGCCGCGCGGGCGCGACCTCGGTCCGATCATCGCGATCTGGCTGGTCAGCCTGCTGATCCTGATCTTCGAGAACGACCTCGGCACGTCCTTCCTCTTCTTCGGCCTCTTCGTGGTGATGCTCTACGTCGCCACCGAGCGGACCAGCTGGATCATCTTCGGCCTGCTGATGTCCATCGGCGGCGCCGTCGCGGTCGCCTCGACCACCAGCCACGTCAAGACCCGGATCGACGCCTGGCTCGACCCGATGGCCGCCTTCGCGCCCAAACCGCCACAGGGCGCCACCGAACAGATCGGCCAGTCGCTGATGGCGCTGGGCTCCGGCGGGGTGACCGGCTCGGGCCTCGGCCAGGGCCGCTCATGGCTGATCGACTTCGCCGCCAAGAGCGACTTCATCCTCGGCTCCTTCGGCGAGGAGCTCGGCCTCACCGGCCTGATGGCGATCTTCATGCTCTACGCCCTGCTGATCCAGCGCGGCCTGCGCACCGCCATCGCCGCCCGCGACCCGTTCGGCAAGCTGTTCGCCGTCGGCCTCTCCTCGGCCATGGCCCTGCAGGTCTTCGTGGTGGCCGGCGGTGTCACCGGGCTCATTCCGCTGACCGGTATGACCATGCCGTTCCTCGCCCAGGGCGGGTCCTCGGTGGTCGCCAACTGGGCCCTGGTCGCGATCCTGCTGAAGATCAGCGACAGCGCCCGCCGCCCCGGGGTCGAACCGGCCCCCGCCACCGAGATCCAGGGAGGGTCCGCCTCATGAACAAGCCGATCCGTCGGGTCTCGATCTTCTGCCTCGTCCTGATCCTGGCCCTGATGGTGCGCACCAACTGGGTGCAGGGCGTCCAGGCCGAGGCCTGGGCCACCAACAAGAACAACAAGCGCCAGGTGTACGACCGCTACGCCCACCCGCGCGGCAACATCATCGTCGGCGGCCAGCCGGTCACCCAGTCGGACTTCGTCAACGGCCTGCGCTACAAGTACAAGCGCTCCTGGCTCGAGGGCCCGATGTACGCACCCGTCACCGGGTACTCCTCGCAGTCCTTCGGCGCCAGCCAGCTGGAGCAGCTGGAGGACGGCATCCTCTCCGGCAGCGACGACCGGCTGTTCTTCCGCAACACCCTGGACATGCTGACCGGCGAGCCGAAGAAGGGCGGCGACGTCCTCACCACGATCAACGCCAAGGCCCAGAAGGCCGCCTTCGACGGCCTCGGCAACAAGAAGGGCGCGGTGGTCGCGCTCGACCCGCGCACCGGAGCGATCCTGGCGATGGTCTCCACCCCGTCCTACGACCCCGGCACCTTCGCCGGCGGCGACGCCGCCGACACCAAGGCCTGGACGGACCTCAACGCGGATCCGAACAAGCCGATGCTCAACCGCGCGCTGCGCGAGACGTACCCGCCCGGCTCGACGTTCAAGCTGGTCACCGCGACCGCCGCGTTCGAGAACGGCCTGTACCAGAACATCGACGACGCCACCGACACCCCGAACCCGTACGTCCTGCCGGGCACCAAGACCGAGCTGAAGAACGAGAGCCAGTACGAGCAGTGTGAGAACGCCACGCTGAAGTCCGGCATGGACCAGTCCTGCAACACGGTCTACGGCAAGATCGGCGCCGACCTGGGCAAGGACAAGATGCGGGCGCAGGCCGAGAAGTTCGGCTTCAACAGCACGGTGGACACCCCGGTCCGCTCCGAGAAGAGCGTCTACCCGAGCAACTCCACCCCGGACGGCACCGCGCAGGACGCGATCGGCCAGCACGACACCCGGGCCACCCCGCTCCAGATGGCCATGGTCTCCGCGGCCATCGCCAACAACGGCAGCCTGATGCAGCCCTACCTGGTGGAGCAGGAGCGCTCGGCCTCGCTGACCACCATCTCCAAGCACACCGAGAAGCAGTTCTCCCAGCCGATGAGCCCGGCCACCTCGCAGAAGATGCAGGACCTGATGGTCTCGGTGGTGGAGAACGGCACCGGCAAGAACGCCAAGATCCCCGGCCTGACCGTCGGCGGCAAGACCGGTACCGCGCAGCACGGCGAGGACAACGCCGGCCTGCCGTTCGCCTGGTTCACCTCCTTCGCCAAGACCGCCGACGGCCAGTCGGTCGCGGTGGCGGTCGTGGTCGAGGACGGCTCGGACAACCGCGACGGCATCAGCGGCGGCCGGCTGGCCGCGCCGATCGCCAAGGCGGTGATGCAGGCGGCCCTCGGCAAGTAGGGAGGCCGCCGTCACGAGTGAGTGGAATGTCACGATCGGCACCTCTGTCCGGATACCGGTCTGATATCGGCCGACGGCCGACTCCGGCCACGGACGGTGCGACCGGTAGCGTATCCGCAAGCAGCGGGTGTGCCCGTTGCCCGCCCGCGGGGCGCAGCGAGGTCCGGCCGTAGAACCACCCGCGGCCCGGACGGCGTCACTCAGAGCGTGCGGGGACACCTACGTCACAACCTCACCGGCGGGTGAGGGAGAGGGTCGGAACTATGGAAGAGCCTCGTCGCCTAGGCGGCAGGTACGAGCTCGGCGGCGTCCTCGGGCGCGGCGGCATGGCCGAGGTGTACCTCGGCCATGACACCCGGCTCGGCCGTTCCGTCGCAGTGAAGACGCTCCGGGCCGACATGGCCAGGGATCCGTCGTTCCAGGCCCGCTTCCGCCGTGAAGCCCAGTCCGCGGCGTCCCTCAACCACCCAGCGATCGTCGCCGTGTACGACACCGGCGAGGACTACATCGACGGCATCTCCATCCCGTACATCGTGATGGAGTACGTCGAGGGCTCCACCCTGCGCGAACTGCTGCACTCCGGCCGCCGGCTGCTGCCGGAACGGGCGCTGGAGATGACCATCGGCATCCTGCAGGCGCTGGAGTACTCGCACCGGGCCGGCATCGTGCACCGCGACATCAAGCCGGCCAACGTCATGCTGACCCGGCAGGGCAACGTCAAGGTCATGGACTTCGGCATCGCCCGGGCGATGGGCGACGCCGGCATGACGATGACGCAGACCTCCGCCGTCATCGGCACCGCCCAGTACCTCTCCCCCGAGCAGGCCAAGGGCGAGCAGGTGGACGCCCGCTCCGACCTCTACTCCACCGGCTGCCTGCTGTACGAGCTGCTGACCGTCCGCCCGCCGTTCGTCGGCGACTCGCCGGTCGCGGTGGCGTACCAGCACGTCCGGGAAGAGGCACAGCCGCCGTCCGTCTTCGACCCCGAGGTACGCCCCGAGATCGACGCGATCGTGCTGAAGGCGCTCGCCAAGGACCGCGACTACCGGTACCAGAGCGCCGACGAGATGCGCGACGACATCGAGCGCTTCCTCGACGGCCTGCCGGTGGCCGCCGCCCAGCAAGCCGCCGCCTACGGCATGGGCGCCGCCGGCTACGGCTACGACCAGAACGGCTACCCGCAGCAGCAGGACCCGTACGGCCAGACCAACGTGCTGCCGCAGCAGCCCGGCGCCGGTCCGACCACGGTGCTCCCGCACGCCGGCGGGCAGCCCGGCTACGGCCAGCAGGCCGGCTACCCGGACGACGGCTACGGCCAGACCTACGCCGGTGCCCCCGGCGGTGGCAGCGACGACGGCTACGGCCGCGGCGGCGGACGGCGCGGCGAGGAGCCGCCGAAGAAGAGCAACACCTCCTGGATCGTGCTGGCGGTGGCCGCCGTGCTGGTCCTGGTCGGCACCTTCTTCGTGGCCCAGGCGATGTTCGGCGGCAAGAAGGACGACACCACCAAGGAGCCGCCCAAGATCGCGGCGCCGAACCTGGTGGGCAAGAGCCTGGCCGACGCCAAGGCGGCCGCCGTTCAGGCCGGTCCCAAGCTGGTGGTGACCGAGGGCGAGAAGATCGCCTGCCCGGACACCAACATCAAGAAGGACCAGGTCTGCACCCAGAACCCGGCGGCCCCCACCCAGGTCGCCGAGACCGCCACCATCACGGTGCAGCTCTCCTCCGGCCCGGCCAAGTCGAACGTTCCGTCGGTGGTCGGCAAGACCAAGGACGCGGCGATCAAGGCGCTCGCCGACGCCGGTTTCACCAACGTCCTCCCCGAGTACAAGGACGACGACACGGCCCCGCAGGAGCAGGTCATCGCCCAGGACCCGGCGGCCAACGCGGCCGGTGACCCGACCGCCCAGGTCAAGCTGACCGTCTCGCAGGGCAAGGCCAAGACGGTGGTCCCGAGCGTGCTCGGCCAGCAGAAGGAGGCCGCGCAGGCCGCCCTGGAGAGCGCCGGCTTCCAGGTCGACGCGTCGAAGACCACGCTGACCAACGACCCGACCAAGGTCAACACCGTCGCCTCGCAGTCGCTCCAGGCGAACAGCAAGGTCCCGGCCAACTCGAAGATCGTTCTGACCATCTACAAGGCGCCGGACAAGGCCACCGTTCCGGCGTTGCAGAACGTCCCGCTCAAGGACGCCATCAAGCAGTTGCAGGACGCCGGCCTCGGCTTCAGTGTGTCCGGCCCGCAGGACCCGAACGCCGTGGTGACGGGCGTCAACCCGCCCGCGGGCACCAAGCTGGACCCGAACACCCAGGTGACCCTGATGACCAGGCCGGCTGATCCGGCCAAAGGGGACACCCCCAACCCACCGCCCACCAAAGGGGGGAACCCCTAGCCCCTGGTTCCCCTTCTTCTGAGAGGGCGGTTCGAGAGTTGATGTCCGTTTCGAGTTGAGGTTGGGGAGAGGGCTGCTGGCTGCGGGGGTTCGGTCGGCTACTGCTTCTTGGT
>NZ_JBFBIL010000070.1:0-35988 GCF_040685575.1 Kitasatospora sp. NPDC088351 | reverse complement strand
CCAATCTCGTGTTGCACGAGCATCAGAAGGGCGCCCTGACCCGTCTGGACCGCTTCCTCCACACCCGCCCCGGCGCCCGCCTCCGACTCATGGGACGAGACCCGGCAGACGCCCCGTCAGATCGACCGGCGCGCCCGCCCAGGGCCCGCACCGCCTCGCCGCCGGAAGCCGACGCGGCGGCTCAGCCGGGAATTCGCAGCTGCTCACCGGGCTCGATCAGGTCCGGATCGGCACCGATGACCAGCCGGTTCAGCTCGTACAGCGCCGGCCAGCCACCCGGCAGGCCCAGCCGCTCGGCGATGGCTCCGAGCGTGTTGCCCTCACCGACCGTCCACACCTCCCCCGGTCCGGGCAAGGCACCGGTGGCGTCCCCGTCGGGGAGAGGAGCCTCCTCGACGGTCCCGCTCCGGTCGTGGACGGCATCGTCGACGGGCGGCGGCACGACCGGGCGGACCGGGGGCCGTGCGTGGTGGCGCGCGGCCGTGGCGCCGCAGACCGGCCACGGGGTCAGGCCCCGTCGCGCGGCCAGCCGTTGGGCGACGGCGATCTGTTCCTCGGGGGCGGCGAGGTCGGCCCGCGGTGCGTAGCCGAGGCCGCCGTTCTCCCGCCAGGTCGGCTGGTCGAACTGCAGTCCCCCGTAGTAACCGTTGCCGGTGTTGATGCGCCAGTTCCCCCCGCTCTCACACGCTGCCAGCCGGTGCCAGTCCACCGGGCCGCCCCCGTCGCCGCCGGCCGGCCCGCCCGGCGGCGCGGCCTGGGCCGCCGGGACGGGGAAGGCCGCGGCCAGGGTGCACAAGGCAACGGGGACGAGGCGGCGCAGACGAGTGTTGGAAGGCATGGGCGACTCTCAGGTTCGACGACATGACAAGCGCCGCCCGCGAGCGACGCCCCATTACCGACGCACACCGCTGTCGGCGCGTCGCCTTCGACGCCGCCGCAAGGTCACCCGCACAGCCGTCACGTACCACCCGACCGGCTCCGGCCGTCGACCGGCCGACGCGACCCGCTACCGGGGGGCGCTCCCACCGCGCCACGTCATCCGGCGCGGGAGCCCTCGGCCCCTGTGGAACGGGCCGGTGCCGCAAAGAATCCCGCCTCCCCGCGGGCCGTCGTGCTCCGTGCGCCGGACGGGTTCTTCGCAGCGGACCTGTCCGGTCGGCCAGAGCGACTGAAGCGCCGTCGGACGCCGCCGACGAGGCCTCCGAAGCCGGATCCGCGCCGGGCTTCCCACCCCACCGTGTGACCGATCAGGACGGGTGATGCCGGTCCCGGTCAGGTGGCGGCGCCGACCGCGTCCAGACCCTGAGCCACGTCCTGGAGCGCCGCCGCTCCCGCGGCACCGCCTGCTCGCGACCGGAACCGTCCGCCGCGTGCCCGCCTTGTCGCACGCCCCCGGCGCCAGGTCACGCCCCCAGACCGCCCCCTGACCCGCCCACCACAAAGCACCCCCGCGCCACCCGCCGAAGCGGCGCGCCGACGACCGCATCGGCACGCCGCCACCCGAAGCTCCCCAGGTTCCCGAAGCCCCCGGACTCCCAGGTCTCCCAGGGCTTCCGGAGCTCCCCGGGGCTCAGCAGATCCGCGGAAGCTGCTCCCCGAGCGGGAGGTCGACGACCCGGGTGCCCCCGAGGGCCGTCCGGGCCACGACCATCCCGGCGTGGTCGGGCACGCATTCACCGATCACCGCGGCCGCCGCGCCCAGCGGGTGCGCCCGCATGGCCGCGAGGACGGCGTCGGCGTGTTCGCGCGGCACGAAGGCGACGAGCTTGCCCTCGTTGGCGACGTACATCGGGTCGAGCCCGAGGATCGCGCAGGCGTTGGCCACCTGCGGGGGAACCGGGACGCAGCGTTCCCGCACCACCACCCCGACCCCGGCCGCGGTGGCGATCTCGTTGAGCGCGGCGGCGAGCCCACCCCGGGTGGGGTCACGCAGCACGTGGAGGTCGGGTGTGACGGCGAGCATCGTCTCGACCAGACCGCCCAGGGCGGCGCAGTCGCTGGTGACCTCGACCCCGAACTCCAGGCCCTCCCGGACGCTCATGATCGCCACGCCGTGCAGGCCGATCTCCCCGCTGACGATCACCACATCGCCCGGCACGGCCCGTTGGGGCCGGATGTCGACCCCGGCCGGGATCAGGCCGATTCCGGCGGTGTTGAGGTAGATGCCGTCGCCCCGGCCGGCCTCCACCACCTTGGTGTCGCCCGTCACCACCTCGACCCCGGCGGCCCTGGCGGCCGCGCCGAGGGCTTCGGCGACCCGCCCGACCACACTCATCTCGACGCCTTCCTCCAGGATGAACCCGCAGGAGAGGTACGCCGCCCGGGCCCCGCTCATGGCGAGGTCGTTCACCGTCCCGTTGACGGCGAGGTCCCCGATGCTGCCGCCGGGGAAGAACAGCGGCCGTACCACGAACGAGTCGGTGGAGAAGGCGAGTTTGGCCCCGCCGAGGGTGAGGACGGCGGAGTCGCCGAGGGCCGCGAGCGTCCGGCTTCCGAAGGCGGGCGCGAACACGTTCTCGACCAGTTCCGCCGAGAGCGCACCGCCGCCGCCGTGGCCCATCACCACCCTCGGGTGGTCCCGCAAGGGCACCGGACAGGTCCACCCGGCGAAGTCCGGCGCGGCATCCGCCCCGGCGCCGTCCGAATCGACGACAGCCGTGCGCGTGATGGCACCGCCGCCCGGCGAGATGCCGCCGTCCAGCCCTCCGTCGGGGCCCGGACCAAGGTCAAGGTCGATGTCAAGGTCGGTGTCAGGCAACGGGACTCGCCTCCCGGGCGCCGGCCGGCGTGCCGAGCCGGCGGTAGAGGTAGTACGCGGCGCAGGCCCCCTCGCTGGAGACCATGGTGGCGCCGAGCGGCGTACGCGGCGTGCAGGTCGTGCCGAAGGCCTCGCACTCGTTCGGCCTGAGCAACCCCTGCAGCACCTCGCCGCTGCGGCACTGCGCAGGCTCGCAGGTGGTGATCCCCGAAACGTCGAAGCGGTACTCGGCGTCGTACTCGCGGTAGCGCGACGAGAGCCGCCAGCCGCTCTGCGGGATGACGCCGATACCGCGCCACGCACGGTCGGTGACCTCGAAGACGTCCGCGAGCATCGCGCGGGCCGCCGGATTTCCCTCGGCGCGGACGGCCCGGGGGTAGGCGTTGTCGACGGTGTGCTCACCGCGTTCCAACTGCCGCACCGTGCGCCGGATCCCCTCCAGGATGTCGAGCGGCTCGAAGCCCGTCACCACGATCGGCACCCGGTGGCGGGCGGCCAGCGCGGGGTACTCGTCGGTGCCCATCACGCTGCAGACGTGGCCCGCGGCGAGGAAGCCCTGGACCCGGCAGTCCGGCGAAGCCATGATGGCGTCGATCGCGGGCGGCACCCGGACGTGCGAGACCAGCATGGAGAAGTTCCGCAGCCCCTGCCGCCGGGCCTGGTAGACGGCCATGGCGTTGGGCGGGGCGGTGGTTTCGAAGCCGATGCCGAAGAACACCACCTGACGGTCCGGGTTCTCCCGGGCGATCCGCAGCGCGTCGAGCGGCGAGTACACGATGCGGACGTCGCCGCCCTCGCTCCGGACCCGGAACAGGTCACGGCCGGTGCCCGGCACCCGCAGCATGTCCCCGAAGGAGCAGAAGACGACCTCGGGCCGGGCGGCGATCTCCAGTGCCTTGTCGATCACCTCCAGCGGTGTGACGCAGACCGGGCACCCCGGCCCATGGATCAACTCCACTCCTTCTGGAAGAAGTTGGTCGATGCCGTGCCGGATGATGGTGTGCGTCTGACCGCCGCAGACCTCCATCAGCGCCCACGGCCTGGTGACCGCCGCTCCGATGTCGTCGAGCAGGCCCCTGGCCAGCTCCGGGTTCTGGAACTCCTCCAGGTACTTCACCGCCACTCCTCCTTCGTCTCGGGCCGGGACGGCCCGGCCGCGTCGAACGCCCCGGGCGCACCACCAGCCGCCTCCCACGGGTCACCGAACTCCTCCTGCAACAGGCCGAGTTCGGTGAACAGGTCGAGCGTCCTTCGGGCCGACTCCTCATCCAGCCGCTGCAGCGCGAACCCGACGTGGACGATGGCGTACTCGCCCACCTCAAGGTCCGGCAGGTACTCCAGGCACACCTCCTTGACCACGCCGCCGAAGTCCACCACGGCCATCCGGGTACCGTCCCGCTCCTCGATCTCCATCACCCTGCCGGGTACCGCCAGACACATGGGCTTCCTCCGTCTCAGGTGGTGACTCTCGCCGCCACCAGCAGCTGGCCCAGGGCCAGTCCTCCGTCGTTCGGCGGCACCCTGCGGTGCCGCAGCACGCTGAACCCGTCGTCGCGCAGGCCCCGGGCGCAGGCCGAGGCGAGCACCGCGTTGGCGAACACCCCGCCGGTCAGTACCACCACCCCGATCCCGTACCGGTCCCGCGCCTCGCCGCACCAGCTCCGGACGAGCTCCGCGACCGCGTCGTGGAACCGGGCCGCGATCAGTCCGGTCGGCGCGCCCGCGCACAGGTCGTCCACCACGCCGGCCAGCACCGGGGCCGGGTCCGCGCGCGACGGTTCCTCCCCCGGCGTCACCGCGAAGCGGTAGCCGCCTCCCCGCACCGGGCCGTACGCGACGGCCGCCGCCTCCAGCTCGATCGCCGCCTGCGCCTCGTACCCGGCCCGGTGACAGACGCCGGCCAGCGAGGAGACGGCGTCGAAGAGACGGCCCATGCTGGAGGTCGGCACACAGTTCAGTCCGCACTCCAACTGCTTTTCCAGTACGGCCAGTTCGTCGGCCGGGCAGGTGCGCACGCACGGCAGTTCCGGCGTCCAGGGCAGTGCGGCCCGGCGCAGCCAGGCCAGCGCCATCCGGTAGGGGCGCGTCACCGCCGCGTCACCGCCGGGGAGTTGGGCGTAGCCGAGGTGTCCGAACCGTTCGAAGCCGTCGTAGTCGGCCACCAGTGCCTCACCGCCCCAGATCGCCCCGTCGTCCCCGTATCCGGTGCCGTCGAACGCGATGCCGATGACGGGCCGGGAACCGTCCAGTCCGTGTTCGGCCATCGCGGCCGCCACATGCGCGTGATGGTGCTGCACCCTCGCCACCGGCCTGGTCCCGGCGCCGCGCAAGGCCCGCTGGACCGAGCGGTAGCCGGGGTGGCGGTCCGCGACCAGCAGCTCCGGCGTGACGGCGGTCAGCCCGCTCAGCTGCCCGACGGCCCGGTCGAAGGCCCGCAGGGTGCCGAGGTCGTCCATGTCCCCGACATGGCCGGAGAGCCAGGCGTAGCCGCCCTCGGCGACGGCGAACACGTTCTTCAGGTCGCCCCCGACCGCGAGCGACGGACGGACCGGGACGGGCAGCGGAACCGGCAGCGGGGCGATGCCCCGTGAGCGGCGCAGCGGCAGCTGCTGCCCGTCGACGATCCGCAGGACGGAGTCCTCCACCGGCACCTGGATGGGCCGGTCGTGGGTCAGCCAGCCGTCCACGAGCGGCGCGAGCCGCTCAAGGGCCTCACGGTCGCCGGTCACGATGGGCTCGCCGGAGCTGTTGGCGCTGGTCATCACCAGCAGCCGGGGCCCGGCCGGATCGCCGGGCAGACCGAGCAGCAGGTGGTGCAACGGAGTGTAGGGCAGCAGGACACCGAGGTCGGGGCTGCCCGGGGCGATTTTCTCCACCATCTCGGCGACGGCTCCGCCCCGGCGCCGCAGCAGGACGATCGGCCGGACGGCCGAGGTGAGCAACTCCCGTTCTTCCTGGTCGAGATGGACCATCCCGTCCAGGTCGTCCGGTTCGCCGGCCATCACCGCGAAGGGCTTGTCGCCGCGGTTCTTGCGGCGGCGCAGCCGGGCGACCGACCCGGCGTTCCGCGCGTCGCAGGCCAGATGGTAGCCGCCGAGTCCCTTGACGGCGAGGATCGCTCCCGCCGCGAGCAGTTCCCTGGCCCGGACCAGTGCCTCCTCCCGGGCGAGGTCGGCCCGGCCGGGCAGCACCAGGACCAGCCGCGGACCGCAGGCGTGGCAGGCGATCGGCTGGGCGTGAAAGCGCCGGTCGGCCGGGTCGGCGTACTCGCGGGCGCAGTCGGGGCACATCGGGAACCCGGCCATGGTGGTGGCGGCCCGGTCGTACGGCAGCCCGGTCACGATGGTGAAGCGCGGCCCGCAGTTGGTGCAGGTGATGAACGGGTGCCGATGGCGGCGGTTGGCCGGGTCGCCCAGCTCTGCCAGACAGTCCGCGCAGGTGGCGACGTCGGGCGGGACGAACGTGCGACCTCGCCCGGCACTGTGCGACGGGGAGATGGTGAACCCCTCCGCGCCCGAGGCGGGGACGGTCTCGTGGTGTACCGACACCACCTCGGCCAGCGGCGGCGCCTCGCTCGCCACCCGGTGGCAGAAAGCCTCCAGGGCGGTCGGCAGCCCCTCGATCTCGGCGAGCACCCCGTCCTCGGTGTTGGTCACGTGCCCGGCGAGCCCGAGCCCGGTGGCCAGCGAGAAGACGAACGGCCGGAAGCCGACCCCTTGGACGACGCCACGCACCACGACCCGGCGCCGCTCGGACGCCTCCGGGTGACGCACCGTCAAAACTGCTCCCCCACCGGGTCGGACACCTGGATCGCCAGAAGCCCGCCGCCGTCCGCGTACTCGTGCGAGTGTGAATGCCCACCCCCGGGCCCGTGCGAGTGCCCGTGCGAGTGCCCGTGAGCCGACGCCTGAGCCATCACCGGCCGGTGCACCTCGGCGCCGTCCAGCACGGCCAGCGCCCGGTCCAGCAGCGCGCCGACGCCCGCGCCGGTCCTGGCCGAGGTGAACACCACCTCCACCCCGGGGTTGACCTGCCGCACGTTGGCCAGGAAGGCGTCCTGGTCGAACTCCACCGCCTCGGCGATGTCCGTCTTGGTGACCACCACCAGGTTGGCGAGCCCGAACGCCGTCGGGTACTTCAGCGGCTTGTCCTCCCCCTCGGTGACGGAGGCCAGTACGACGCGCAGCGTCTCTCCGAGGTCGTACGAGGCCGGGCAGACCAGGTTGCCGACGTTCTCCACGAACAGCAGGCGGGTCTGATCGGGCAGCCAGCCGGCGAGGTGGCTCCGGAGCATCGCCGACTCCAGGTGGCAGAGTCCGTCGGTCAGGACCTGTTTGACGGGGACCCCGGAACGGGCCAGCCGGACGGCGTCGTTCTCGGTGGCGAGGTCGGCGGTGAGGGCTGCCACCGGTACGCCCCGCTCGCGGGCGAGTGTGAGCTCCGCCTCCAGCAGGGCGGTCTTCCCGCTTCCGGGGCTGGAGAGCAGGTTGACGGCTGCGGCGCCCCGCGCCGTCAGTTCCGCCCGCAACTCGCGGGCGCCGTCGTCGTTCCGGGCGAGGATCGCCTGTCGGAGATCGGCCGTGCGGCACATCGGCTTCAGCCTTCCTGGTCGGCCGGGGCAGGGACCGGGGTGTCCGCCCAGTCGACCCCGAGAATCTGCAACTCGCGCCCCGCCAGAAGTTCCGTCCGCGCTCCGCCGCAGCGGGGGCAGCACAGGTCCGGCGGCATCCCGGTCAGCCATCGGGCATCGCAGCCCGCGCACCCCGCCCGTCCGGCGACGCTCTCGATGTGCAGCTCCGCCCCCTCCACCGGTGTTTCGGCGCAGGCGAGTTCGAAGCAGAAGCCGAGTGCCTCGGGTACCACGCCGGCCAGTTCGCCGATCTGGACCCGGACGGCCGCCACCCGGTGGGCTCCGTGGGCGCCGGCCGCTTCCGCCACCTGCTCCACGACGGCCATCGCGATCGACATCTCGTGCATCGGCCTCGTCCCTGCGGGTCCGGTGGGCAACGGCTCCCATTACAGGCCGCGGTAGCGGCGCCGGCCCGCAGCCGCGCCGCCACCGCCGGTGGGGCTACCCCTTTCGCAGCAGCGCCGGTTCGTTCACATCCGGCTGATCCGCAGATAGCGCTTCAGGTCGGGCAGGCTCTGCCAGACCGCGGCCGCGAGGACGGCCAGCACGGCCGCTCCGATCAGGTTCTTCAGCATGGTGAGACCTTTCTCTCCGCTTGACGGGTGTCCTCGCGGCCCTGTTCCGGCTCGGCGAGGACACGCAGGATCAGTTCGACGGCCCGGTCCACGGCGGCGGCGACGGGGGCGCTGAGACCGATGCCCTCCTCCAGCAGCCGCGGTTCGCAGCCGACCACGAGCACCCGGCCCGGAGGTGCGCCCCCGGTGCCCGCGCTGAGGGTGCCGAGCAGGGCGAGAACGGCGTCCGGCCCCATCCGGTGCCCGTCCAGCAGGGCCGTGTCCGCCGGCTCCACCGGGCCGGTGTCCGCCTCGATCAGGTAGACGGTGCCGGGCGGACCACCACGGGCGGTGGCGTCCACCAGGACCAGCGTCCGGTAGCCGTCCAGGAGTTGGTAGGCGAGGTGGACACCGCGGACGCCGAAGTCCACCACCTCCACCCCTTCGGGCAGCGGCCGGGCACGCAGCCGGGCCACGGTCTCGACGCCGAAGCCGTCGTCGCCGAGGAAGATGTTGCCGACCCCGGCGACCAGGACCCGGTCCGCGCTCATGCTCCCTCCAGTGGCTCGACCTCGTCGGGCTGGAAGTACCGGAACCGGCCCTGGGCCCGCCACAGATCGGCGCCCGGGTCGCCCTCGACGGTGACGGCCAGGTGTACCGAGCCGTCGACGTCGTGCAGCACCGCCTCCACCAGCGCCGTCCGGCCGTGCAGGAAGAGGTCCTGGGCGTCGGTGCGGCGGCGGCCGGGCTTCAGCAGGACACGGCTGCCCGCACCGACCTGCCGGCCGTCGACCAGCACCTGGTCGTGGTCCGGGTCGACGGCCGGGTCGTTTCCCGGATCCCACCAGGGCCGGTCCGTGTCGGGGCCGGCCGGGGGCGCGGTGACCTCGCGCAGCGCCCGGACCGTGCCGTGCAGGCGTTCCAGCACCTCGGCGGGCATCGAGTCGGCGAGGTCGATCACGGCGCCCGCCCGGTCGTCGGTGCCCCGGGCCTCCCGCTTCTCCTGGTCGGTGAGGGCGGCCGTGCGCAGGGCGAGGATCTCGTCGATCTCGGTCGCGTCGTAGAGCACGCCCGGGCTCTCGGGTGCCACCTGGGGGTGGTCCTCCAGGATGATCGGCGACGAGAGCAGGATGTCGTCACGGCCCTCGCCGCCGACCAGGACCGGCCAGGTGTGCTCGTTGCGGCACTCGGCGACGGCCGCCCTGGCCCACTCGGGCGGGTCGGTGACGGAGAGGAAGGAGCCGCGTTCGAGCCCGAGCAGCAGGTGTGCCGAGACCAGCGCGCGGGGCAGCGCGCCATCCCGGCCGGTGTCGTCGGGCGGCCGCCAGTCGGCCGTGTTCTCGACCACCGCCGTCAGCCGCACCGCCCGGTAGGGGCCGGGCACCTCCTGGGTGCTCAACCGCAGGACGCCGTCGAGCTGTTCGCGGCGGCGCAGCAGCCGCCCGACCTGGCGGCCGTCCTCGCGGACCGCCTCCTCGTCCGCACCCGCGGGCAGCCGGAACGCCCGGACCACCTCGCCATCGGCCAACTCGTCGACCGGCAGGAGGAGTTCGATCCTCTCCTCGACGCCCTCGTCCCACGGCGCCAGCACCCGGTCGGCCAGCGACAGCCGCTCCACCGTCTCGAACGACCCGTCGGCGGTGGTCTGTTGAACGGTACGGCGCTGGGCGCGCAGGAACCGCAGCTCGACCGCGAGGCGGTCGCCGCCGCGCGGCTCCATCAGGCACTCGGTGCGCTGGTACGAGTGTTCGGCCCGGTCCTTTCCGTACCCGGGCGGGACGAGCACGCCGAACTGCCAGCGCAACCGGTTCTTGGCCGACGACGCCCGGTACGGGTAGAGGACGTAGCCCTCCAGCAGGACCGCGTCGGCGATCTGCCGGGCGGCCGTGAAGCGGGCCGCCAGGCCCGGCGGAATGACCGTCACCGGACCGCCTCCTCGATCCGGGCCGCGGTCAGCAGCTCACGGACGGTCGCCTCCCAGGACGGCAGGGCGCGCCGGGAGCGGTAGGCGAGCAGCGCATCGATCAGGTCGCCCGGCAGTCGCAGCCAGCCGCAGCCGGGGAAGTGCTGTTCGATCATGTCCCGCCAGACCGCGACCGGCAGCCGCACGGCGGCCTCCTGGTCCCAGGGCACCGGCAGGACCTGGAATCCGCCCGGGCCGGCGAAGGCCGTACCGGAGAAGAGCAGCAGCACGGGGATCTCCCCGTCGTCGAGCGCCCGCAGGTAGCGGGCGGCGGCGACGTCCAGGTCGTAGGTGCAGGGCACCGGCAGGTCGATCTCGGTGCTGCCGGTGAAGCCCGGGACCATCAGGGGGACGTGGGCGAACTGGACGGGGTGCATCGAGGTCGCCCAGCGCGAGCGCTCGCCGAACAGATCGGCCAGGCGCTCGCCCTCGGCCTCGCCGTAGCCGCGCCGGCCCGGTTCGATCCGCAGCTGGCAGCGCAGGGCGAGGGCGTGCACCCGAAGGCCCTCGGCCGCCGTGATCCGCAGCCGGAACACCAGAGTCGGCCCGGCCGCGTACGGGTCGGCCCGTACCCCGGTGCAGGTGAAACCGAGGTCGCTCACGCGGGCTCCTCCTCGGGCAGCGCCTTGGCGCGGCCGGTCACGCGCCGGAAGAAGGCGTCGAGGTCGGCGCGGGCCTCGGCCCCGCCGTCGAAGCCCTGCCAGCGCAGCCGCATCCGCCCGACCAGCTCGTAGCAGACGTCGATCGGCACCAGCAGGCACTGGATCCGTCCGCCGGTCCGGCGCAGCAGCAGCGCCTCGACGTCGGGCTCCAGCATCCCGGCCAGGCGGGTGCCGGTCAGCGCCGCCCGGCAGGTCTCCTCGTCGAGTTCGCTCTCGGTCGCGCCGGCCGGGCTGGGGTAGAGCGCGACCAGGCGGTCCAGCACCGCGTTGCGGAACAGGAAGGCGGTGCTGACGGGGATCCGCAGGGTCACCCAGGCGGCCTCGTCCAGACCGGGGCCGGGGTCGGAGAGGTAGCGGTCCGGCACCGCGCGGTACCGGTCGCCGGCCGCGCCGGCCTGCCGGAACAGCATTCCGCAGGCGGTACAGGCGCAGGCCAGTGAGCGTTCCTCGGTGTCCACCAGGTGCTGGTGCCCGGACGGCAGGTGCAGGCCGCAGAAGGCGCAGCGCTCGGGCTGCGGGGGCGCCGGCTCACGCAGTCTGCGGAGCAGCGCCGTGCCGGGGCGGGCGGCCTGGCGGGTGGCGCTCACCGGGCCTCCGCCCCGACCGGCGGGCGGCCGCCGATCTGCAGCAGCTTGGGGGCACGGTCCAGTTCGACCGCCGTGACCTCGGGCGCGTGGCAGGCGAGCGCGCTCTCGATCGCCTCCCGCGCGGCCTGTTCGGTGCCGCCGCAGCCGCACCCGCCGTCGCCGTCCCGGCGCAGCCGGAGGGTGCCGGACCCGGCCTCGAAGCCGAGCAGCCGGACGGGGTGCTCCGGCACGGAGGCGAGCGCCCGCCCGATCCGCGCCTCCACGGACTCCGGGTGGAGGTCGTGCAGGACCAGCAGCCCGGCCGCCGCCGGATCGTCGAGGACCGCTTCCAGCGCGCCCGCCGGGAGCAGCGCGACGATCCGGGCGAGCCCTTCGCCGTAGAAGGCCATCAGCTCGCGGACCAGGTCCTCGGCCACGGCGGCCTCGCCCCGGCCCGCCAGCGTGTCCAGGGCCTCCTGGACCCGCTGTCCGGTCTGCTCCGCCGTCATCAGGCGAGCCCGCTGAGACCGGTGGGGACGTGCATCTTCTGCACCGTGCGACCGCCGCCGACGTACATGTGCACGCCGCACGGCAGACACGGGTCGAAGCTGCGGACGGCGCGCATGATGTCGATGCCCTTGAAGTTCTCCGGGGAGTTCTCCTCGAAGATCGGTGTGTTCTGCACCGCGTCCTCGTACGGACCCGGGGTGCCGTAGCTGTCGCGGACGCTGGCGTTCCACGGGGTCGGCGGGTACGGGTGGTAGTTGGCGATCTTGCCGTCGCGGATCACCATGTGGTGCGAGAGCACACCGCGGACCGCCTCGGTGAAGCCGCAGCCGATGGACTCGTCCGGGACCTCGAACCGCTCCCAGGTCTGGCTGCGCCCGGCGCGCACCTCCGCCAGGCCCTGTTCGGCGAAGTGCAGGGCGGCGGCGGCCGCGTAGGCCTGGAAGTAGGTACGGGCCCGGTTGCGCTCGATGGCGTTGGACCACTGCGGGATCTTCCACTCGAAGGTGACCTCGGGCTTGGTCATCGAGCGGGGCAGGTTGATCTTGACGCTGTGGCCGGTGGCCTTGATGTAGCCGATGTCGACGAGGCCGGAGAGCGCCGTGGACCAGAGCCGGGCGATCGGGCCGCCGCCGGTGTCCAGGGCGAGGTGGTCCTTGCCGTCGAACCAGCGCGGCGACATCACCCAGCTGTACTTGCCGTCGAAGTCGCGCTTCTGCGGGGCGGGGATGGTGTGCTGGTTCCACGGGTGCCGGGGGTCGACCGGGTTGCCGAGCGGGTCGTGGGTGACGAACAGCTCCTGCCCCTGCCAGTCCTGGTAGTACGAGCTGCCGAGCAGGATCCGGATGCCGAGGTTGATCTCGGTGAGGTCGTTGGTGACCAGCTTGCCGTCCACCACCACGCCGGGGGTGACGAACATCTTGCGGCCCCAGTCCGTCATGTTGCGGTAGGTGAAGTCGCAGTGCTCGGGGTCGTTGAGGCTGCCCCAGCAGCCGAGCAGGACGCGCCGCCGGCCGACCTCCTCGTAGCCGGGCAGGGCCTCGTAGAAGAAGTCGAAGAGGTCGTCGTGGAGCGGGACGACCTTCTTCATGAACTCGACGTACCGCATCAGCCGGGTCAGGTAGTCGGTGAACAGCTGCACGCTGGCCACCGTGCCGACGCCGCCGGGGTACAGCGTGGAGGGGTGCACATGGCGGCCCTCCATCAGGCAGAACATCTCGCGGGTGTAGCGGCTGACCTGGAGCGCCTCGCGGTAGAAGTCGCCCTCGATCGGGTTGAGCGAGCGCATGATGTCGGCGATGGTCCGGTAGCCGTGGTCGCCCGCGTGCGGCGCCTCGGTGCGTTCGGCGAGCTCCAGCACGCCGGGGTTGGTCTCGCGGACCATCTTCTCGCAGTAGTCCACCCCGACCAGGTTCTCCTGGAAGATGTTGTGGTCGAACATGTACTCGGCGGCCTCGCCGAGGTTGATGATCCACTCCCCCAGGTGCGGCGGCTTCACCCCGTACGCCATGTTCTGCGTGTAGACCGAACAGGTGGCGTGGTTGTCACCGCAGATGCCGCAGATGCGGCTGGTGATGAAGTGCGCGTCGCGCGGGTCCTTGCCGCGCATGAAGACGCTGTAGCCGCGGAACACGGACGAGGTGCTGTAGCACTCGGCGACCCGCTTCTGCTTGAAGTCGATCTTCGTGTGGATGCCGAGGCTCCCCACGATCCGGGTGATCGGATCCCAGGACATCTCCACCAGGCCGCTGCCGTCGCCGGCCGCCTTCGTCGTCGGTGTCGCCATCGTGTCTGTCGTGCCCTTCTGCGTAGGGGAGGTCAGCGAAGGCGGGCCGCGCCCTCGGCGCGGCCCGCCGGGTCACCACGGGGCCCGGTAGCCGGTCGTCAGCCGGCGGCCGGAGTGGCGCCACTTGGGTTCCTTGTCGAGCGTGTTCGCCGTGATCGAGCGCAGCCGCCGGATCACCGCGCCGTACGCGGAGCTGGCGTTGCTCGACACGTGGGAGCCGGGCGGCGGGTCCATGAACGGCATGAACTTGTCCGGGAAGCCCGGCATCGTGCAGGCGATACAGATGCCGCCCACGTTGGGACAGCCGCCGACGCCGTTGATCCAGCCCCGTTTGGGAACGTTGCACTTGACCACCGGACCCCAGCAGCCGAGCCGGACCAGGCACTCGGGCGCGCCGTACTCGGTGGCGAACTGGCCCTGCTCGTAGTAGCCGCCGCGGTCGCAGCCCTCGTGCACGGTGGCGCCGAAGAGCCAGGTCGGGCGCAGCTTGTCGTCCAGCGGGATCATCGGCGCCGAGCCCGCCAGCTGGTAGAGCAGGTAGGTCAGGGTCTCGGCGAAGTTGTCGGGCTGGATGGGGCAGCCCGGCACACAGACGATGGGCAGGCCGGCCTTGGACTTCCAGTCCCAGCCCAGGTAGTCGGGCACGCCCATCGCACCGGTGGGGTTGCCGGCCATGGCGTGGATGCCGCCGTAGGTCGCACAGGTGCCGATGGCGACGACCGCCGTGGCCTTCGGGGCGAGCCGGTCCAGCCATTCGCTGGTGGTGATCGGCTGGCCGGTCTCCGGGTCGTCGCCGAAGCCGCACCAGTACCCCTCCGGCTTGATCGTCTCGTTGGGGATGGACCCCTCGATGACCAGCACGAACGGGTCGAGTTCACCGCGGTCGGCCTTGAAGAACCACTCGACGAAGTTGTCCGCGCCCTGCACCGGGCCGCACTCGAAGTCGATCAGCGGCCAGTGCACGGCGATCTTCGGCAGACCGGGCAGGGCTCCGGTGACGATCTCCTCGATGCTCGGCTGCATCGCGGCGGTCAGCGCGACCGAGTCGCCGTCGCAGCTGAGCCCCGCGTTGATCCAGAGAATGTGCACCACGTCGGTCTCGGTGGCGCTCGTTGTCGCAGCACCCATGAGGATGCCTCCTCGTAAACGGGATGAGCGGCACAAATGCCACCCACGAGAGTCATAACAGCCCTGCGGCGGCTCCGCCGTTCCGCAGGGCCGACCCGGTCGCCCCGAAGGCGGCAGACCGGGGCGGCCGTTCGGGTCGACCTCCGGGGCCCTCGCCCGGCCACACCCCCGGGAGACGCCGAACGGACGCTGTCGCCCGGCCGGTCCCTTCCCCGGCCGGGCGACAGCGTCCGTTCGGTGGAAAACCGACGGCGGGGCCGCCGCCCGGCTCCCTCCACCCGGGCGGCGGCCCGTACGGCACGGGCTGCGATCCCGTGGTGCCCGTGGTGCCCGCCGCGCCGGCGCGCACCCCGCTGATCGGTTCGCCGCGGCGACCGTGACTCCACGCGGTCCCGGCGGCTACAGAAGCCGCTTGATGTCGCCGCGGACGCGGTAGAAGCCGCCGCCGCCCGACGCCAGCACCTCCGCGACCAGGTAGCGGGCCCCCGCCACCCGGATGTCCTTCGGGAACTGCACCCGCCGGCTCGCGTCGAACCCCGGCGACACCACCCGGACGCGCAGCCGGCCGCCCTCCTGCACGCACTCCACCTCGATCCCGGTCGCGGAGCCGGCCGTGACGACCTCCACCTCGGCGCCGGGTGTCACGGCCGCCCAGGACGAGCCGTTGACCTCCGCCGCCAGCGGTACCCGGCCGTCCTCCGCCGCCCGGACCGCCTGCTCGGAGGCGTCCAGGCAGGCCAGCGAGCCATCGGTGGTGACGATGTACAGCCGCTCGTCGCGGTACTGCATGCTGTAGGCCGAGCCGCAGCCCGTTCCCAGCTTCCAGAGGCGGGTGCCGTCCGCCGCGAAGCAGTACACCGAGGAGTGGTTGTCCCCGGCGAACACGAACCGGCCGTCGGGCGAGGCGGCACAGGAGAACACGGCGGCGTCGCAGCGGTAGCGGGCCGACTCGGAGCCGTCCGCCTTGTTCAGCCGGTGCACCCAGCCGCGCGAGGTGCCGGCGAAGACCTCGTCGCGCTCCTGCCAGCCGAACAGCACCCCGCCCTCCGTCGCGGTGTGCCAGAGCGGCTCGCCGCCGCGCGCGGCGTAGCGCGCGACCCCCCGCGAGTGCCCGTGGTAGACGCCGTCGGCGTCGCAGCGCACCATCCAGCCGGCCTGGCCGTCGGCCTTGCGGCGCCACTGGAACTCGTCCTCGTGGTCGACCGTGGTGATCCCGCCGCGCGCGTCGGCCACACCGAGCACGCCGTCGTGGATGTCCAGCCAGTAGATGTCGACGTCCTCGGCGATCTCGTAGGCCACCCGGGGCACCTTTCCGCCCAGGTCGTAGACCTTGCCGTCGTCGCAGCCCGCGTAGATCCACCAGTCGTCGGCGACGATGCACTTCACGCCGTCCGGAAGCCCGTAACGGCCGGTGACCTGGCCGTCGTGGGTCAGCGTGAAGACGTCGCCGCGCTCGTTGCCGACCCAGGCGCGCTCCTCGCCGACGAAGATCCCGAACGCCGCCGCGCCCGAGCGGAACCGCCAGAGCACCGGCGCCTGACGGGCCGTGGAACCACTGCTGACGATCGCCCGCCGGGTGACCGCCCGCCGCTGGCGCACGCCGCGCACGGCCGGGGCGTAGCCCTTGCGGACCTTTTCCCCGAGCTTCTTCGCGGCCGCGGCCGCCGCCTTCTCCGCCGTCGGGTAGGAGGTCGTCTTCGTCTGCCCGGACTCCCCTATCCGCCCGTAGGTGACGGTCACGGCCGCACCGGCCGTCCGCACCTCGTAGAACTTGTGCGCGCCACCCGAGTCCTCGGACAGTTCCAGGTAGGTGACCTGCTCTTCGACGAAGGCAGCTGGCATGGCGAAGGCCCCTTCCGGGCGGCGGCGAAGCGGTGGAGGTGATCGCGGCGGGCGGTGCCCGCCGACAGTCCCTCAATCTAGGCGCCGCCACTGACACCCCGGCAGCCGGCCGGGCCTCAGCCCCACCACTGCTCGGGCCCGGAGGCGGTCTCCCCCTGCGGGTCCGCCGGCTCGGCGGCGGCCCGTTCCGGGCCGGCCGTCACCAGCACCGCGTCGCCGCCGGCGTCCGCCACCCGGTAGCCGGACTCCCGCAGCACCGCGGCGACGGCCCCGCTGACGGCCGCTCGGATGCCCTCGGCGGGCAGCCTCGCCGGAGGGTCCTCCCCGGCGGCGGGCTCCTCCCGGGAGGGCCAGCCGACGACCACGCCCTGCGGCCAGTGGCCGACCCTCAGGCCGGAAGGCCCCCGCGCGGTGTCGAACCCGGCTCCGGCCAGGGTCGCGGTCACGTCCTCGAAGAGTTCACGGTGATCCACCATTGGCGCAGCGTAGGCCGGGGACGTCGGCGGCCCGGCGCACGGCGCGCGCCGAAACGGTTCACCACCCCGCCAACAGCACTCGGGCGCACCACTTCCGGCCTTGCGGGCGGGCGTTCACCGGCCGTTCCCTCCCCGTCGGCGCGCCCGTTCCGCCCCGACACGACCGGCCGGACGCGCCGATGGACGTGCACAGTCGGCCCCCTGCCGACAGCATGGCAGAGTAAGCGATCCATCACTTTGAGCAACGGGGCCAGCGGGTCGGCGGACCCGCGTGCCGGCGAACCCGGCGAACCCGTATCGAGAGGTCCCATGATCACATCACTTGGCCGGCCGGCAGCTCCGCAGGTGGGCTTGCCGGGCGACACGCAGCGGACGCCGGGGAGCCCGTCGTGAGAACCGACCAGCAGTCGCGCCCGGGACCGGTCACCAGCACACGCGCGGCACCCGCGAACAAGGCCGAGGCCCTCGCCGACTGGACCGACGGACGGCTGGGCATCTACACCCTGTCCAGGTCCAACCTGCGCAAGATCTTCCCGGACCACTGGTCCTTCATGCTGGGCGAGATCTGCCTGTACACCTTCGTCATCATCATCCTGACGGGCGTCTGGCTGACCTTCTTCTTCAAGCCCAGCATGGCCGAGACCATCTACGACGGGTCGTACATCCCGCTCAGGGGCATCCAGATGTCCGAGGCGTACGCCTCGACGATCGACATCAGCTTCGAGGTCCGCGGCGGTCTGCTGATGCGGCAGATCCACCACTGGGCCGCGATCGTGTTCGTCGCCGGCATGTTCGTGCACATGATGCGCGTCTTCTTCACCGGCGCGTTCCGCAAGCCCCGCGAGATCAACTGGATCTTCGGCGCGCTGCTGCTCATCCTCGGCATGTTCGACGGCTTCATGGGCTACTCGCTGCCCGACGACCTGCTCTCCGGCACCGGCATCCGGTTCATGGAGGGCGCGGTGCTGGCGGTGCCGCTGGTCGGCACCTACCTTCAGATGTTCATGTTCGGCGGGCAGTTCCCGGGTACGGACATCGTGCCGCGACTGTTCACCGTGCACATCCTGCTGATCCCCGGGATCATGCTGGGCCTGCTGGCAGCCCATCTGATGCTCGTCTTCTATCACAAGCACACCCAGTTCGCCGGACCCGGCCGCACCCAGGAGAACGTGGTCGGCATGCCGCTGATGCCGGTCTACATGGCCAAGGCCGGCGGCTTCTTCTTCCTGGTCTTCGGCGTCGTCTCCGCGATGGCGGCGATCGCCACCGTCAACCCGATCTGGGCGTACGGCCCGTACCGGCCGGACCAGGTCTCCACCGACGCCCAGCCGGACTGGTACATGGGCTTCTCCGAGGGCCTGGTCCGGATCATGCCGGGCTGGGAGATCGGCGTCTGGGGCGGCCACACCCTGAACATGGGGGTGCTCGTCCCGCTGCTGGTCTTCCCGACCGTCCTGCTCGTCATCTGGAGCTACCCGTTCCTGGAGGCCTGGGTCACCGGCGACAAGCGTGAGCACCACATCGCCGACCGGCCGCGCAACGCGCCCGTCCGAACGGGCTTCGGCGCGGCCTGGATCAGCCTCTACCTGGTCCTCCTGGCCGGTGGTGGCAACGACCTGCTCGCCACCCACTTCCACCTGTCGATCAACGCGATCACCAACGCCGTGCGGATCGGCTTCTTCGTGGCACCGGTGGTGGTGTTCGTGATCACCAAGCGCTGGTGCCTCGGCCTCCAGCGCCGGGACAAGGAGAAGGTGCTGCACGGCCGGGAGAGCGGCGTCATCAAGCGACTGCCGCACGGCGAGTACGTCGAGGTGCACACCCCGCTCCCGCCGGGCCGGCTGTACACCCTCACCGCGCACGACCAGCCGGAGCCCGTCGACCTGCCGGCCAAGGTGGACGAGAACGGGGTGGTCCGCAAGGTCGGCCTGCTCGCGCGCACCCGGGCGAAGCTCTCGCGCGGCTTCTACGGCAAGGGCAGCCAGATCCCCAAGCCCACCGCCGAGGAGCACCAGGAGATCAGCAGCGGCCACGGCCACCACTGATCGCCGCCGGCCCCCGGGGCCGGCACGGCGATGGGGCCCGCCACACGCTCCGGCGTGTGGCGGGCCCCTTCGCTGCCGCGTCGGCGCGGATCAGCCGCGCAGGGCGGCGGGGACGACGGCGAGCAGGGCCGCCGCGAGCGCCACCGAGAGGCAGACGGCCGCCCAGCGCGAACAGATCCGCCGGCACTCACTGCGGTAACGGGCCGCGAGCTGACGGCACCGTTCGACCGCCCGGTCGACCACCTCCTCGGCATAGCGCAGCCGGTCGGCCGCGTAGGCCTGTTCGAGGCTCTCCCGTTCGCCGGGCGACAGCCAGGGGAACCGGGCCGCGAAGGCCTGCGCGTCCCGTTCGGCCGCCGCCACCTCCGCCTCCCAGGCCAGATAGCCCTCGAGTCGCGCGATCTCCACCCGCGAGTCGACCCGGGCACCGGCCCCGGCCTCCTTGCCCGGCCGAGGGCTCCGCGCTCTCGGCGGACGCTGTCTGCCACCCATGACCGCTCCTTGTCCAACACCCGGGCACCGCGGCGAGCACTGCGCGGCGGTGCGCATCTGTCGAGTCGGGGCGGCCGACGCTCCCGCCGGACACCCCGACGGGAGTTCACACCGCAACCACGCAACTACTACCAGTGACCGAGTGGGGAGGGTGGCCGACTCGCCGGGCGGGCGGACCGGGCGGACGGCGACTGACCGACCGGGGGCGGCACCGCGGGACCACCCCTTCGGGGCGGAGCGGTTCGGCGAAAACCGCTGGACACGCTCCGCGCACGGCCGTGTACCATCGGCAACCGCGGCGGCGCTCCATCCGGTCGCCGGGCCGGTTCGTCCGGGTGCGAAGCAGGAGGTCAGTCATGTCCGACACCGGTCGGTTCAGTGAGGCGGGCGAGCAACGCCCGCCCGCGGTCGCAGAGGCGGCGGCCGCGGTGTCGGTGTGCGGGCCGCCGGTCGAGCGGCCGGCCGATCACGAGGAGTTCGACCGGCTGGTACGCCGGGTGGCGGAGAGCACCCACCAGCTGATCGACGCCGTCAGCGCCCGGGTGCTCGGCAGGACCACCGGCGAAGCGGCCGACCAGTCCCGGCGGCTCGCCGCCAACGCGCACGACGTCCTCGGCCTGCTGCTCGACCTGAGCACGCTCGCCCCGGCCTTCGCCGACCGGGAGGGGCAGAGCGCCGTCGGCCCGCAGCGCACGCCGGCGGCGGGCCGGGACGGCCGGCCCGAGAGGTGAGGGCGGGATGACGGTGAGGGCGTGGCAGACCAGCGGGGGGTGCCTCCGGCCGAGCGGGCACAGTGTTCGCCCGGGGCGCGAGCTCTACCAGCTGCGGTCGGACGGCGCGACCGGTGCGGGCAGCTCGGTGCCGCCGCGCAGGTAGCGGTCCACCGCGGCGGCCACGGCCCGGCCCTCGGCGATCGCCCAGACGATCAGGGACTGCCCGCGCCCCGCGTCCCCCGCGACGAACACCCCGTCCACCGCGGTCGCGAAACCGTCGTCCCGGGCGAGGTTTCCCCGTGGATCGACCGCGAGGCCGAGCTGTCCGGTCAGCGCCGCGTCCCGCTCCGGGCCCGAGAAACCCAGGGCCAGCAGTGCCAGCTCGGCCGGGACGATCCGCTCGGTCCCCGGCCGGGGGCTGCGGTCACCCGGCCGCGCCTCCGCGAACCGGACGGCCGCCAGGCTCCCGCCCGCGCCCGCCTCGAACCCGACCGCGGTCGCCGCGAACACCCTGGGTTCGGTGGCCGCTCCGCCGGCCTCCTCGTGCGAGCTGGTCACCCGGTACACCTTGGGGTGCACCGGCCAGGGCTGGTCGGCGGACCGTCGCTCGGGCGGCCGGGGGTTGATGTCGAATTGGGTGACGGCCGCCGCACGCTGCCGCAGGGCCGTCCCCAGGCAGTCGGCGGCGGTGTCGCCGCCCCCGACGATCACCACGCTGCGGCCCTCGGCGGACACCGGGGACGCCGGGAAGTCGCCCTCGTCGACCCGGTTGGCGAGGGTCAGATAGGTCATCGCCTGGTGCACGCCGGCCAGTCGGCAGCCGGGCACCGGAAGATCCCGGAAGGCCGTGGCACCGACCGCGACCACCAGCGCGTCGTACTGGGCGCGCAGTTCGTCCGCGGCCAGGTCGCGGCCCACCTCGACCCCGGCGCGGAAGCTGGTGCCCTCCGCCCGCATCTGGTCGATCCGCCGGTCCAGCCGGTGCTTCTCCAGCCGGAACGGGGGGATGCCGTAGCGCAACAGCCCGCCGATCCGGTCGGCGCGTTCGTACACCGTGGTGGCGTGCCCCGCGCGGGTCAGCTGCTGGGCGGCGGCCAGGCCGGCCGGGCCCGAGCCGATGACGGCCACCCGCCGGCCGGTCGGCCGATCCGGCGGGCACGGCTGGTCGTACCCCAGCGCCCAGGCCCGGTCGGCGATCTCCAGCTCCACGTTCTTGATCGTCACGGCCTCGGTGTCGATGGCCAGGACGCAGGCGCTCTCGCAGGGGGCGGGGCAGAGCCGGCCGGTGAACTCGGGGAAGTTGTTGGTCGCCAGCAGGCGCTCGGCGGCGGCCTGCCAGTCGTCGTGGGAGACCAGCGTGTTCCAGTCCGGGATGAGGTTGCCCAACGGGCAGGCGGCGTGGCAGAAGGGCAGGCCGCAGTCCATGCAACGGGCGGCCTGCTCGCCCACCACCGGGAGCTTCGCTCCCACCTGGTGGACCTCGCGCCAGTCTCCCAGCCGCTCCTGCGGAGCCCTCCGCTCACGGGGCCGGCGGGGGGTGGTGAAAAAAGCCATCGGATCTGCCATCGCGCTCTCCGGCAGTGCGTGCCAACGCGAGGCGGTGGCACCGCCGTCATGTCGCGCGTTGGCGGGCGCGCCGTCGGCCTGAACGCCACCGTGTGGCCACCGTACGCCTACGGATCGTACGGCGGCAACGGCATGGCGGAGCGGCGCAGCGGGCGGCCGGGCCGGCGGCCTCCCGGTCACCGGGCCGGGTGGCGGGACAGGTGGAGGCCGGCGGCTCCGGCCAGCGGCACCGCGCAGGCGATGAAGACCAGCCCGGCCTCCGCCAGGCCGAGCGGGCCGGTCAGCACACCGATGCCGATGACCGGGATGGAGATGCCGAGATAGGCGACCACGAAGAGCGAGGACAGCACGGCACCGCGGTGCGCCACAGGAGCCGCGCGGGCGACCACGGCCACCGCGCCACGCAGTGCCAGACCCTGGCCGGCGCCGCCGATCAGCGCGCTCAGTACCAGCGCCGGCAGCGACGTCCAGGCCAGCGAACCGGCCATCAGCGCCAGCCCGACGACCAGGACCAGACAGCCCAGCGGGAGCGCCCGGACCGGATCCAGCCGGGCGCCCAGCAACTGACCGATCGTGGAACCGAAGAAGGCCAGGAAGACCACCAGCCCGACCACCGCGTGGTTGTGCACACCGAGGCGCTCCGCCAGAAAGGCCGGTGTGACGGAGGTGAAGACGCCCAGCAGGGAGAAGCCGACGAACCCGGCGATCCCGGCCGGGACGAACACCCCGCGCGTCTCCGGGGGCAGACGAAGCAGCCGGGGCCGCGCGGCGGCGAGCGGCCGCGCCGGGCGCACCGTCTCCGGCAGGCACCAGGTCACCGCGAACGACACGGCGACGAGCACCAGGTGCACCACGAAGGGAAGCCGCAGCGGCTCCGGCGCGTACTGGGCGAGCAGCCCCGCCAGCAGTGGGCCGCAGCCGAGCCCGCCCATGTTCGCCGCGGTCGAGGCGAACGCGGCCCGGCCCTCGTGGCCCGGCGGGGCGAGTTCCAGCACGTACGCGGTGGCGGTGCCGGTGAACAGCCCGGCCGACAGGCCGGACAGCAGCCGGCCCAGACAGAGCAGCGGCAGCCCGCCCTCGAACAGGAAGCAGAGCGCGCTGAGCGCCGCCAGGCCGAGGCCGCACAGCAGCACCGGCCGGCGCCCGACGCTGTCGGAGACGCTGCCCAGCGACAGCAGCACACCGATCACACCGAGGGCGTAGATCGCGAACACGACCGTGACGATCAGCTCGGAGAAGCCCAGCTGCTGCTGGTAGAGGCCGTAGAGAGGGGTCGGCAGCGTGGTACCGGCCATGCAGACGGCGAAGGCGCCGGCGGCCCCGAGACAGCCCGCCCGCCGGAGAACCGGCCTGCCCGCCTGACGCTCGCTCATCCGCCCACGGTAGGCAGGCCCTCGCGGGCGGGGCGACCCGCCCGTGGCAGCCAGGTGACCGGGCGTCCGGGAGCGGTCCCCGGCCCGAGCCGGAACGCGCCTCCCGGGTGCTCACACCAAGCGGCGCGGCCCCGCGCCCTCCGGAAGGAGAAGCACGGGGCCGCGCCGGTCGAGTGGTGGGCCGTCAGACGGCGGCCAGCTCCTTGAGCTCCTCGAAGCTGAAGCCGAGCTTGTTCATCGCCTTGGCCTGCTCGGCGTCCATGCCCGCCGCGGCGAGCTCGCCCAGCTGAGCGTCGGTGAGCGGGGCGGCCGGCGTGGAGCCGGCCCCGGCCCCGGCACCGGCGCCAGTTCCGGCACCCGCCCCGGCACCCGCTCCGAGGACCTGGGCGGTCAGCAGCTCACCGAAGGACTTGAAGTCCGCGTCGGTGATCTCGGTGGCCCCGGAAGGCGCCTTGAGAGCTTCGACGTCGTCACTCAGCGAGAGCCGCACCGGGAGGTGGACGTCGGGGCCGGCCTTCTCCGTCAGCTGGGCCAGGTCGAAGGTGGCCGAGGAGATCGCGCCGTTCTTGATCGCGAGGTCGACGCCGATCTGCCGGTCGGGCACGTCGGAGGGGAGCGTGGAGGGCAGCGGCGAGAGCTGCGGCAGGTCCTTGGCGAGCGGTCGCACGGCCTGGAGCAGGCCGTCGAGCAGGCCGCGGGTCGGGGCGGAGACGCGGATCCGGTCGGCGCCGTCCTGCTTGCCCTTGTCCTCGAAGGAGACGTTCTTGGTCAGCACGTCCTTCACGGAGTTGATCAGGTTGCGGGAGGTCTGCTCGTCCAGCGTCGGCGCGGCCGAGGGCCGGGCCGCCGAACCGGCGCCCTTCTGGGCGTCCTTGCCGAACTGCTCCAGCTGCTTGGTGTCGAGGGACACCCACTTGCCGTCGACCACGTCCTTGATGACCTTGGCCTCGGGCGGCAGTTCGGCGGCGAACCGGGTGACCGCCGTCGCGTCCTCACCGGCCAGCTCCGCGATGCCCTTGATGTCGACCTTGAGGTAGAACTTGGAGTCGACGACGCGGACGTCGGCGTACGTCTGGCCCTTCTTCGAAGCCAGCACGTAGGCGAGGTCGAGGCCCTGGAAGTCGGCCGTCGAGTTGGTCTCCGCGGAACCCTTCTTGAGCGCTCCGACATCCTTGAGCGGCTTGTCGGCGCTCATCGACACGGAGAGAGTCAGGTCGGACACCGCGCGGGCGGTGTCTGGCTCGATCGGGTCCTCGACCGCCTTGCCGAAGGCGATCAGCTGATCGGCGCTGGCCTGGACGGACAGCTCGGCCTTGAAGGCCTTGCGGTCCCCGATCTTCTGGAACGCCTTGGAGACCTTGTCCGCGGCGTTGAGCTCCTTGACGGTGCCACAGGCGGTGAGGCCCCCGGCCAGGACCGTGGCGGTGACCGAGGCAGCGAGTACGGCGCGGCGGGTACGACGGCGTATGACGGTGTTGATGCGACTCTCCCGAGAACAGCGCGTCCGGGTCGGACCGGAGCGGCAAGAGGACCAGGTCAGGTCAGAGGTACAGCAAATCGTGTCGTGGGCCTTGTCTGCAAGCCGGTTTCCGTGCATGGCCCGGGCACGCGGCGGTGGCCGCCCCACGGGCGGAGCCGTAGGGCGGCCGGCTCCGGCTGCTGACCCGGCGTCCGCGCGGGCCGCCCGGAACGCTCCGCAGCTGGTCAGGCTTCGAGGCCGACCAGTCCGTGCAGCAACCGGCCCGCCGCGCGGGCCTCCTCCAGGCTCCGGGTGAAGGCGTCGATCCGGTCCTGTAGGGGCAGATCCATCAGGCCGGCCGGCCAGGTGCCGGGCGGCACCACGATCACGACCACCCCGGCCCGGCCCCGCGCGGCCGACAGCCAGCCGGACGAGACCAGGACCGGCGAGGCCGGCTCCCACACCTGACGGCCTCCCACCAGCACCAGCCGCACCAGGCGGTCGCCGCCGACCTCCACCGTCCCGGTGGTCGCCGGTGGATCCCCCGCCGCGAGCACGAACCCGCTGTTCACCACGTCCTCCACCAGGTCTCCGTACAGCTGCGGACCGACCTCCACGATCGCCTCCGCGAACGGCGGCCCCACCTCCGCCGGGTGCACCGCCAACGCCCACACCATCGGCGCCCGTTCCGCGCCACCGCCCGCTCCGCTCACCATGCCCTGACCAACGATCCACCGGCCCGGACCGCACGCACCGGTCCTCGACCGCGACCTCCGCCGGGCCGGGCTGAGCCGGGTGGACGTGGCGGGCGTCGGGGCTGTCGCGGCGGCAAGGGCTCTTCCGGCCATCGGCCGCCGACCGTCGCCCGGGCACGGCTGGGACGGCGGAGGAGAGGTGTGGCGGCGGGGCACCGTCCGTCGGCGCGGGAGCGGATCCGGCTCGACCGCGGACGGGGACGGGCGTGGTGCCGTGCCTCCGGAGACCGGTGGGGCGGTGCCACGATCGGCCGACAACGCACCCGCCGGTTCATGCCGGAGGTCTGTGCCGTCGGGCGGCGCCCTCCTACCATGTGAGGCACCGTCGGGCCTGACCCCCGCCGCAGCGGCCGACCGCCGTCGGACACCACCGGGGCCTCACCGCACCGGACCGTCCGACCGGCCACCGGTCCGCCCCGAGGCCTCGGAACGGGCCTCGCAGCGCACTCCGAACCGCGCAGGCACCCGTCCTCACCACCAGGGGGTACGCCCATGCACGCTCGCACCGCCGCACCGCGGATCAGACCCGTCCGTACCGTCCTCGCCGTCCTGGCCATGCTGGCGGCTCTGCTGGCCGCCGCCGTGCCGACGGCGGCACCGGCCCAGGCCGCCGTGCCCGACCGCTGGGGCTTCGCGTTCCTCGACAACCCGACCCCGCCGCCCGGGTACGTCCCCGATCCCACCCGCCAGTGGGGCAGCTGGACCTCGCCGTCCACCAACCCGGTCAAGGTCGACCAGGTCGGTCTCGGCGCGTACACCGTGCACTTCCCGCTGATCGGCGGGCCCGGCGGGATCGCCCACGCCACCGCCGTCAACCGGACGGGCACCTGGTGCCAGATCACCGGCTGGGCCACCGTGGGCAGCCGGCAGGACGTCTCGGTGGCCTGCTACAAGCCCACCGGCACACCGGACAACTCCCCGTTCACGGTGCTCTACACCACCAGCAGCGGGACGCCCTCGCCGTCCGGTGGCGGCTACGGCTACCTCTACTCGGCCGTCAGCGGCGCCCTGATCAGCCAGTACAACTCCACCGGGGCCGCGAACACGGTGGGCCACGGCTCGACCGGTGTGTGGAAGGCCTGGCTGCCCGGTCTGGGGCTGTCCACCAACGCCGGGAACGTCCAGGTCACGGCGGTGGACGCGGTCCAGGGGGCACGCTGCAAGGTGGCCGACTGGGCACCGGCCGCGACGGGCCAGACCTTCGTGGTCACCTGCTTCGACGCGGCCAACGCCCCCTACGACACCCAGTGGACGCTGAGCTACTCCGTCCAGCGGGCGCTGCACGGGCCGGTGTTCCCGCCGAAGTCGTTCGGTCACCTCTGGTTCAACGGGTCGGTGCCGCCGCTGACCGACTTCAACTCCAGCGGCGCCACCAACACGCTCACCGGCTCGGTCCCGTTCACCGTCACCATGCCGTCGGTGGCCGTTCCCCCGGACACCGCGCAGACCACGGCCTACGGACCCGGCCCCGGCTGGTGCGGACTGGCCCTGCCCTGGGCGCGCAGCGGCAGCACCGTACGGCTCAACCCCATCTGCTTCGACCCCGGCGGCGCCCCCGTCGCGGCTCCGTTCCTCACGGCGTACACCTCCGCGTTCTGATCCCCGGCGAACGGCGGCCGTCGGCCGTCCCCCGAGGCGGCCGACTCCGCCGGGATTCCCGTAGATACCGTCGACCGGGCTGTCGGTGGTCAATCATGGTGCCTGACGGTGCCGGCTGCGTTCAGCACGCCGCGAGTTGACGACGGGATGGAATGACATGCCTCTTCAGGGTGAGTACGAGCCGAGCCCCGAATCGTGGGTACGTGAGCAGGTCGAGCAGTACGAGTCCTCCGGGGGTGTGGACGGAGCGACGATGCGGGGCATGCCCGTCATCATCCTCACGACCCGGGGTGCGAAGTCCGGAAAGCTCCGCAAGACCCCGCTCATGAGGGTCGAGCACCAGGGCGCCTACGCGGTGGTCGCCTCGCTGGGCGGTGCGCCCAGGCACCCGCTCTGGTACCACAACGTCGTGGCCGACCCCCGGGTGGAACTCCAGGACGGGCGGGTGCGGCTCGACATGACGGCACGGGAGGTCACCGGAGACGAGAAGTCGCTCTGGTGGGACCGTGCCGTACAGGCGTTTCCCGACTACGCCGCCTACCAGGAGAAGACCGACCGGGTGATCCCGCTCTTCGTCCTGGAGCGGACGCCCGGCGAGCACTGACCGGGGCCCGCGGGCCTCCCGGGCCGTCGCCCGCACGGTTCTCAGCGGACCCTGAAGCTGCGCAGCACGTCGTGGCCTTCGCCGCCCGGTGTGAGGACGACTGTCAGGTGACCGCAGTCGGGCCGGTCGTGGATCTCGACGGCGTGGCCGGTGACGTTGCGCAGGGCGAAGGCGGGTGTGTCCTCGGCGAGTGGCGGCAAGGTGTTGCGGCACTCGCCGGGACGCAGTCCCTCCTCCACGTTCTCGGCCTCGGCCGGCCCGGTGGGAGCGCCCGTGGGGTAGCGCCACAGGACGGTGCCGGCAACGGCGGTGTCGGTGTCCTCGTCGGCGCTCGGCGGCTCGGTGTCCCAGGGCCGGGGGTGGTCGACGGGGCGGATGGCGGAGTCCCGGTTGCGGTAGGCGGTGCCGGGGGTGGGCACGGCCGGGACGAGGAGTTCGGGGACGGTGACGAGGGTGTAGCCGGCGTCGCGCAGGTTCCGGATGAGCTGTGGAACCACCGCGAGCGTCTGCCGCTGCTCCTCGGCGTCGTGCATCAGGACGATCGATCCCGGCCGCACGCCGTCCTCGACACGGTCGAGGACCTGTGCGGGGTCGTGATGGTCCCAGTCCCCCGTGTCGACGTCCCAGAGCACGAGCGCCCGGCCGAAGGACCGGACCGCGGCGTTGTAGGAGCCGAACGGAGGCCGCACCAGGGCCGGACGTACGCCGGTGACCTCCTCGATCGCGTCCTCACCGCCGGTGAGCTCGTCCCGCACCTGCGCGGGCGTCGCCGTGCCGAGGGCGGGATGGGTGAAGCTGTGGTTGCCGATGGCATGGCCTTCGGCCGCCGCGCGCCGCAACGACCCGGGCCACGAGCCCACCTGCTCACCCACCACGAAGAAGGTCGCTTTCACCTGGGCGGCGTCGAGGTCGTCGAGCAGGGCCTCGCTGGCCGGTGACGGGCCGTCGTCGAAGGTCAGCGCCACACAGGCCAGCCGTGCGCAGTCCGGCTCCATCTCCGGCGCGGGCGGCACCGGCGGCACGGTCTCGTGCTCCGGCGGCCCCTCCGCTCCGGTGGGAGCCGGCTCCGCGGCCGGTGGCCCCGCCACCCGCGAAGCGCCCTCACGGTTCGGCGGCCCTCCCGCACCGGTGGAGGCCGGCCCGGAGGCGGGCGGCAGGAGCGCCGCGCACACCCCCAGGACCAGCGGCCACGACCTCCTGCTTCTGCCCATGGCCGTCAACCTAGAACGGGCCGCCGCCCCCCGCACTCGGCCGCGGCCAAGTGCCTGACGCCGCCCGTGGCGAACGGGGCCGTCCGCATGCGGTCGGAAGAGGGGCCCGCCGAGCCGGCCACCTGGGCCGAACCCGCCCGCCCCCTGCCGTTCATCTCACCCGCCTAAGATCCACAACACCGCCTGCGGGCAAGGGAACCGCGTACCTGGCGGTGGGCGTCACCGGGGATGATGCCACGTGAACACGAGGCGGGACGGGGTGGCCGATGTCCATACGATCCGGGCTGCGCGGGCTGGAACGGCTCGCCCGGCCGCTGCCGGCCGGAGTGGACCTCTACCAGCTGCGGCCGGACGGCCGGGTGCTGATCGCCGACCGGGACGGCGCCCGGGAGCTGGGCCCGGACGGACGGCACGGCCCGGCGGGCGAGGAACTGCTGCGGTTCATCGACGACGGCCAGTTCGCCCACTACCTGGTCGGTGACGCCAAGACCTCGCCCGAGCGGCCGTCCAACGCCACCTACAAGCTCGGTATCGTCGCCCCGCACAGCGCGTTCACCCCGCACGCCCACGGCGGCGAGCACCTGGTGCTCAGCCTCGGCCACGCCTCCTGCGGGCTGTACGACGCCGAGCGCCGCCGGGTGGTGGACGTCCCGCTGACGCCCGGGCTGCTCATCCGGATCCCCGAACTGATGCCGCACTCCTTCGCCAACCGGGGCGCCGGGCCGCTCAACATCCTGGCCGCCAACACCGGGTTCGGCATCGACCACGAGGACTACGCGATCACCGCGGCCGAGGCCGAACGCCGCGAGGACGACCAACTGGCCGGCGCGCTCAGGGAAGTGGAGCGGAACCAGAGCGTGGGTACGGTCAGCGCGAGAGAGCGGCTGGCCGCCCGGCTGCGCCGTTTCGCCGCCACGCTGGAGACCCCGAGATGATCTGCCCGCACTGCGACCGGAACCTGCTGCAGCGGCAACGCTCCCGGCACCGCTGCTCGTACTGCAACAAGGACTTCGCGCTGGACCCCAAGGAGGAGGGCCCGGGCCTGCACGACGTCCGGATCCGCCGCGTGGCCGACAGACTGACCGACGGGGGCAGGCTGTTCTGCACCGTCGAGCAGCTGGGATACGCGATCGAACGCCGCGGCCGACCGGAGCAGGAGCACCGGGGCTCGAAGGGCGGCGCGGGCTGCCTCGGCGTGCTCGGGGTCGGGGCGCTGGTCGCCGCCCTCGCGCTGAACGGCGCGCTGATCGCGCCGGCCGCCCTGGTGGGGGTCGGCCTGCTGGGGCTCGCGCTGCGCCAGGTGGTGCTCTCCGACGTCCCCGCACCGCCGCGCCCGATCACCCCGCGCTGGCGCCCCGGGGGCTTCGCCGCCACCGTGGTCCTGCGGTGGAAGACGGTCTACGGGGTGCTGCCCGCCGGGCTGGTCGAGGACAACGCCGTCCGGCCCGGCCCACAGGTGGCCGACCCGGCGTTCGCCCTGCTCTGCCCGGACCGCACCGTCACCACCTTCCTGCACGCCAACGACTACCCGCGCCGCCACCGCGCGCTGCTGGTCGCCGACCCGCGCGCGATACCCGACGGCCTGCCCGTCGTCGTCCTGCACGACGCCTCGCCCCAGGGCTGCCTGCTGGTCGCCGGTGTCCGCGCCGCCCGGCCCGGCCGCCGGGTCCTGGACGCGGGCATCCCGGTCCGGGCGGTCCTGGCCGCCGAGAGCCGGTTCCTGCACCTGCGCGACCCGGACCGGTCCGCCGAACTCCAGGCCGGGCCGGCCGCGCAGGTGCCCGGTCTGACCCCGGCGGAGCTGGCCTGGTTCGCCGAGGGCTGGTGGAGCCCGCTGGTGGCCGTCCCGCCCAAGCGGCTGATGTCCCTCGCCGTCCGGGCCGCCGAGCGGGTGCTCGAACCGCCCGTCCCCGTCGCGCTGGTGAAGCGGCCGGCGGTGCCGGAGCGCCCGGAGGAGCCGGCCGAGACCCGGCGCCGTGCCCTCGCCGTCGGCTTCCTCACCTGGCCCGAACCCCACCAGGAGACCACCGCGTGACCACCCCGCCGTCGTCCGTCCCGCCGTCGTCCGTCCCGCCGTCGTCCGTCCCGGCACCGTCCGTTCCGGCACCGTCCGGGGCGCCCCGGTCACCGCGCCGACGGCCGCTGCTCGACGGCGCGCTCACCGTCGCCGCCGCCCGGGCCGAGGCGCCCGGCGGGCTGCGGTACACCGAGCGTCAGCTGTACTACGAGGTGTGCCGGGTGCTCCAGCCGCTGCACGCCGGGCCGCGCCGGATCCCGTACACCCTCGCGCCCCCAGTCCGCTACGCGCGCTTCGCCGAGGCGCTGGCGGGGCGGCGCGACGGACTTCCTGGCCTGCTGCCGCCCCTGCCACCGGCGGCCCCGGGCGCGCGCCCGGCCGCGGAGAGCGACCTCTACGACTACGGGCTGCCACGGCTGCTGGTCTGCCAGAGCCGGGAGATCACCGCGATGCTGATCGCCAACGACCTGCATCTGGAGGCCGCCTGCCCGATCGTCGCCGCCGCCGAACTCCCGCTCGACCCACGGCTGATGGCCGGCCTGGAACGGGACGGCGGCGCCGTGCTGCACGTCCTGCACGACGCCAGCCCGGCCGGGCTCGCCTGCTTCGAGCGGATCAGCCAGGCGTACGGCGGCACCCGCTCCGGTCCGCGGGTGCGGTCGATGGGTCTGGTCCCCCGGCACGCCACCACCCTCCACCTCACCTCCGGACGCGGCCCGCACCCGTACCGGGGCCCGCTGCCCGCCGGGCTGCGGCCGGAGGAACGCGCCTGGCTCGGCAGCGGCCGGACCGTCGAGCTGGCCGCCGTCGGCCCCGCCCGGCTGCTGCACACCGTGATCCGCCAGGTCCGGGGCAACCACGGCCGCCCCCACCGGGCCCCGCTCCACCGGCGCGTGCGCACCGTGCGCGACACCGGCTTCCTGACCTGGCCGACCGCCTGACCCTCCGCCCGAAGGCCCCCGATGCTTGAGGACTCCCGACGATGACGCAGCCACGCCACATCGGCTACCGCGACGAACTGCTGGCCGACGGCACGGTGCACCGCCGCTACGAGGACGGCCGCAACGAGTGGCGTCGGCGCGGCGCCGGCGGCCTCGTGCACTGGCACGACAACCGGGGCGACGCCGGCACCGACGAACGCCTCGGCACGGACCTGGTCAAGCGCACCCACGTCGACGACACCGTCTCCTACGGCCGGGACATCGGCTACGGCCGCACCGTCTGGGCCCGCGGCGAACTGGTCACCGTCAACCGCACCGCGTTCCGCGGCCGGCTCGGCGTGGTGCTCGGCGCGCTCGGTGTGGCCGGTGCCGCCGCCGTCGCCGTCTCGCAGTTCCCGCCGCTGGAGCTGGGCGAGGACGAGGAGGAGCAGTTGCGGCAGCAGGCCCGCGCCCAGTCCGCCGACTCCGGTGGAGGCAGCGGCGGCAGCGCGTCGTACGGTTCGGACCACGGTGCCGACGGCTCCGGCGACGGCGGGGACGGTGGGAACGGCGACGGCCCCGACGGTGATTTCGGGGGCGACTGGGACGGCTCCGGCGACGACGCCTGGGACGGCGACGACTTCGGCTGAACCGGCTTCGGCTGAACCGGCCGCGCCCCGCCGAACCCCTCCATCGAAAGGCACCCCACCATGGCTCGCTGCTGCGCCTGCGCCGGACCGGACGCCGACCGGGCCCGCGCCCAGCTCGCCGCACTCGCCGGCACCGCACCGGACCCGTCGGCCCTGACCGCCCTGATCCCGGGCGAACCCGGCTTCGCCACCGGCCCGTTCACCCTCGACGGCGTCACCGCCGTCGGCGAGGTCACCCTGCACAACCGGACCGGGCTGCTCACCGCCCTCGCCGACGCCGGCGCCCCCGCACCCGACGGCTGCCCGGACGGCGAACTGCTGCTCCGGCTCTGGCGGCGGCTCGGCGCCGACGGTGTCCGGCAGGCCGACGGCCTGTTCGTCCTGGCCGTGGTGGACGGCGCCGACCTGGTGCTGATCCGCGACCACGTCGGCGCCCGGACGGTCTTCTACGCCCGCGCCGACGGCTGCTGGGCCGCGTCCACCTCGCTGCGCTCGCTGCGGCACTGGCCGGCGCTCGGGACCGGCGTCAACCTGGCCGCCGTCCGCTCCTTCCTCACCTTCGCCTACCTGCCCGGCGAGGAGACCCTGCTGCGCGGCGTCCACGAGGCGCTGCCCGGGCGGATCCTGCGGCTCACCGCGGACGGCTCGGTCCACCAGGAGGAATACTGGGAACCCGCCGAACTCCTCCCCGCGCCGGGCGACACCCCGCCGCCCGCCGAGTACGCCCGGCAGCTGCGCCTTCTCCTGGAACAGGCCACCGCGCGCCGGCTGCCGGGCGGCGAGGACGTGGCGGTGCTGCTCTCCGGCGGCGTCGACAGCTCGCTCGTCACCGCCCTGGCCGCCCGGCTGCACAGCCACCCCGTACGCACCTACTCGATCAGCTTCGGCGACGAACTCCCCGACGAGCTGGGCTACTCCGGCCTGGTCGCCCGGCACTGCGGGACGGACCACCGGGTGCTCACCGTCTCCGGCGCCGAGGTCGCCGCCCGGCTCGCCGACACCGTCGCCCTGCTGGACAGCCCGGTCGGGGACCCGCTGACCGTCCCCAACCTGATGCTCGCCGAGGCGGTCGCCGGCGACGGCATCCGGGTCTCGCTCAACGGCGAGGGCGGCGACCCCGTCTTCGGCGGGCCGAAGAACCTGCCGATGCTGGTCCACGAGATGCACCGCGACGACCCCGCGCCCGAGGCCCGGGCCGAGGCGTACCTGCGCTCCTACCGCAAGTGCTACGAGGACCTGCCCCGGCTGCTCACCCCGGCCGCGCTGCGGGCGCTGGAGGCCGAGCCCGCGCCCCGCCGCTTCGTCGCGCCCTATCTGACGCCCGGTCCGATGCACGCGCTGCTCAACCAGCTGCTCCACTGCAACCTGCGGACCAAGGGCGCCCACCACATCCTCACCAAGGTCGAGCGGCTCACCGCCTCCCAGGGCGTCCAGGGCCGCTCCCCGCTCTTCGACCGGCAGGTGATCGACCATGCCTTCGCCACCCCGCCGACGCTCAAACTGCACGGCACGGTGGAGAAGTGGGTACTCAAGGAGGCCGTCCGCGACCTGCTGCCGGACACCGTCACCGACCGCCCCAAGAGCGGGATGCGGGTGCCCGTCCAGCAGTGGCTGCGCGGCCCGCTGCGCGACCTCTCCGGCGAGCTGCTGCTCGGCCGCCAGGCCCGCGAGCGCGGCCTCGTCCGACCCGACACCGTCCGTACCTGGATGCGCCGCGAGGGCACCCTGCTGCCGCGCCAGGGCGGCAAGCTCTGGCTCGTCCTCACCCTCGAACTCTGGCTGCGCTCCTACGACCTCTGAGCCCCTCGTGAAAGGCCCCCCATGGACCCGCTCGACCCGGCCCCGGCCGGCCTCGACCTGATCGACCCCCGGACCGGCCGCACCCGCGGCACGCTGAGCCCCGCCCGCGCCGAACGCGTCGCCGGGGCCGCCGCCACCGCGCGGGCCGCCGCGACGCGCTGGCGCGCGCTCACCCCGCGCGAGCGCGAGCGCCGGCTCGACGCGCTCGCCGACCTCGTCGAACACCACCTCGCCGAGTACACCGCGCTGGAACAGGCCGGCACCGGCAAGCCGGCCGCCGAGGCCAGCGGGGAGATCCGGCAGGTCGCGGACCTTCTGCGGTTCTCCGCCGGCGCCGCCAGGACGGGCACCGCACCCGCCGCCGGCCGCTACCTGCCCGGTCACGAGAGCTGGGTGCGGTGGGAGCCGATCGGCGTGGTGGGCGCGATCGTCCCCTGGAACTACCCGCTGCTGATGGCCGCCTGGCGCTGCGCCCCGGCCCTGGCCGCCGGGAACACCGTGGTCGTCAAGCCCGCCGAGACCACCCCCGACTCCGTCGCCCTGCTCGCCGAGCACGCCGCGCAGGCCCTCGGCGACGGCGTCCTGACCGCGCTCGCGGGCGACCGGGAGACCGGGCGGCTGCTGGTCACCAGCGACATCGACATGATCGCCTTCACCGGCAGCGCGGCCGCCGGCGCCGACATCGCCGCCCGGGCCGGCCACCGCCGGATCAGCCTGGAGCTCGGCGGCAACAGCCCCGTCCTCGTCCTGCCCGACGCCCCCGCGCACACCTGGTCCGCCCTCGCCGAGGCCTGCACCTACAACGCCGGCCAGAGCTGCGCCGCCCCAGCCCGGGTGATCACCCTGGACGAGAACCACGAGCAGGTGATCGCCGCGCTCACCACCGCCCTGGCCGGGCGCCGGTCCGGCCGCGACTTCGGCCCGCTCAACAACCCCGACCAGGCCGCCCGTTACGACCGGCTGCTGGCCGCCACCGCCGCCGGGCGCTCGATCGCCGCCCCCGGCCGCACCGACGGCCTCTGGCGCCCCGCCCGCCTGCTCGCCGACCTGCCGCAGGACGACCCCGCCGTACTGGCGGAGGTCTTCGGACCGCTCCTGACCGTCCAGCGCGCCGCCACCCCCGACGAGGCGCTCGCCCTCGCCAACGGCGTCCCGCAGGCCCTCGGCGCCAGCGTCTGGACCCGGGACCTCGGCACCGCCCTCGACCTCACCGCCCGCCTCGACGCCGGTGAGACCTGGATCAACTGCCATCTCGCCCAGACCGCCGAACTCCCGCACGGCGGTCGCGGCGCCTCCGGCCACGGCACCGACCTCAGTGCCCTCGCCCTCCAGGAGTACCAGCGCCCCAAGACGGTGACCGCCCGGCTCTGACGGCTTCCCGGCGGTCGGCGCACGTCACCGGCCGGGGCTGAGTACGCCGGACACTCACGGTTGAGTATCCGTCCACTGTCCGCGAGGTGGCCGGGGCGGGGAGGATCGGGCCATGAACGAATCCGCGATCCGGTCGGCCCCTTCCAGCGCGCCCGCCCGGGGCAACTGGTGGAAGGGCCCGCTGATCTCCACTCTGGCGACCGGGCTCTGCCTGCCGCTCGTCACCGCTCTGCGAGGTCTCGCGGAGACGTCCACGGACCCGTGCTACGGGCCCGGCGCCTGCCCGTCGACGATGACCCATCTGGCCGTGGCCGACTACGCCCTGCTCGCCGCCCCGGTGCTGATCCTGCTCCAGTGGCCGGCCTCCTATCTGCTGCGCCAGGGGCGCGCGCTGGTCTCGCTGGCGCCGGCGGCGGCGCTGCTGGTCGTCCTCGGCGCCGTCTTCAGGAGCTCCTCCCCGGTGACGGGCACCACATAGGCGACCAGGCGCTGGTCCTCCGTACGATCCTGCCGGACGATCACGGCGGCCTGCGCGACGTGC
>NZ_JBFBIL010000069.1:0-36906 GCF_040685575.1 Kitasatospora sp. NPDC088351 | reverse complement strand
GCCTGTCCCGGTTTTCAACCCCCGCCGCCGGCTCTTGCCCCCGCCGCGGTCGGGGCCTCCGGGCGCGGGGTGTCACCCGGGGGCCGGCCGGCCCTTTCTCCTCGGTCCTCGCTGCTGCCGGTCAGGGCAGGTCAGCGCCCGTGGATCTCCACCTTCGGGTAGGGGATGCCCCAGGAGCGCCAGATCCCGGCGTAGATCTTCACGCCGCCGCGGCCCCGGTTGGCCTTCTTGGCGATGTCCTTGGCCCAGTACTTGGCCAGGTAGCTGAGCGCCCACAGGGCCCAGCCGACGATCCGCGCGGCGATGTGCGGGACCTTCTGCAGCACCTTGCCGACGAACTTCGCGAACCCGCCCGCCGCGTACAGCACGGCCGCCAGGGTGTTCGCCTCGCTCCGGCTGAAGGTCGCGGTGTACTTCTTGTACCAGGCCAGCCCGGTGAGGTCGTCCATGGTGATCGGATCGACCGGGTAGCCGTAGTGGTTGGGCGAGCCCTCCTGGAGCGGGTCGAGCTGCAGGAAGCGGCCGGTGCCGGAGTCGTAGACCCGGGCGCCCATCAGGGTCAGGCCGCTGAGGCTGTCGCCGCCCCGCAGCGCCCCGCCGAGCCAGCCGTACTCGGTGCTCGCCGCGGCGTCCACCGGGTTGCCGTACTCGTCGTAGTGGTAGACGGCGAGGTCCTCGGTGCCGTCCGGGGAGAGCTGGACGGAGACGTCACCGTGCAGGTTGGTCAGCAGCAGGACGACGCCGCCGTCGGGGCCGGTGGCCGCCGTCAGCTGGCCGGTGAGGTCCTGGACGTTGCGGGTGAGCTTGCCCGCGGCCGTCCTGGACCAGGTGGGGCTGTCGGTGCCGGCGCCGTAGTGGTTGGTGGACTGCTCGGTGACGGCCCAGGTGCCGTCGGCGCCCTTGGCCTCGGTGGTGACCGAGGCGAGCCGGCCGGCCGCGTCCAGGTCCCAGGTCTTGCGCTGGTCGCCGAGGGTCTCGCCGCGCAGCAGGTCGTTGACGTGGTAGCTCAGCGCGGTGCCCTTGGGCAGGGTGGTGGTGCGGCCGAGCGCGTCGTAGGCGTAGCCGGGGCCGGTGAGCCGGTCGGCGGTGTCGTAGCCGGAGTTGACGGTGGTGGTGACCGTGTCGTTGGTGGCCGGGTCACAGTCGTCCGAGACGGTGGTCAGGCCGGTCCGGTTGCTGTTCTTGTCGAAGGTGTAGGCGCGGCTGGAGCAGGCCAGGCCGGTGGTGTCGGCGGCCTTGGTGAGCCGGCCGGTCGAGTCGTAGGTGTAGTCGCTGGTGGTGCTGTTGCCGTCGCTCTGGGTCCGGCCGGCCTGCTGGCCGTGGACGGTGTAGTCGGCGGTGTCGGCCAGCAGGACGGTGCCCGACTGGTTGGTGTAGGTCTTGCCGGTCTTGATGCCCCGGCTGTCGTAGCTGGTGGTCAGGGTGTTGCCGCCGGGCAGCGTCTGGGTGGTCAGCCGGCCCTCGACGTCGTAGCCGGCGGTGAAGGTGCCCGCGACCGAGTCGGTGAGCGAGGTGGGCAGACCGCGCGGGTCCTTGGCGGTGTCGTAGCCGTAGGTGGTGGTGGACGGCACGGAGTCCGACCGCTTCACCACCCGGTCCAGCAGGTCGTACTCGGTGGTGGTGACGTTGCCCGCACCGTCGTCGTACGAGACCTCGCGGCCCAGCCGGTCGTAGCCCTGGGCGATGGTGGTCGTGCCGTTGGTGACCGTGGCGGGCTGGCCGTTGGCCGGGTCGTAGCTCACGGTGAGGTCGGCCACCGGGGCGCCGGTGCCGCCGGTGACGGAGACCTTCGCCGGGCGCCCGGCGGCGTCGTAGCCGCGGGTGGTGGTGCGGGTGACGCCGTTGGCGGCCTCGGTGAGGACGGTCGGGTTGCCCCAGCGGTCGTACTGCTGGGTCTTGGTCGGCAGCTGGAGCGGGTTGGCGCCGCCGCCGGCGATCTGCGCGGCCGGGCCGGTGGAGCAGACCAGGTCGGCCCACTCGGGGCGCCCGGCGCAGGCGCCGGTGCCGGTGGCGCTCCAGTACGTGGTCACCGTGGTGGCCGCGTCGGAGCCGTTGGAGTTGGGGCGGCTCTGGGTCACGACCCGGCCGGCCGCGTCGTAGCCGGTGGTGGTGGTGATCTTCAGATCGGCCGGGTCCTGGACGGTCCGCACGGGCAGGCCCTTGGCCCAGTCGTAGCCGGTCGCGGTGGTGCGGGCGTCGGCGTCGGCGGGGTAGCCGTCGACCCGGGCGCCGAAGGTCACCGTGGTGGAGCGGTCGCTGACGGCGGCGTCCGCCGGGCGGCCCTCGTCGTAGGCGGTGACGGTGTGGGCACGGGCCGGGACCTCGGCGCCGGCCGCGAGGGCCGGGCTGGTGCCGGAGGCGGCCAGGCCGTGCTCCAGGGTGACCAGTTGCAGCGGGTCGAGCTGGTCGACCAGGCGCTTGCCGTCGGCCGAGTACGCCGACAGCGAGGAGAGCACCTGGGCGCGGTCGGCCGTGGAGCGGCCGGCGATGCCCAGCTCCCGCAGGGTGGCGAGGTCCTTGCCGGTGGTGGCGAGGGTCAGGATGCGGTTCTCCGCGGAGAGGGTGCGCACCGTGCTGCCGAAGGCGTTGTACTCGGTGGTGGTGATGCCGCCGCCGGGGGTGGCGGTGTTGACCTCGCGCCCGGAGGCGTTGGTGTAGGTCAGCGAGGCGCGGGTGTACGCGTTGGTGCCGAGCGCCTTGCCGTCGTGGCTCGCCGGAACGGCGTCCGGCGGCAGCACGGCGGTGGCGTCGGTCGGGGCGTCGCTCTGGCCCCAGGCCGCGACGTCGGACGGGCCCAGCGGGTACGGCGCGTTGGCACCGCTCAGCGGGACGTCGTAGACGACGGAGGTGGTGGCGGTGCCGCTGGTGACGTCCTTGCTGCCCTGCTTGAGGGCGGGCCGGGAGGCCGCGAGCAGCATGCCGTCGCCGGCCGTGGCGGCGTTGCCGGCCTTGCCGTACTCCAGCGTCCACGGCAGCTCGCCGGGCCCGGTCGTGGTGGTGACCCGGCCGGCCGCGTCGTAGCCGTACGCGGTCTTCAGCGCCGGGCTGATCCGCGGGTCCCAGACCTCGCGCAGCCGGCCCGCGTCGTCGTACGCGTACTGGGTGACCACGACGGGGGTCGCCGCGGCGGCGCCCGGGTCGGTGGACCAGAGCCGGATCTGCTTCACCTGGCCGGTGACGTCGCCGAGCGCGGCGGAGGTGGCGGTGGTGGCGGTGGCGTAGACGTACTCCAGCACCCGGCAGCCGGCCGTGGTGGGCACGGCGGCGCAGGTGGCGGAGGCGGCCGCCGAGGTCGGCGCGACCACGTACTTCGGGCGGGCCAGGGTCTTGCCGCCGGTGACGACCTTCTCCGAGACCACGCTGGTGGTGGAGTTCTCGCTGGGCAGCGAGGAGCCGGTGGCCTGCCAGGTGGTGGCGGCCGGGTCGACCTTGGCGAAGGTGACGGTGGTGCCGGCGGTGTCCTTCAGGGTGAAGGAGCCGGTCAGCGCGCCGGTGAGGGTGAGGTCCTCGGCGCCGGGCTCGGGCTTCCAGCCGCCGGCGCCGGTGGCGGTGAAGCCGGTCTCGGCGCCGTCGGCGGAGACCACCGCGAGCGAGGTCGGCGACGTCTGACGGACGTACCGGTAGGCGACGTCGGTGATGTCGGCGGTGGTGCCGGAGCTCCACTGCGGGCCGAAGATCGCGGCCTGGCCCTCCTGTGCCGAGCCGTTGGCGGGGCGGCGGGAGGAGTAGGAGCGCTCGGCGGAGAGGCCGAAGCCCGCGGCGTCGGTGGCGGCGAGGGCGAGGTCACCGGTGAGGGTGTTGACCTTGCCCGGGCCGACGGTCGTCTCGGGCGCCGTGCCCGCGTTGCGGTCCACCGTGACGGTGTTGGGCTCGGTGGCGTCGGTGGCCGTGCCGTCGGTGAACACCGCGCGGACGTCCACCGGACCGTTCTCGGCCAGGGTGTCGGTGATGTTCCAGGTCAGCGCGGCCGGCTTGCCCGCGGGGGCGGCGAACGGCCAGCCGGTGACGGCCTTGCCGTCGGTGGTGGTGACGTTGGCGGCCGGCACGTCCTTCCAGGCGTCCGTCTCACCGCGCCGGTACTGGTAGCGCACGCCGGTGTAGGTGCTGTTGCCCTCCGCCTGGAGGGAGGTGCGGCGGGCCGGGCGCTCGCCGGCGCCGGGGGCGACCAGGGCCGAGCCCTTGCCCGCGTAGAAGGTGTACGTCTTGTCGGCGGAGACGTTGCCCGCCGCGTCCCGGGTGTGCGCGGTGACGGTGTGCGCGCCCGCCTTGAAGCCGAGCGTGGCCTTCACCGGGGCGCCGGTGGTGGCGACGGTGACCCAGGCGCCGCCGTCCAGCCGGTACTGGATGTCCTTCACGTCGCTGGTCGGCGGGGTGAAGGTGAAGGAGCCGCTGTAGCCGCCGTTCGCGTCCGGGGTGCCCGCCCACTGGCCGGCCGGGAAGTCCCCGGAGGACACGGTGGTCGTGCCCGGCGCGGTGGTGTCCACGGTGAACGAGCGGAAGCCGGACCAGGCGCTGTTGGCGGTGCCGTCCCAGGAGCGCGAGCGCCACTTGTAACCACCGGGCGCCAGCGCGGTGGTGGGCGACCAGGTGAAGGTCGAGCCGGAGGCCGCGTACGGGGTGTTGCCGGCCTGGAGGGCCGCGGTGCCGTTGGCGGCCCAGACCTCGAAGTCCAGCTTGATGTTGCCGCCGTCGGGGTCGGTCGCCTTGGCGGACAGCGTCGGCTTGGCGTCGCCGGTGAGCGCGCCGTCGGCCGGGCTGAGCAGGGTGGAGACGGCCGGCGGGGTGTTGTAGGTGACCGACAGGTACGGCGTGTTGGAGGACGCGTTGCCGGAGTTGAACTTCTTCCAGCCGTACGGGTCGCTCTCGTCGGTGGCCCGGATGCCCAGGGTGTTGCTGGCGTTGCCGTTGCCGGCCCAGGCCTGGACGAGGGCGGTGATGTCCTGGTTCACCCAGCCGTCGTTGCAGGAGCTGGAGTAGCCCTTGGTGGCCGTGGAGGTGGCCCACTTGCGGTTCCAGCCGGGCTGCGCCGTCCAGCGGGTGCTGGTGCTCGCGCTGCCGGTGTCCCAGACCTCCCAGCCCTTGGCGGTGCAGGACCAGGAGTGGAAGTTCCACAGGTTGAGCTTGCCGCTGGTGATCTGCTTGCCGCTGATCTTCGCCATCGGGAACTGCAGGAACGAACGGGCCTTCTGGCCGGAGCCGTTGTTGCCCAGCTTCAGCTCGGTCTGGGAGGAGACGTCGGTGCCGTACCCCTCCTGGACGAAGGTGTCGAAGCCGACGCCGATGTTGACCGCCGGGTCGATGGTGACGGGGTACTTGGTGTTCGGGTCGTTCAGGAAGGCCGCGTCGGGAGTGAGCGTCAGGTCGACGTCGTCGCCCTGCTGGGTCACCTTCAGGGTGACCGGCGCGGTGCGGGTGTGGTCGCCGCTGCGCTCGTCGACCTGGGCGTCCCACATCACCGGCGCGGGCAGCTGGCCGGCCTCCTGACCGGTCTTCGGGTCGAGGAAGGAGACCGAGTTGTCGGCGTTGTGCCGGGCCTGGAGGCCGGCCGCGTTCAGGGTGAGCGTGACGCTGCCGTTGGCGGCGACCGCCGAGCGGTCCTTGAGCTCCAGGAACTGCTCGAAGCCGGTCCGGGTGGACTCGATGACCAGGTCGGTGGCGGTGAGCGCGTTCTCGTACCGGGCCTTGGCGCCGTCCACGGTGGGCGCGGGCAGGGTGCCGCGCCAGGACAGCGACATCGCGGTGCCGGCGCCGTTGTCCAGCGAGAGCAGCGGAGTCGCCGGGGCCTGCTGGTCGCCAGCCGGGGCGCCGGCCGCCTTGAACCCGGACACGGCGGCGGGCGGGGTGGCGCCGGCCAGGGCGAGGTTCAGCGGGTGGCCCTTGGCCTTGACGCTGCCGTCCGCCTGCCGGGCGAGGTTCACGTCGATCGGCTGGAGCTTTCCGGACTTGTCCTTGTAGCGGACCGGCCCGGTGGCCATGTCGAGCGTGGTGGTGCCGTCCGGGTTGATCCAGGTGGTGGTGGACTCGGTGCGCTCGTCCGTCACCTCGATCCGGCGGTTCTCCAGCCGGGCCTTGAGGTGGGCGGTGGCGAGGTCCGGTGCCTCGGCCGGGCCGAGCGCCTGGGCCTGCCGGGGGGTCGGGGCCTGCGGGGTGACGGCGACGGCCTGGCCGGTCGCCATGATGACGGCGGCGGACTCGGCGGCCAGGACGACGGCGAGCGCGACGGCGGTCTTGCGCAGGACGCCGTTGTGGCGGCGCCGGGCGGTCGGGGGCGGTGCGGCGTCTCCGGCTCCTGGGCGGGGGAGTGCGCCGTGGGGGTGTGGCATCGGGCTCCTTGAGGTTCTTGACGGCTTCGACGGGCTTGTTTCCGACGGGCTCGACGGCTCGGCTCCGGCGGTCGGCTCCGACGGCTGGTGGAGCATGCCGACGGAGCTGCGCACGGCTCACATGATGTGGCCATGCCAGTCATGAGGGGGTAAAGCGATCGATATGAATCGGCCAAAATGGCGGGGGACCGGGATGGGGGGAAACCCGCCCGGAAGATCAGAAAGCGCGCACGGTCGCGGAGTTACCCCAGCGGCAGTGCGAAGCGACCGGACGGCCCGGCCGCCAGGGCCCGGTCGAGCAGGGCCTTCGCCCGCAGCTCGGCCACGGCCTCGTCCGGCGCCCGGACGTACAGCACCAGACCGACGCCCTCCGGGACGGCGCGGGCACGCACGTGTTCCAGGCCGTCGCCCGGGCCCGCGGACCCCCACAGGGCGGCCTGGACGTCGGCGGCCCCGGCCTCGCCCGGCGGGGTGGCGGAGACGTCCAGGAGGGTCAGGTGGACGGCGAACACCGGGAGGTCAGTCCCACCCGATGGTGCCGCCGTCGACGGGGGCGCTGTCCCAGCCGACCGGTCCGGCCGGCGGGGTGTCCCAGCCGATGCCGCCGTCGTCGGCGCCGCCGGCGGCGGTCACGGTGACGGTGGCGGGCGCGGCGGGGGAGGGCTGGGCGACGAAGGCGGGTGCGGCGGCCGCGGCGAGGGCGAGGGCGAGAACGGTGACGGCGAGCGGGCGGACGGTCTTGGGCACGACGGTTCCTGTTCTGTGCAGGGGAGGTGCGGGGCTGTTCGGGCTCAGGGCTGTTCGGGCCCGGGACCCGGCCGGGTTCAGGGCTCGGCCGGGCTCTGGGACGAACGGAGGCGAACGGGGCTGAACGGAGGTGAGGGTGGGTCACGAGGATGGCTGCGCGCAGGGTGAATCCTCCCGGCGTCCGCCCGGCGGCGGGAGGGGCAACCGTGGGCAGCATCAGGACAGGCAGCTTGCTGCAACCCCCGCCGGGCGCACCCCGCCGGGCGGCCACGCGGGGCCGCCCGGGCGCTTGACCGGATCATGTCTTGTGGCGGCGCCGCGGCGGCGGAAAGATCGAACCGGTGGGCCGACCGGACATACGTTCGACTGATCAGGGGTCGCTGAAGTGCTGGAGCTGCTGGGGCTGGACGCGACCGCCGAGGCCGTCTACCGGGAGATGCTGACCGACCCCGAGGGTGGCGTCGCCGAACTCTGCGAGCGGCTCCGACTCCCCGAGGCCGCCGTCCGCGAGGCCCTGGACCGGCTCGCCGACCTCACCCTGCTGCGGGCCTCCCGTGACCGCCCCGGCGCGTTCTGGCCGGTCAGCCCGGAGCGCGGCCTGGAGCTGCTGCTGCGCCGGCAGGAGGAGGAACTCGCGCGCCGCCAGCAGGAGCTGGCCGTCTCCAAGGCGGCCGTCGCGCGGGCCGTCGCCGAGTACGCCATGCTGCGCACCAGCACCCTGGTGGACGGTGGCGAGCGGCTGGTGGGCCTGGACGCGATCCAGGCCAAGCTGGAGGTGCTGACGGCCCGGCTGGCCGGCGAGTGCCTGGCGGTGATGCCCGGCGGCGCGCAGTCCGCGGCCAGCCTGGCCGCCTCCCGGCCGCTGGACGAGGACGCCCTGCGGCGCGGGATGAGTCTGCGGACCATCTATCAGGACAGCGTCCGCAACGACCCGGAGACCTTCGCCTACGCCCGCTGGATGACCGGCCTCGGCGGCAAGGTGCGCACCGCACCCGTGCTGCCGCCCCGGATGCTGGTGTTCGACCGGCGCGCGGCCGTGGTGCCGATCGACCCGGAGAACACCCGGCTCGGCGCGCTGTGCACGGAGGAGCCGGGCATCGTCGCCTCGCTGGTCGCCCTCTTCGAGCAGACCTGGGAGACCGCCGTCCCGCTCGGCGACGACCAGCCCGAGGACGTCGGCACGGGCCTGAGCGCCGGCGAGCGCGAGCTGCTGCGGCTGCTCTCCACCGGGCTCACCGACGACGCGGCGGCCAAGCGGCTCGGCGTCTCGGTGCGGACGGTGCGCCGGCAGATGGCCGCGCTGATGGAGCGGCTGGACGCGGCGAGCCGGTTCGAGGCGGGTCTGAAGGCGGCTCAGCGGGGCTGGCTGTAGGGCTTCGTGCGGGCCGGAGACCTGGGCGGCGGTACCGAAAGTTCACCACCGGGGTCTTGTCGCGTCATTTTCTACGCGCGTATCTTGAGCGCTGCGGGGGGCGGCCGTCCGGCTCCCGCGGCTGTCTTCTACGCGGGTAGCGCGCTGTCCGCGCCTGCCTGACCCACCCTCACGGCCCGGCGGTCCCACCTGCGCCGGGCGAACGTGCCACCCCCGTCCGCCGTGTCCCGCCCGTGCCGCACGGCTGAGCAAGGAGTCCTGCCCCGGTGACCACGCCCCCCGCTCCCCGCCCCCGCTCCCGCCGGGCCCTGCTGCGCGCCACCCTCCTCCCGGCCGGGCTGGCCGTCTCGCTGGTGCTCGTCCCGCTGCCGGCCGCCGTGGCCGCGCCCTCCGCCGACGCGGTGATCTCCGAGGTGTACGGCGGTGGCGGCAACTCCGGTGCCACCCTGAAGAACGACTTCGTCGAGCTGGCCAACAAGGGCGGTGCGGCCTTCGGCCTGGACGGCTGGAGCGTCCAGTACATATCCGGGACCCCGGGCCCGGCCTCCCAGTGGGGCGTCACCCCGCTGACCGGCTCGATCGCCCCCGGCGGCCGCTACCTGGTCGGCGAGGCGGCCGGCGCCGGCGGCACCGTCGACCTGCCGACCCCGGACGCGGCCGGCTCGCTGGCGCTGTCCGGCACCAGCGGCACCGTCGCCCTCGTCCGCGGCACCGACCCGCTGACCTGCAAGACCGCCGCCGACTGCGCCGCCGACCCGCGCGTGCGCGACCTGGCCGGCTTCGGCACCGCCGTGATCCACGAGGGCTCGGCCGCCGCCGCCGGGGCCTCCAACACCGCCTCGGTGGCCCGCCGGGCCGACCTCGCCGACACCGACGACAACGCGGCCGACTTCACCGCCGGCGCCCCGACGCCGACCAACAGCAAGGGAGAGGCCGCCGAGGGCTCCACCCCGACCGGCCCGACCGAGCCGGGCAGCGTCCGGATCCATGACATCCAGGGCAGCACCCGCCTCTCGACCCGCACCGGTGCGACCATCGCGGGCGTGCCCGGCATCGTCACCGGCGTCCGCGGCTACGGCTCCAAGGGCTTCTGGATCCAGGACCCGAACCCGGACGCCGACCCGGCCACCAGCGAGGGCATCTTCGTCTACACCGGCAGCGCCACCCCGACCGTCAAGGTCGGCGACTCGGTGCTGGTCACCGGCAAGGTGACGGAGTACTACCCGAACTTCAACAGCGGCTCGCAGTCGCTCACCCAGCTCACCAACCCGGCCGTCACCGTGGTCTCCTCCGGCAACCCGCTGCCGGCGCCGGTCGTCGTGGACACCCGCAACATCCCCGGCACCTACACCCCGCAGGCCCCGGCGGGCGGCACCATCGAGTCGCTCCCGCTCCAGCCGGAGAAGTACACCCTGGACTTCTTCGAGTCCCTGGAGGGCATGCTCGTCCAGGTCAAGGACGTCCGGGTGATCCAGGCGACGGACAAGTACAACGAGCTCTGGGTCGCCGCCGACAAGCAGGACCAGAAGAGCGCGCGCGGCGGCGTGCTGTACGAGTCGTACGCCGAGCCCAACGTCGGCCGCCTGATGGTGCAGCAGCAGGCGCCGGTCTCCCAGCAGCCGTTCCCGGTCGCCAACGTCGGCGACGTGCTGACCGGCACCACCACCGGCCCGCTGGACTACAACGCCTTCGGCGGCTACACCCTCGTCGCGGGCACCCTCGGCGCGCTCCAGGACAACCACCTCCAGCGCGAGGTGACGGCCCCGACCGCCGACCGCGAACTCTCCATCGCCACCTACAACGTGGAGAACCTCGCCCCCGGCAACCCGGACGCCAAGTTCGCCGAGCTGGCCCAGGGCGTCGTCACCAACCTGCGCTCGCCCGACATCGTCGCCCTGGAGGAGATCCAGGACAACAACGGCGCCACCAACGACGGCACGGTGGACGCGAGCGAGACCGTCGCCAAGTTCATCGCCGCGATCAAGGCGGCCGGCGGCCCGGCCTACGAGTGGCGCTCGGTGGACCCGGAGAACAACAAGGACGGTGGCGAGCCCGGCGGCAACATCCGCCAGGTCTTCCTGTTCAACCCGCAGCGGGTCTCCTTCACCGACATCCCCGGCGGCTCCGCGACCTCCGCCGTGGACGTGGCCGGCAAGGGCTCCGCCGCCTCGCTGACCGCCTCGCCCGGCCGGATCTCGCCCACCGACGAGGCCTGGGCCAACAGCCGCAAGCCGCTGGTCGGCCAGTTCGACTTCCGCGGCAAGAAGGTCTTCGTCATCGCCAACCACTTCAACAGCAAGGGCGGCGACCAGGGCATCGACAGCCGCTTCCAGGCCCCGGTCCGCAGCTCCGAGGTGCAGCGGATCAAGCAGGCCACCGTCGAGCAGGCCTTCGTCGCCAAGCTGCTGGCCGCGGACAGGAACGCGAAGATCGTCTCGCTGGGCGACTTCAACGACTACCAGTTCTCGCCCGCGCTGGCCGCGCTCACCAAGGACCGGGTGCTGCGCGACCTGGTGAACGAGCTGCCGGAGAAGGAGCAGTACTCCTACGTCTACCAGGGCAACTCGCAGGTGCTGGACCACATCCTGGTCAGCCCCGAGGTCGGGTACGCCAAGTACGACGTGGTGCACATCAACAGCGAGTTCGCCCAGCAGGCGAGCGACCACGACCCGCAGGTGGTCCGCATCAGGCCGTAGTGTGCGAGACGGAGGGGGCGCGACCGGGGTTCGGTCGCGCCCCCTCGGGCGCTTTCCGGGTCGGCTGTCCGGGCCGGCCGGCCGCCCGGGCCGGCGTCAGCGCAGGGCGGCGAGCACCGCGTCCGCCATCACCTTCTCGCCGGTCGCGTTCGGGTGGAACGGTACGGCGGGGGAGCCCGGCAGCGCGCCCTCGATCCAGCGGTCGGCGGAGCAGACGTCGTGGCCGGCGGTCGGGGCCGCGGTGTCCACGTAGGTGGCGCCGCCCGCGGCGGCGGTCGACCGGAGCATGGTGTTCAGCCGGCCGAGCACGCCGTGCAGGTACTCGACGTCCCCCGGGGTGATGGGCTGGCGCAGTACGCAGGCCGCCCCGTCGGCGGGCAGCACGGACGGGTAACCGACCACCAGCACACGGGCGTTCGGCGCCTTGGCGTGGATCCGCCGCAGTGCGTCGGCGATCTTCGGCCCGGCGGCGGCGATCCGGTCGGCGAGGTCGTCGTTGCCGTACTGCCAGGACCAGCTGCTCCAGTCCCGGTAGCCGTGGTTGTAGACGTCCCGGCAGGGCGTGCCCAGCGGGTTGACCACCGCGCCGGCGACGCAGGTGGCGATCACGTCGCCGACCCCGAGGTCACTGGTGCCGAGGTCGTTGCCGCCGATGCCGAGGGTCACCAGGTCGGTGTCGGCGGTGACGGCGTCCAGTTGCGGGTCGTTGACCCGGAGGAAGGCGTCGTACTGGGGCTGCGTCATCGCCTTCACCTTGGCCGCGGCGCAGGTGACATCGGTGTACGCGCCCGCCTTGAGGGCGGCGGCCACCAGGTGGCCGTAGTTGCGGTCGGAGCGCAGGCAGAGGCCGGCCGACTGACCGGGCACACCGGCGCCGGCGGCGTACGAGTCGCCCAGCGCGACGTAGTGCCGGGGGGCGGGGGTGGCGGCCTGCGCGCTGGTGGAGGTCAGGGCGAGCGCGGCGCCCAGGGCGACGGCGCCGAGCAGGGCGGACTTCTCGGCCGAACGGGATTTCCGGGCAGGGCGGAGCACGGTTCCTCCTGGGGGGAGAGAAACGGGTGGGGGCGTGCGAGCCGGGCCACAGCTACTGCTACTGGCAGGTAAGTTACTGCCGGGTTTCGCCTCCGTCCATGCGCCGGGCGGAATTTCCCGAAAAACCGTCAGGGATATTCCCGAATAACGCTCCACCGGGTATCGGCGGTATTTCCGGTACGCCGCGGAGCGGAATTCCCGCCGCGGCTTGTTACCGACCGGTTGACTGGCCCCGCCGCAGGCCGCAGTATCGGGCGCACAGCGGCGGCGCCCCCTCGCCGCCCGGACGGCCGATGGAGGACCCGCATGGCCCTGGACGCCGACGTCATCGTCATCGGAGCCGGACTCGCGGGGCTCGCCGCGACCGCCGAACTCGCCGACGCCGGACGGAAGGTGATCCTGCTCGACCAGGAGCCCGCGGCCTCGCTCGGCGGTCAGGCGCACTGGTCCTTCGGCGGCCTCTTCCTGGTCGACTCGCCCGAGCAGCGCCGGATGCGCATCCGCGACTCGCCCGCGCTCGCCTGGCAGGACTGGCTCGGCAGCGCTGGCTTCGACCGCCCCGAGGACGCCTGGCCGCGCCGCTGGGCCGAGGCCTACGTCGACTTCGCGGCGGGGGAGAAGCGGGCCTGGCTGCGCGCGCAGGGGGTGCGGTTCTTCCCGGTCGTCGGCTGGGCCGAGCGCGGCGGGCTGCTCGCCGACGGCCCCGGCAACTCCGTCCCCCGGTTCCACATCACCTGGGGCACCGGGCCCGGGCTGCTCGAACCCTTCGTCCGGCGGGTCCGGGCCGCCGCCGGGCGCGGTCTGGTGGACCTGCGCTTCCGCCACCGGGTCACCGGCCTGTCCGCGCACGCCGGGGCGGTCGACACCGTCAGCGGCGAGGTGCTGGTGCCCAGCGGCGCCGTGCGCGGCGCGGCGAGCTCCCGGGAGGTGGCCGGCGCCTTCGAACTGCGCGCCCAGGCCGTGATCGTCACCTCCGGCGGCATCGGCGGCAACCACGACCTCGTCCGCAAGGCCTGGCCCGCCCGGCTCGGCACCCCGCCCGCCCGGCTGCTCTCCGGTGTCCCCGCGCACGTGGACGGTCTGATGCTGGAGATCACCGGCGGGGCCGGCGGCAACCTGATCAACGGTGACCGGATGTGGCACTACACCGAGGGCATCGAGAACTGGGACCCGGTCTGGGCCCGGCACGGCATCCGCATCCTGCCCGGCCCCTCCTCGCTCTGGCTGGACGCCCGCGGGCGGCGGCTGCCCGTGCCGCTCTTCCCCGGCTTCGACACCCTCGGCACGCTCGACCACATCATGTCCACCGGGCACGACCACACCTGGTTCGTGCTCAACCAGAAGATCGTCGAGAAGGAGTTCACCCTCTCCGGCTCCGAGCAGAACCCCGACCTCACCGGCCGCTCCCTGCGCGGCGTCCTCGGCCGCGCGCTGCCCGGCGCGCCCGGTCCGGTCCGGGCGCACCTGCGGCACGGCCCCGACTTCGTGGTCGCGGGCAACCTGTCCGACCTGGCCCGCGGCATGAACGCCAGGACCCGTCAGGCGCTGATCGACCCGGACGAACTGCGCCGGGTCGTCGAGGCCCGGGACCGCCAGCTGGCCAACCCCTTCGCCAAGGACCTCCAGGTCACCGCCATCCACGGCGCCCGCCGCTACCTCGGCGACAAGCTGATCCGCACCGCCGCGCCGCACCGCCTCCTCGACCCGGCCGCCGCCCCGCTGATCGCCGTCCGGCTCCGCGTCCTCACCCGCAAGTCGCTCGGCGGCCTGGAGACCGACCTCTCCGGCCGCGTCCTGCGGCCCGGCGGCGAGGTCCTGGAAGGCGTGTACGCGGCCGGCGAGGCGGCCGGTTTCGGCGGCGGCGGTGTGCACGGCTACCGCTCCCTGGAGGGGACCTTCCTCGGCGGCTGCCTCTTCTCCGGCCGCACGGCGGGCCGCGCGGCGGCGGCCGCGACGGCGTAGCGGCGAGGCGTGGCGGCCGGCATCGACATGGCACTCCACCTGGTCGAACGCCTCGCGGGGGAGCAACTGGCCCGCACCGTCCAGCTCTTCATCGAGTACGACCCGCAGCCGCCCCTGGGCGGTATCGACGGGAGCCCGGCCGACCTGGACTCCTTCAGGCCCCAGGCACGCGCCATGCTCGATTCGGCGCCGGCGGACCACCCCGAACTCCTGGCCCGCCTGACGGACCGACACCGCGGCCCCGCCGCCGGGCCGGTGTCAGCCGGTGAACGCGCCGGCCCGGCGGCGGGAGCGGAGCACGGCGGCGGCGACGAAGCCGATCACCCCGGCGACGAGCAGCAGCCCGCCCCCGCCGACCGCGGCCAGCGGGGCGACCAGGCCGACCGGCAGCGGCTCCGAGCCGCCGCTGTGCCAGACCACCCGCTCGCGGACGTCCGCGGCGGCGACGGTGCCCTGCTGGTCGTCGAGGAACATCCGGGAGTCGACCGATTCGGCGCGGTAGTCGCCGAGCAGGAAGACCCGCCCCGGCGGCACGGTCGCGGTGTACGCGGGGAAGTTCCCGTTGGGCGAGCCGTCGTAGGTGTAAGGCTCGGTCAGTGGCTGCCCGTTGACGGTGACCGGCCCGTCGGCGCGGCAGGTCACCCGGTCACCGCCGAGGCCGACGACCCGCTTGACGATCAGGCCCGACATGGTCCACGGCGACTCCACGAGGACGACGTCGCCCCGCCGTACCTCGGAGGCCCGCACCGTCTCGGTGAGGATCCGGCCGCCCGGCTTCAGCGTCGGGCTCATCCCCCCGCTCTGCAGGGTGCGCGGCGAGTAGTCGAACGCCACCAGCACCAGCCCCAGCACCGCGGTCAGCAGCCCCGCCGCCGCCACCCCGGCCGATGTCCAGAGCGGCCACCGCTTCGGCCGTCCGGATCCCGGTCCCGTGACCAGCGCCATGCGTCGCTCCTCTCGCACCGCGCGGACACCCCGCGCGATCGCGGGACACCTTAGCGGTCGTGATCGCGGGACGCCTCAGCGCTCGTCGGTCAGGCCGAGCCGCAGGTGGTCCACGTGGTAGACGGCCTGGTCGAGGAGGGCGGCGACATGATCGTCGTGGAGGGAGTAGACGACCGAGCGGCCGCGGCGTTCGCCGACCACGAGGCCGAGGTTGCGCAGCAGGCGCAGCTGGTGGGAGCAGGCGGACTGCTCCATGCCGACGGCGTCGGCGAGTTCGGTGGCGGCGCGCGGGCCCTCGCGGAGTTCGGCGAGTATCAGCAGCCGGGAGGGGGTGGCGAGGGCCTGGAGGGTGCTCGCCACCTTGGCCGCGTTGGACGCGTCCAGACGCATCCGCGGCACGGCGTTCTCGGCGGTGGCGTGTCCCATGGGGGCATCCTACGGTGGCCGTGATGAATGAAAGCTTGTTCATGTGTTCCTGTATCGTGACGCCCATGTCCGCCACCGTGCTCACCCGTCCGGCCCCCGCCGCCCCCGCGGCACCGCAGCCGCGCCGCACCCGCGTGCTGGCCCTGCCCGAGGCGCGCTGGGCGGCCGCCGCCACCGTCGCCTTCCTGGCCGCGCTCGCCGTCCACCTGCCCGGCGGGCCCGCCTGGGCGTACGGCCCGCTGTACGCCGTCGCCTACCTCGCGGGCGGCTGGGAACCGGCCTGGGCCGGACTGCGGGCGCTGCGCGGGAGGACCCTGGACGTGGACCTGCTGATGGTGGTCGCCGCGCTCGGCGCCGCCGCCATCGGACAGGTGCTGGACGGTGCGCTGCTGATCGTGATCTTCGCGACCAGCGGCGCCCTGGAGGCACTGGCCACCGCCCGCACCGCCGACTCCGTCCGCGGCCTGCTCGACCTCGCCCCGGCCACCGCCTGCCGGTTCACCGCCGACGGCCGGGAGGAGACCGTCCCCACCGCCGAACTCGCCGTCGGCGACACCGTGCTGATCCGCCCCGGCGAGCGGATCGGCGCCGACGGCCTGGTGCTGGACGGCCGCAGCGACGTCGACCAGGCCACCATCACCGGTGAACCGCTGCCCGCGGCCAAGGCCCCCGGCGACGAGGTGTACGCCGGCACGCTGAACGGCGCCGGCGCGCTGCGCGTCCGCGTCGGGCGCGACGCCGCCGACACCGTGATCGCCCGGATCGTCGCCCTGGTCGAGGAGGCCTCCGAGACCAAGGCGCCCACCCAGCTCTTCATCGAGAAGGTCGAACAGCGCTACGCCGCCGGCCTGGTGGCGGCCACCCTGCTGCTGTTCGCCGTCCCGCTCGCGTTCGGCGCGGAGCTGACCGGCACCCTGCTGCGCGCCATGACCTTCATGATCGTCGCCTCGCCGTGCGCCGTGGTGCTCGCCACCATGCCGCCGCTGCTCTCCGCCATCGCCAACGCCGGACGGCACGGCGTGCTGGTCAAGTCGGCGGTGGTGATGGAGCGCCTCGGCCAGGTGGACGCGGCCGCCCTGGACAAGACCGGCACCCTCACCGAGGGCACCCCCCGGGTCACCGAACTGCGCCCGTCGGCCGGCCTCACCGAGGACGAACTGCTGGCCCTCGCGGCCGCCGCCGAGCACCCCAGCGAGCACCCGCTGGCCCGCGCGGTGGTCGCCGCCGCCCGCGAGCGCGGCCTCGCCGTCCCGGCCGCCGCCGACTTCGTCTCCACCCCGGGCGTCGGCGTCCGCGCGGTGGTCGGCGACGCGGTGATCGCGGTCGGCGCGCCGGGCCCGCACCGCGCCCACCCGCAGGTCGTCGAACTGGAGGAGGCCGGCCGCACCGCCGCCGTGGTGCTGCGCGACGGCGAACCCGTCGGCGTCCTCGGTCTCGCCGACCGCCCGCGCGAGCAGGCCGCGGCCGCCGTACGGGGCCTGGCCGCGCTGACCGGGCGGCCCCCGGTCCTGCTCACCGGGGACAACCCGCGCGCCGCCGCCCGGCTGGCCCGGGAGGTCGGCCTCACCGACGTCCGGGGCGGGCTGCTGCCGCAGGACAAGGTGGCCGCCGTCCGTCAACTGGCCGACGGGGGCCGCCGGGTGCTGATGGTGGGCGACGGCGTCAACGACGCGCCCGCGCTGGCGGCCGCGCACAGCGGCATCGCGCTCGGCCGGGCGGGCTCGGACCTCGCGCTGGAGACCGCCGACGCGGTGGTGGTGCGCGACGAACTGACCGCCGTCCCGGCCGTGGTGGCGCTCTCCCGGCGGGCCCGCCGGCTGGTGGTGCAGAACCTGGTGATCGCCGGGGCGTTCATCACCGCCCTGGTGGTCTGGGACCTGGCGGGTACGCTGCCACTGCCGCTCGGTGTCGCCGGGCACGAGGGCTCCACCGTGCTGGTCGGCCTCAACGGCCTGCGGCTGCTGCGCGAACGGGCCTGGCAGCGGGCCCTGGAGAACGAGTAGGGCCCTGGACCACGAGGAGAGCTGATCCGATGAGCCGTCGAGACCGCGAGCGCAGGCCGGCGCCCGCAGCCCCGGTGACCGTCACCGTCTGCCGGGGCTGCTGCTGCGGCACCCAGGAGAAGCACCCGGGCGTCGACCACGCCGGCCAGTACGAGCGGCTGCGCGAGGCGGTCGGCGCCGCCGGCAAGGTCCGGGCGGTGAAGTGCCTGGACGCCTGCGCGCAGTCCAACGTCGTGGTGGTCGGCCCCTCCGGCGAGGGCCGGCTGGCGGGCGGCCGCCCGGTCTGGCTCGGCTGGGTGCTGGCCGAGGACATGATCGACGAGATAGCCGAGTGGGTGCACGCCGGTGGCCCCGGCCTGGCCGACCCGCCCGGTCTGCTGGACCTCCAGCAGATCACCGTCTCCCGCCGGGTCCGCGACGGTCTCCCGGGCTGATCCGGACCGCGCCGCCGGGCACTACCATTTCCAGCAGTGCCGGCATGGGAGGAATGACGACGTGACCACGGTCTGCCGCATCTGTGCGGGCACCGGCCGCACCGCCGGCCTCAGCTGCCGCACCTGTCAGGGCACCGGCACCACCGAGGTCGGCGGCGGTGGCGGCAACTGCTTCCTCTGCGACGGCACCGGCGTCTACGTCCGTTACCGCGTCGACGCCACCGGCGCCAAGCACGCCTACCGCGACGAGATCTGCCGCACCTGCGACGGCACCGGCAACCGGGCCCCCTCCACCTGGGACGACCCGGCCTCGTAGACGCCTGCCCGTGCCACCAGCACGAGCCGGCGCGCCCGGCGGCGCACCGCGGCAGGGGGAACGGGCGGTCCTGGCGCGTCGGCAGCGGTCAGGGCGAGATCCCCAGGTGCCGCAGGCCGCCCAGGAGGTGGGTGCGGAAGGCGGGGTCGGCGTAGGCCTCGGGGGAGTGGCCGAGGGAGGTGTAGAAGGTGGGGGCGCCGTCGTGTTCGCCGCACCAGGCGAGCGGGTGGGCCGGGCCCCGGCCCATGGTGGCGCCCCGGTAGTCGGCCTCGTCGACGGTGAGCAGGACGCGGGCGCCGTTCTCGCGCGGGTCGGAGCGGAAGTCGTACCACTCGTCGGTCCACTCCCAGCGGGCCGGCAGATGGGCGGTGGCCGGGTGGCCGGGGTCGGCGACGCGGACGGGGGCGGTCTGGATCGGCGGGTGGCCGGCGAAGCGGGCGCCGACCAGGCCCTCGAACCAGGGCCAGTCGTACGCGGTGGTGGACGCCGCGTGCACGCCCAGCCAGCCGTGACCGGCGGTCAGGTGGGCGCGCAGCGCGTCCTGGCCGGCCTCGTCGAGGACGTCGCCGCCGGTGGAGAGGAAGACCACGGCCGCGTACCGGCGCAGCGCGTCCGGCCGGAAGGCCGCCGGGTCCTCGGTGGCGTCGGCCGTGAAGCCGTGCCGCTCGCCGAGTTCGCGGAAGGCCCGGGCGCCGTCGACGGCCGAGGCGTGCCAGAAGCGCAGGTTGCGACTGTAGATCAGGATCCGGGTCATGACGGATGATCCTGCCAGGTACGCATACGCACCGGCCCTTTACCGAAGCATGGTCGAACGTTGGCGTTCGACTGACCGGCGCGCTGCGGCTCGTTCACCGCGCGTCCGCGTGCGGTCAACGCGTCGCTGGAAGAGTCCCGCCCATGGATATTCCGAACATGGGCGTGCCCGCGAAGCTCGCCGACCGCATGAGCATGGCCGAGCAGCACGAGTACCTGCGGGCCCGTCACTCCCGCCGCCGGATGCTGCGGGCCGGCGCCGTCACCGTCGGCGCGCTGGCGGTGGGCGGTGCGCTGGGCACCGGCACCGCGACCGCGGCGCCGGCCGGCCCCCAGCTGCTGACGGGCGGTGTGGCGGACGGCATCGACGGTTCGCTGGTCGCCCCGATCGGGCGTCACCTCTCCTTCGGGCCGGAGCCGGACACCCAGTTCCGGGTCTCCTGGCAGGTCCCGGCCCCGGTGAAGAAGCCGTACCTGCGCTTCGGCAAGCAGCCGTGGGACCTCAGCCACAAGGTCCAGGCCGAGGTGCGCGCCCTGCACACCCCCGCGCTGACCCCGACCGGCCAGCCGGTGGACCAGTACTACCTGCACGTCGCGCTGGAGGACCTGCAGCCCGACACCACCTACTACTACGGTGTCGGCCACCAGGGCTTCGACCCGGCCTCGCAGCAGGCGATCTCCACCCTGAGCACCTTCCGCACCGCGCCCTCGCGCGACCACCGCTGGGGCAAGGTGTACGAGCCGTTCACCTTCACCGCCTTCGGCGACCAGGGCGTCAGCTCGCACGCGGCCGGCAACGACCACATCATCCTGGCCCAGAACCCGGCCTTCCACCTGCACGCCGGCGACATCTGCTACGCCGACCCGGCCGGCTCCGGCCAGGACTCGGACAAGACCTCCTACAACGCCCGTACCTGGGACGCCTTCCTGGCCCAGACCGAGACGGTGGCGTCCAAGGTGCCGTGGATGGTCTCCTACGGCAACCACGACATGGAGGCCTGGTACTCGCACAACGGCTACGGCGGCGAGAACACCCGCTTCTTCCTGCCGGACAACGGCCCGGACCCGCGCACCGTCCCCGGCGTCTACACCTTCCGTTACAAGAACGTCGGCGTCATCTCGCTGGACGCCAACGACGTCTCCTACGAGATCCCGGCCAACCTGGGCATCTCGGCGGGCAAGCAGACCAAGTGGCTGCAGCGCACCCTGAAGGACCTGCGCAACGACGAGACCATCGACTTCGTCGTGGTCTTCTTCCACCACTGCGCCTTCTCCACCACCCACCAGCACGCCTCCGAGGGCGGTGTCCGCGAGGCGTGGGTGCCGCTGTTCGAGAAGTACCGGGTGGACCTGGTGATCAACGGCCACAACCACGTCTACGAGCGCACCGACGCGATCCTCGGCAACAAGGTCTCCAAGGCGGTGCCGAGCGGCGCCACCATCGAGCCGGCCACCGACGGCGTGGTGTACGTGACGGCGGGCGCGGCCGGCCGCAGCCTGTACTACTTCGACGCGCCGGACACCTACGAGGGCCACGAGAAGCGGCTCGACTCGGTGAACACCTACCACTTCGCCAAGGGCGGCGTGAAGGTGACCGAGACGGTCGAGTGGTCCCGGGTGCGCTACACCGGTTACTCCTTCATCAAGGTCGACGTCACCCCGGCCCACCTGGGTCAGAAGTCGGCCATGAAGGTGACCGCGCTGGCCGAGGACGGCACGCAGGTCGACCACTACACGATCCTGCGCAAGGTCGGCGAGGGCTGGGACAGCACCACCGACGACGACGGCCACGGCGGTGGCTGGGGCTGGTAACCGGCCCGGCGGGGAAGCGTGTTGACGGGCCCCGGCGCCGAAGGGGAGCCCCCGGTGCCGGGGCCTCAGCGCCGGGGCCCGTACATGATGACGGCGACCCCGGCCAGGCAGATCAGTGCCCCGGCGACGTCGTAGCGGGTGGGCCGGAAGCCGTCCACCGCCATGCCCCAGAGCAGTGAGCCGGCCACGAACACCCCGCCGTACGCGGCCAGCACCCGGCCGAAGTGGCTGTCCGGCTGGAGCGCGGCGACGAAGCCGTAGCCGCCGAGCACCACCACGCCGACCCCGGCCAGCCACCACGGCCGGGCCTCGCGCACGCTCTGCCAGATCAGCCAGCAGCCACCGATCTCGGCGAGCGCGGCGAGGGCGAACAGGGCGACGGAACGCAGCACGGTCATGGACGCCGAGCCTACGTCGTCGGTCCCGGGCCGCCGGAACCGCGCCGGCCGGGCCGGTCCGCTCAGACCTGCCGGTACGTGGTGAGGAAGCGGCCGATCCGGTTGATCGCCGTCTCCAGGTCGTCGGCCCGGGGGAGGGTGACGAAGCGGAAGTGGTCCGGGCGCGGCCAGTTGAAGCCGGTGCCCTGGACGACGTGGATCTTCTCGCGGAGCAGCAGGTCCAGCACGAACTGCTCGTCGTCGACGATCCGGTGCACCGCCGGGTCGAGCCTGGCGAAGGCGTACAGCGCGCCCTTGGGCTTGACGCAGCTGACGCCGGGGATCTCGTTCAGCGCCTTGAACGCGACGTCCCGCTGTTCGGCCAGCCGGCCGGTGGGCAGCACCAGGTCGTTGATGGACTGGTGGCCGCCGAGCGCGGCCTGCACCGCGTACTGGGCGGGGACGTTGGGGCAGAGCCGCATGCCGGAGAGCATGGTCAGGCCCTCCAGGTAGTCGGAGGCGTGCTGCTTCGGCCCGGAGACGACCAGCCAGCCGCTGCGGAAGCCCGCCACCCGGTAGGACTTGGAAAGTCCGTTGAAGGTGAGGGTGAGCACGTCGTCGGCGAGCGCGGCCAGGCAGTGGTGCTCGGTGCCGTCGTAGAGGATCTTGTCGTAGATCTCGTCGGCCAGCACCATCAGCTGATGGCGGCGGGCGAGGTCGAGGATGCCCTCCAGCAGCTCCTTCGGATAGACCGCGCCGGTGGGGTTGTTGGGGTTGATGACGACGATGGCCTTGGTGCGGGCCGTGATCCTGGACGCGATGTCGTCGAGGTCGGGGTACCACTCCGCCTCCTCGTCGCAGGCGTAGTGCACCGCCTTGCCGCCGGCGAGCCGGATCACCGCCGTCCAGAGCGGGTAGTCGGGCATCGGGACGAGCACCTCGTCGCCGTCGTCCACCAGGGCGGTGACGGCCATCTGGATCAGCTCGGAGACGCCGTTGCCGAGGTAGACGTCGTTGACGGTGACCCCGTCGACGCCGCGCTGCTGGTAGTACTGCACCACCGCGCGCCGGGCCGGCAGGATGCCGCGCGAGTCGCTGTAGCCGTGCGCGTTGGGCAGGTTGCGGATGATGTCCTGGAGGATCTCTTCGGGCGCCTCGAAGCCGAACGTGGCCGGGTTGCCGGTGTTCAGCCGCAGCACGCTGTGCCCGGCCTCCTCCAGCGCGTTGGCCCGGTCGACCACCGGGCCCCGGATCTCGTAGCACACGCCTGTCAGCTTGCTGGACTGCCGAAACTCCATCTGCGGCCTCCCGACCCGTCACCCGCCGTGGCCGTACGCGCCACCGGCGCGCCGTCCTGGTTGCTTTGTTCTACCAAGTAAGCACTTGGAAAGTCCAACCTTTTGGCTATGCTGATCCACATGTCACGCCGAAGCTACGACCAGTACTGCGCCGTCGCCCGCGCCCTGGACGCGGTGGGGGAGCGCTGGAGCCTCCTGATCGTCCGTGAACTCCTCGCCGGCCCGCGCCGCTACACCGACCTGCACGCCGACCTGCCCGGCGTCTCCACCGACATCCTCGCCGCCCGCCTCAAGCAGCTGGAGGGCGAGGGCCTGGTGACCCGCCGTCGGCTCGAACGACCCGCCAACGCCACCGTCTACGAGCTCACCGGGCGCGGCGCGGCACTGCGCCAGGTCGTCGACGCGCTCGGCACCTGGGGCCTCGACGCGCTCGGCGAGCAGCGGCCGACCGACGCCGTCCGGGCGCACTGGGTCACCCCGCCCGCCGACGACCGGGCGGCGCAGCGGAATTCGGCGGACACCGCGGTGCCGGCCGGTTAAGGTCCTGCCGGTGACGTCCCACGAACTCGCCCAGGTCAACATCTCCCGGATGCTCGAACCCATCGACAGCCCCCTGCTCGCGGGCTTCGTCGCCGCCCTCGGGCCCGTCAACGCGCTCGCCGACGAGGCCGACGGCTTCGTCTGGCGACTCAAGAGCGACGAGGGGTACGCGACCGGCTTCCGGATCTTCGACGACGAGTGGCTGCTGGTCAACCTCTCGGTCTGGCGCGACCCCGAGGCCCTGGACGCCTTCGTCCACCACTCCGAACACCGGGCCGTGATGCGCCGGCGCCGGGAGTGGTTCGCCCGGCCCGCCGAGGCGATGACCGCGCTCTGGTGGGTCCCGGCCGGCCGCCGTCCCACCCCGCGGGAGGCCCAGCACCGCCTCACCCTGCTGCGCGCGGACGGCCCGACCCCGGCGGCCTTCACCATGCGTCGGCCCTTCGCCCCACCGGCGGGGTGACCCCGCCTCCGCCCCGCGTGCACCGCCGTGCCGGTGGCGGCGCTGCGGCCGGCACCCCCGTGGCCTGCCGTCGCGGACGCGACCGGCACGGCGGGGTCCGTGTCACACCGTGCCGGACGGCGATAAACGGGCGATCGGCGCCCGATGCGCGGCGGCGTTGATCCGGAGCGCGGCGGGGCACGGCAGGGCACGGCAGGGGCGGGGCGCGGCAGGACGGCAGGGCGCGGGCCGAGGCGAGCCGCCGGGAGGGGCGCGCGTACCATCGTCGGGTCATGGAGAACGCCACCCACACCGCGCCCGCCAAGCCCACCGCGCCCACCGCGTACGCCAGTTACGTCGCGGTCGGGGACTCCTTCACCGAGGGCATGTGCGACGACCTGCTGCCCGACGGCCACTACCGGGGCTGGGCCGACCGCGTCGCCGCCCGGCTCGCCGCCGAGCGGCCCGCCGAGGAGTTCCGGTACGCCAACCTCGCCGTCCGGGGCAAGCTCATCGGCCAGATCCACGACGAGCAGCTGGCCCCCGCCACCGCGATGCGCGCCGACCTCGTCACCCTGGCCGGCGGCCTCAACGACGTCCTGCGGCCGCGCTGCGACATCGACCGGGTCGAGGACCTGCTCGGCCGCTCCGCCACCGCGCTGCGCGCCACCGGCGCCACCGTGGTCCTGTTCACCAGCACCGACCCCACCCGCCGGATGGCCGGCAGCGCCCGGCTGCTCCCCGCCATCCTGCGGATGAAGGCCTTCGTGCACGAGCTGGGCCAGGACCGGGGCATCGCCGTGGTCGACCTGTTCGCCGCGCCCTGCTTCGACGACCGCCGCCTCTGGGCCGAGGACCGCCTGCACCTCTCGCCCGAAGGCCACCGCCGGGTCGCCGAGGGCGTGCTGGAGGCCCTCGGCCGCCCCGCCGCCTTCGACTGGCGCGCCCCGCTGCCGGCCGCCGCCCCGCCCGGCCGCACCGAGAAGCTGGCCGCCGACGCCCGCTGGCTGCGCACCCACGTCGGCCCCTGGATCGGCCGCCGCCTCACCGGCCGCTCCTCCGGCGACGGCCGGCCCCCGAAGCGCGCGGAGCTGCTGCCGTACGAGCCGTCCGAGTCGTACAAGTCGTCCGAGCCGTACGGGGGCTGAACCGGAGGGTCACCGCCCGGGATCCGGCAGCCGCCGGCCGAAGGGCATCAGGTCCCGCTCCCAGCCGGGTGACCCGGCCGGCGCGGCGGCGGCCTCCGGGGCCCGCAGCAGACCGCGGTGGCGCAGCAGCTCACGCCGTTCGGCGGGTGTCAGCAGCCGCTCCTCCGGGCTGAGGTTCGCCGGGTGGTCCGGGTGGAGGTCCGGGCTGCCGTCGATCGGGCGGTCCTCCGCCACGTTGAGCAGATCGCCGGCCGGGGTCCGGTAGTCGAGGCGGAGGTCGGTGCACCACTGCGAGTTGCTGCCCCACCCGTGGGAGAGGTCGACCGTCGGCCGGTGGCGCCGCCGGAAGGCCCAGTAGAGCGGCGGGCGGTCGGCGACGCCGCGCTGGGCGTGCTCCACTCCGGCGCGGACCCGGACGCCGGCCCGGCCGAACAGCAGTCGGCCCAGCCGAAGGCCGGGCCGGACCACCCCGGTGAGCTCGATCGGCGTGCCCGGGTCGTCGGCCTGCTCGACCTCGCCGATCTCGTGCCGGAACGGGTCGAAGCCGCCGCCCTTGAACGAGGTCATGCCGAGCGCGGTGAACAGGCCGAGGTACTCGTCCTCCGGGAACCCGAGCCACGGGCCCGGGGCATCGACCCCGTCGCCGGGCGGCTGGAAGGAGAGCAGCAGCAGGTCGCTGACCGCCTCGTACGCCTCCGGCCCCTCGTACGCCGTCAGGGCCTCGTACAGCCCGCGCGCTCCCACCTCGATCGCCATGCCCGGAGCCTGGGGTCTGTGGTCGGCGCGCAGGCGGGAGTTCGACGACGGCCCCAGGACGCGGACGTCCGAACGGGCCGGCCGCTCAGCCGCGGAAGAGGTTGTGGCCGACGTCGCCCGGCACCTCGTCCTGGTAGCCGGTGCTGTCCGGGCCGGGGACGTGCTCGCCCGGGACCGGTTCGGTGCTCTCGTGGTGCAGCAGCACCACGCCGTCCTCGGCCCAGATCTGCCGGTAGCCGTGCGCCAGCAGCAGCTCGATCCGGGCGGCCTGCTCGCGGTCGGTCTTGAACGGGAACGCCCGCTTGTCGGAGCGGATCAGTACGTACTCCCGGCCGCGCGGGGTGCCGTCCACCAGGACCACGTCGGTCCGGGCGGTCAGCCGCGGGGCGGCCTGGTTGTCGGCCTCGACCGTCGCGCCGTCCGGGATCTGCGCGGCGCCCCGGATCAGCGCCGCCTCGCTCGGCTTCGGCTGCCAGTAGGCGGGGACGAACAGGTTCGCCACCCCGAGCGGCAGCGCGGCCGCGACCGTCACGGCGGCGGCCGCCACTCCGAGCCGCCGGGTGCGCACGCTGCCGTGGCAGCGGCCCAGTACCTCCAGCGCCGCGACCAGCAGGATCGGCCAGAGGAACGCGTCGTAGTGCCGGGCGATCGACCAGTGGTTGGGGTTGCTGGAGAGCACCCGCTCCGCCAGCAGCGGCACCGCGCACAGCACCGTCGCGGAGCGCAGCGGCAGGGCGAACAGCGTGCCGAAGAGCCAGAGCAGCAGCAGCGGCTTCAGCGGCGCGTCGAACATCGACGAGACGAGGATCGTCGGGTTGGACAGCACATGGGAGACGGCCGAGCCGCCGTCCTCGCCGAGCGAATCGTAGTTCCAGTAGTAGCCCGGCACCCCGCCCATCGCGGGCACCAGCCAGGCGATCGCGACCACCGAGGCGAGCGGCCCGCCGAGCAGGAAACCGGCACCCCAGCGGACCGTCCGCCGGCGCCGCGCGGTGTCCTCGTCCCGGCGGCCGCGCAGGATCAGCACCAGCCCGTAGGCGCCGACCGCCAGTCCGAGGTCCTCCTTGGTGCAGCAGAGCAGCAGGGCGGCCAGTGCGGCCGTGCCGTACCGGCGGGCCAGGCCGCGCTCCAGCATCAGCAGGGTCAGCGGCACCGCGAAGGCCACCTCGTGGAAGCCGCCGCGCGAGGCCACCAGCAGCGGCCAGCCCAGCCCGTACGCCAGCGCCGCCAGGTCGGCGGCGCGGCGGGCGGTGCGCGGGTCGGCGTCCGCGAAGCAGTGGTCGGCGACCCGGCGGATCAGCGGGACGCCGGCCGCGAAGAGCAGCGCCTGGCCGATCAGCAGCGAGCGCGGGTCGTCCCAGATCCAGTAGAGCGGCGCCATCAGCGCGATCACGGGGGAGAAGTGGTCGCCGAGGAGGGAGAAGCCCAGGGGGAACTCGTGGTGGAAGCTCTTCAGCGTCGACACCGGCAGGCCGAGGTTCGCGTAGCCGCGCACACCCTGGTCGAAGATGCCGAGGTCGAAGCCGCCCAGCTGGGCGGTGGTCCACTGCTGCGCGCCGATGGCGAGGCAGACGGCGAAGCAGAGCAGGGTGAACCCGAGGGTGCGGGTGCGCGCCGAGAGGCGCGGGGCCGAGGCCGTCACGGGCGCGGCGGGCGGGTCGTCCCTGGTGCCCTCGGCGTCCGGGTGTGCCGTGACGTCGTGCCGGGACATTCCTGCTCTCCTCCTGCGTCCGGGGCGGGATCGGCGGACCGAACCGACACCGGCCGACCACACTAACGGACTACGGCCGGGACTCCGCCGGTTCCCGGCCGCCCCCGCGGCCCCGGCCGCCCAGGGCCCGCGAGCGGGATCGGCACGCTCCACATCGGTACGCTCTACTGCGGACCCGGGCCGGCCGGGCGCCGCAGTACGGAGGACTCACAGGTGACCGACAGCACGAGCACTGGCACGAGCGGTGGCACCGGCGCGAGCCCGGGCGTGGCCCTGGCGGCGGACTGCGGGAGCTGCTTCGGGCTGTGCTGCGTGGCGCTGCCCTTCGCGGCCTCCACCGACTTCGCGGTCAACAAGGCCGCCGGCACCCCGTGCCGCAATCTGCGGACCGACTTCAGCTGCGGCATCCACGTCCAGCTGCGGGACCGCGGCTTCCAGGGCTGCACGGTGTACGACTGCTTCGGAGCCGGTCAGCGCGTCTCCCAGGTGACCTTCGGCGGCCGGAGCTGGCGCGAGGCGCCGGAGGACGCGCAGGGGATGTTCGACGTGTTCCCGGTGGTGCGGCAGCTGCACGAGCTGCTCTGGTACCTCACCGAGGCGCTGACCTTCGCCCCCGCCCGACCCGTGCACGCCGAGCTGCGCCGGGTGCTGGAGGAGACCGACCGGCTCGCCCAGGGCAGCCCGGCCGAGATCCTCGCGGTGGACGTGCCGGCCCACCGGCAGCGGGTGAGCGAGCTGCTGCTGCGGGCCGGCGAACTCGTCCGGGCCGCCGTCCCGCGCCGCCGTGAGCACCGGGGGGCCGACCTGTTCGGCGCCCGCCTGCGCGGCGCGGACCTGCGGGGCGCCAACCTGCGCGGCGCCCTGCTCGTCGCCGCCGACCTCGGCGGTGCGGACCTGCGGCTCGCGGATCTGATCGGGGCCGACCTGCGGGACGCCAACCTGGCGGGTGCCGACCTCACCGAGGCCCTCTTCCTCACCCAGGCCCAGCTCAACGCGGCGCGCGGCGACGCCTCCACCCGGCTTCCGTCCGCCCTCACCCGGCCCGCCCACTGGCCGGACACGGCTGCCGGGGCCGCCCCGGCGGCCGAGCGCAGCCGGCCCGGCAAGCCCCAGAGCGGCCGTCCGGCCGGGCGCACCGGCAGGCCGCGCCGCCGCTGAGCGACCGCCGTTGAGGGACTGTCGTTGAGCGACTGCGGCTGAGTCACTGCCGGGGGCGGGTGCTGCTGCCCGTGCCGTTGTCCGTGCCGTCGGGGATGCTGTTCGCGCAGGGGGCGACGGCGGACAAGGAGCGGGCGATGCGGTTCGACGACGAGGCCGTGCGGGTGGCGGGCGGAGGAGCGCCCGATCAGCCGGCGATGCCCTGGGAGCGGTTCTGGCAGCTGATCGACGGGCTCGGCGGCGCGGCCGGGACCGCGGACTGCCAGGGTTTCGATGACGCCTGCGCCCGGCTGACCGAAGTCCTGGCAGAGCGGCCGCTGGAGGAGATCATCGGCTTCGGCGAGCGGCTCGCCGAGGCCCTGTACCGGCTGGACCGGGAGGACTTCGGCAGGCTGCCCGTGCTCGGGATGGAGCTGCCCGACGGCTCGCCGTTCCCCCAGTCGGACGACGGCTTCCTGTACGCGCGGGCCGCCGTGGTGGCCGCCGGCCGAGAGGTGTACGAGGACGTCCTCGGCCATCCCGAGCGGTTCGCGCCGTTCACCGCGAGCTCGTGCGAGTCGCTGCTGTACGTGCACGAGGAGGCGTTCGAGCTGGTGACCGGGGCGGAGTGGGACCGCCCGACCCGCTACGACTACGAGTCCTGCTCGAACCGGGAGGGCTGGCCCGGGCGCTGACCCCGGGGCCCGGCGGGAGGACCGGAATGGGAAGTCGGCCCCGTCGACTTCCCATTCCGGGGTAGGGGGCCTGCTCAGGCGAGGACGCGCAGTTCCACCGCCGGGCGGCGGCGCAGCAGGGCGCAGGCCGCGCCCGCGAGCAGGGTGAGCGCCACCAGGGTGAGCGCCTGCGGGGAGTCCCCGGGGTGGAGCGGCCAGGCCCAGGGCTGCGGTCCGCCGCCCCGGCGCCAGCCCGCGGCGGAGCAGAGCAGCGGGACGACGGCGACGGCCGCGGCGGCCGGGCGGTGGCCGATCAGCGGGTGCAGCAGCAGCGCCAGACCGGTGTACCCGGCGATGTTGCGGCCGAGGACGAGTGCGAGGTCGCCCTGTCCGGCCGCGCAGACGAGCACGCCCGCCAGTGCGCCGACGGCCGCGACCGCGAGGGCGAGCCCGGTGTCCAGCCCGCGCAGGAACCGTCCGGCCACCGCCTCCGTCCGCAGGTCGCCCCGGCCTAGCCCGTGCAGCAGGTAGACCGCCGGGAACAGGGTGACGAGGTGCGCGACCAGGAAGTGCCCGGCCTGGCCGCGCAGCGCGGGCACCGGCAGCTCGCCGTCGCCGATGAGCAGGCCCACCGCGAACGTCCCGGCCAGTGCGGCGGCGATGGCCGGCACCGAGCGGGCCTTGCTCCACCAGATCACCGGTCACCGCCGTCGGCGAGCGCGGCCGGTGCGGGCGGGGTCAGCGCGGGTGGCGCGTCGCAGCGGCGCATGGCTTCCGCATTCCGTTGGTACCAGTCGAGTTGGGCCTCCGGAGGGAGCCGCAGTACCTGTTCGGCGAGGGCCACGTCCGCCTCCCCGAACCGTCCGCCCGCGGGGTGCGGCGCGCTGCCGGGTGCCGCCTTCGCGGTGAGCCAGGCGGTCACCGGTCCGGCGGCCACGCCGGCCGGGTACGAGTCCCCGTGCAGGGCGCACGCGGGGACGCGGGGGACCAGCCCGCCGACCACGCCCGGCATCACGTCCGCCGCCCTGGCGGTGGTCGGGATGCCGAACTTGGCCTCGCCAGGGCCTGGTTGGGCCGCCATGGTGAGCACGCCAGGCACCGGTACGCCCCCGGAGGCCAGGGTGGTGACGACCCGTCGGGCCTCCTCGCGGACCGCGCCCGAGCGGGCCCCGCCCAGTTCGGGCCAGAGGCAGATCCTCGGCCGTTCGCCGTCACAGACCAGCGCACTGGCGGGCCGGGCGAGGACGGGCGTCGGGCCGAGGTCCTGGGCCAGGTGCGCGGCGAGGCCGATCCCGCCGGCCGTCACCGCCAGCCCGGTGGCGAGCGCGATCGGGGCACCGCGCCGGCGGATCACCAGGACGGCCGCCGCGGACACCGCGCCGGAGAACGCCAGCGCGCTCAACACGGCACGTTCGTCCAGGACCTGATCCACCGAGCAGCAGTCGGAGAGGCCGCCGCCGACCAGGTGTCGCAGCCAGAACTCGTCGAAGGAGGCCGGATAGGCGTTCAGGACGAAGCTGCTGATCAGCGCGAGCGGCACGGCGAGGACGGACGCCAGGACCCGCCCGACGATCGACCCGACCAGGGTGTTCGCGACGAGCAGCCCGGCCCAGACCGCGAGGACGCCGGGCTGCGGCACCCCGGAGGCCGTGCCGCCGGCCAGCGCCGTGCTGCCGAGCGCGGCGGCCATGCCGAGCGCGCCCATCACGGCCACCGGCAGCAGGACGGGCGCGGTGATGGTCAGGGGGGACCGCACCGGCGAGTGGTCGAAGACCCGCCCCCGGTGCAGCCGGCCCGCCTCCCAGGCGCCCGCGGCCGCGCAGGCCGCGCAGACGAAGGGCAGGGCGAAGGTCGCGTGCCCGGCGGCGGAGAGTCCGTAGGCCGGGGTGACCCAGGCGGTGAGGTCGTCGCCGAGGGCGACCAGGACGAAGCCGACGAGGAACGGCAGCGCGCGGGTGGCGGCGGAGGTGCGCAGAACGGTGCGCAGCAGCATGGTCAGGCCTCCCGTTCGACCAGCCGCGTGTACGCGGCCTCGGCCCGCTCGCGCGGCGAACCGCTCGCCCCGGCGGCGAGCGCGTGGAACTCCTCGGTGCCGCCCTGGAAGCGGACTTCACCCTGGTCCAGCACCACCACGTGCCGGTAGGTGTCGGCGAGGTCCTCGGTCTGGTGGGTGGAGACGATCACATGGACCTCGTCGGCCAGGTCCTCGACCAGGCTGCGGAACATCCCGCGCTGGGCCGGGTCGAGCCCGGCGGTCGGCTCGTCCATCAGGATCAGTTCGCTGTGGTGGGCCAGGCACCCCGCGATGCCCATCCGGCGCAGCTGGCCGCCGGACAACTGGTGACCGCCGCGGTCGGCGAGCTGGGCGAGCCCGACCCGCTCCAGCGCGCCCGCCGAGGCGTGCCAGGCGGCCCCGCGCGACATGCCCTTGAGCCAGCCGGAGTACGCGACCTGCTCGCGCACGCTGAGCCCGGGCACCGGGGTCACCTGTTGCGGCAGCCAGGCCACCGCCCGCCGGTAGGCGGCCAGTTCGCCGCGCCCGGTGGCGGTCCGGCCGCGCCAGGAGACCGAGCCGTGGCCCGGCGTCAGCTGGGTGGCGGCCAGGGCCATGAGAGTGGACTTTCCGGCGCCGTTCGGCCCGAGCAGGACCGTGGCCGGATTGTCGATCCGTAAGGCGAGGCCGGTGAACAACTGGGCCTTCTGGGTGTACTGGAAGTCGACGCGGTGGAATTCAAGGGTCATGGCGGGGGCTCGACGCATTTCGCTCGGTGAGGTGGCGGGTCCGGGATCCGGGGTTCGGGGTCCGGAGCCGGGATCCGTGAGGGGAGAGCGGAGGAGCGGGGAGCGTCCGGGGTGTTCCGGCGGGAGGGGGCTTCCGCCGGAACACCCCGGACGCCCGTGGCGGGCGGTGGCCGGGGTCAGTACCGGACGCTCACCGAATCCACCCAGAGCTTGCCGCCGGAGCGCACCCCCTCCAGTGCGAAGTAGTAGTCGCCGGCGCTCTGGTCCCCCCAGGCGGACAGATCGCAGTGGTTCAGCCGGTAGCCGTAGGCCTTGTCGGGGCCGAAGACGTCCTTGTACAGCTGGAGATCGGCGTTCTTGAAGTCGTTGTTGTCGGTGGTGCAGCCCTGGAACGCCACGGTGGTGACGGTGTCGTCCCGGTCGCTGTCCCCCCAGCGGCGGGACTCCGAGCCGGGCCCCCAGTTGCTGATGTGGGACGTCCAGGAACCCTCCGCCAGGGCCGGCGTGGCCCCCGCGAACCCGAGCATCGCGGCGGCCACCAGAATGCCGCGAACGAGCTTGCGATTCTTTGCGTGCATATTCGTCCGATCTTTTCGGTGACGCCGTGCGGGCGCCATGCAGGCAAAAAGAAATGACCGGCGGTTCGACTACCGAGCTCACCCCGGTCGGACGATCCCCCCGCCGGGGAAGACATTAGCGTGCACGAACCGGCGGGGAGCACCATTTATTTCGGCCATTCGGCAGGCCTTGCCGCAGGATCGTTCGCGCGCAAGAGGGCGGACGAAAATGATCGCAGATTTAGCGTGTTCGATTGATTGCAGCATGGCGGGTCGGAAAATGTCGCTGTTTGATCGAAATGGCTGACTGTTTGTGTCCGTTCGAGCTGGGCGCCGAGCGCCGGTCTGGCTGGTTCCCGACCCCCGGTCGGCTATCCGGTCAGCAGCCGGGCGCGCAGCTCGCCGATCAGGTCGTCACCGAGGCCGAGTGTGTCGGTGACATAGGCGTGGACGGAGCCGTGCGCGGCGGCGAGGTCGGCGAGAGCCAGCCGGATCACGGTCTCGGGGGCGCGCCCGAACCCGGGCCAGCGGAGCTCGCGGCCGGGGTTGGCGGCGTGCCACCGCGCGACCAGCCGGGGCGTGGCGAGTTCGGTGAGCGCGAAGTCGGCGGCTATGTCGTCCTCGGAGACGCCGAGGAGGGAGAGGACCAGCGCGGCGATCAGGCCGGTGCGGTCCTTGCCGGAGGCGCAGTGGAAGACCAGCGGTTCGTCGGCGCCGGCGATCAGTTCCAGCACCCGGCGGATCTCCGCCACCCCGTCCTCGGCGACCTCGGCGAAGCGGTCGGCGAGATAGCGCCAGGGATCGAGGGCCGGGTCGATCTCGGCCTGGTCGTACGGGCGGTGCTCGATGGAGAGGTTGTGGTAGCTCAGGCCGTCCAGCTCCGGCACGCGGCCCGTGCGGGCCGTCTCCCACGGGTAGCGGAGGTCGATGACGGTGCGGACGCCGAGCGCCCGGAACCGTTCGAGATCGGCGGGCGAGCCGAGCCGGCCGAGCGAGTCGGCGCGGTAGAGGCGCCCCCAGCGGACCGACCGGCCGTCGGAGGCGGAGTAGCCGCCCAGGTCACGGAAGTTGTGCAACTGGTCGAAGACGATGTGTCGTGTCATGCGCGCACTCTAGGGCGTCGCCGTGGCCGCCGGGCGGCATGCGGCTGCCCCGGACCGGGTGGTGGTCCGGGGCAGCCGGGGGCGGGCCGGGTCAGCCCACGTGGCCGGGGCTGATGCCGGTCTCGGTGAAGTTGCCGCCGACGCCGTTGGCGCCGATCGCCAGGGCGGCGCTGAGGAAGGAGGCACCGCCGGGGCCGAAGTCGACGTCGGTGAGCTGGGCGGCGCTGCCGTTCGGGCCGACGGCGAACGCGCCCTGGTCGAAGTTGGCGTTGGGGACGGGGGAACCGTCGTGAGCCGAGGCGATGGTCGCCCCGCCGATGACCAGCGGGAGCGCGATGGCGGAGACGGCCAGGACGCGGTGCACAGTGCGCATGAGGAAAAGCCCTTCCAGGCATTGAAGGTGATGGTTCGGTCGGCCGCCGTGACGAAGCGGCCCTTCACCATCAACACACGCGCGCTCACGCACTGCCACCGGAGACGGGCGTCCGGGGGGCAAGGTCACCCGGACGGCCACACGGCGCGGGGGCGCCCCCGCGCCGTGTGGCCGCGGTGTCACTCGGGCAGGCCCTTGAAGCTCGGCAGGATCGCCTTCATGGCCGTGTCGGTGTCCTCCCCGGCGTCGGCCTCACCGTAGACGGTGTTCCACGGTCGTGAGACCTCCAGGGCCTCGACCAGGATCCGGCCGTTGATGCCGTACCGGATGACCTGGGTGTAGGTCGGCGTGGAGGCGCCGGCCGTGGTCAGGTCGGCCGTGCTGGTCACCGCGAGTCCTTCGCCCCCTTCGCCCAGGGTGGGGCGGGCGGTGGTCCCGACCGGAGTGTCCTTGGCCCCGGAGGCCGTGACGGTACGGGTCTCGCAGGCCCGGGCGGCCGCCGCCAGCTCGGCGAACACCTTCTGGGCGTCCGGCTTCGGCGGCAGCAGGTACGCCCGCACCTGGAGGCCGTTCGTGTATTCGCGGATCAGCGCCGAGTAGCGCACGCCCAGGCCCACGGTCGGCCGACCGGTCTGACCGCCTCCGGTCGGGGTGAGGCTGCCGCTCTTCTCCGGCACCTCCAGACGGCACGGCGACACTTGCACCGGCTTTGTCCGGGAGGTGTAGTCGATGCCCGCGCCGTGCAGGCCGGCCAGCCCGGGCACGTAACCGGACTGCAGGATCTGCGCGATGTGCCGGGCGTTCAGGTCCGGGTGGTCCGAGGCCGGATCGTCCGCGGGGGCGGTGGTGCTGGACGACGAGGCGGAGCCGCCCGCCGAGCAGGCCGCCAGGAGAAGCGCTCCGGCGGCCAACACCACTGGAATCAAACGGCGTTCGGTCGTCTGCATGGCTCGCACCGTACCGTCCCGGCGGGCCCGGAGGGAGGCGATCGGCCGCACTGGCCGGCAACGGCCCGTGCGGGGGCGGTGCAGGTGTCGTGGGCGGCCGGGCGCGGGCCGGTGTGTCAGGACCGGCCGGCGGTCTCGTCCGCCGTCATCCAGACATAGCCGAACCCGTTCGCCCACACCGCCGGTGGCCGGGCCGGACCGTACCCGCCGTCCCCGGTGGGCGAGTTGTGGCGCCGACGGCGCAGTCCGTGCAGGAAGGACGGCAGATTCGCCGCCCACAGCACCGCCGTCGTGATCAGGCCGGCCCACAGGAAGGTGCCGAAGCCCTCGATGCCGAGGGTGGGTCGCATGGCCGTGCTCAACCAGGACAGCAGCCAGAGCGTCAGCGCGATGGCGCAGACGCCGAAGGCGGCGACGAAGGGCAGGCCCGCGAGCAGGAGCGAGCGCAGGTGCGGCCAGCCGAAGTCGCTGTACACCGTGGCGCCGAGGCCGGCCAGGGCGAGGAGGAGGACGGCCAGCGCCGCCATGGTCGCCGTCGACCGCCACCACTCGTCGGCACCGAGACGGCCGATGCCGAGCCCCGACGTCAGGAGCCACAGCGCCCAGAAGCACGCGACCAGGCGCGTGAACCGGCCCACGGACCCGGTGGCCCGCCCCTTGCGGGTGAGGCACGCGCCCGGCATCGCCAGGGCCACCGACAGGAGGAGATCGACCAGGGGGGCCACCACGAACGGCCAGAAGCCGGAGATGTGCAGGGGGAGGCCGAGGTGGTCGCAGAGGACTTCCGTCAGCCACCACTGCACGGGCCCCAGTGTCACCGCGCCGATCAGCATGCCCAGGGCGGCGATACAGGAGACGGCCGCAGCGGCACCCTCGCTCCACCGGACGCGCCTCAGCAGTCGCTTCGCCAATCGGCCTGCCCGGATGGGGAGTCGGGACAGTACGAGGAAGACCAGCGCGACCGCCGCCTGCCGCCCCGCCGGTCCGTTCAGTTCGACGCCGCCGGTGATCTGTGCGGCGGTCCAGGCGGTGAGACCTCCCGCGCCGGCCCGGAGGACCTGTGTCGTTGCCGCGCCGGCCCGCCCTGCGGCTGTGGCGGTCCCGGCTTCCTCCGCGCTGCCTGCCGTCATCCGCGCATCGCCGCCCTTCACCCCCGGCCACCGCTCTGCCTGGTGCGGTGGGCCGCTTGTGAACTTGTACCCCGGGGCCGTGATGGTCACTCGGCCCGCCCCGGCCCCGCGAGTTCAGGGTCCGCGGCACGTCCGCCCGGTCGAGTGGGGGGCGGCTGGTTCGCCGGAACTCCCGGCGGCCGGGGCGATGGCAGAATGGACAAATGACGACGGACTATGGGAATTCCTCGCACCCCGACGCGGACTCCGAGCCGTGGTCCGCCGGAGACGTGGTCCATGAGGACCTTCTCGCGGCGAAGGCGCTGGTGTACGACCCGAACGGGTTCAGGTGCTCACGGCCGGTGGCCGAGGCCGAAAGCGCCGATTACGGGGCGTTCGGCTTCGTCCTGGACGGCTACTCCGTCAGGTTCCGCGCGGCCAGGACGACCCCGACCAAGGTCGGCCAGTTCGTCACGGTGTGGAAGAGGTCCGGCGACGGCCCGATCCAGCCCTTCGACGCCGAGGACGCCGATGACCTCTTCGTCATCAGTACCCGTGACGGCCGGGACTTCGGACAGTTCGTCTTCCCCCGTGAGGTGCTCTGCGAGCGGGACATCGTCGCGAGGAACGGCACGGGCGGGAAGCGGGGGGTCCGCGTCTACCCGCCGTGGGTCACCACGACGAACCGCCAGGCCCGCGGTACGCAGACCTGGCAGCTGAACCACTTCCTGCCCATCGGCGAGGACGGGCCGATCGACGCAGCCCGCGCCCGGGCGCTCTATCACCCGTGAGCCACTGACCCCGGCGTCGCACGCGTACCTCGCCCAACTCTGCCGGCGCGACCTCACCGCGCCGGGGACCACGCACGTCCCGGTCCCGCAGGAGCTCTCCCGGGAACATCCCGGGAATGTGGGATGTCGCCGCACCGACCGCCACTGCGAGGATGCGGCACGCGGAGCCGCACCACCGACCGGGTGCCGAACCACGCAAGCCGTCTAGGAACCCAGGACACGGGGCCTGGTGTCCCGCCTGCCGTTCCGCGCGTGCGCACTGGCTCCGGGGAAACTGCCATGCTTCTAACTGATCGTTTCAGAATGAGGTTCGGAGCTTTCGCAGGCAGATGATGCTGCAGGCGAGTTGGAGCAGGCCGAGGTGGAGGTCGGCGCGTATC
>NZ_JBFBIL010000068.1:0-37740 GCF_040685575.1 Kitasatospora sp. NPDC088351 | reverse complement strand
CGCTCCAGAGCGGTGCGGCGCTCCGGGGAGAGACCCGGGATCCCGGCGGCCACGGTGGCGATCTCCTCGACGGCGCGGTAGCGCGTGAGCCGGACGCCGTCGACCGTCTCGGTCCCGGCCTTCTGCATCACCAGAGCCGCCGCCGTCAGGGCCGCCTTCGGGTCAAGCTCGTCCGCCCCGGGGGCGGACGCACCGCCCCCGCAAGCGGTGAGCCCCGCGACCAGTACGGCCGATGTGACAGCGGCACGACGCACCCCGCCCATGGCAAGTCCCCCATGATCCTTTCCCGAACGACCCGGCGGACCTTAACGGATCACCAAACCCACCCGACAGCGAATTTCCACAGCCCGACGGGCGTGGCCACCACCGGAACGGCCCGCGCACACTTCGACCTCCTCCCCCGACTTGGCAGCGGTTCCAACGGCCACGACGGTGGCGGTGGCCGCCCTCCGACGCAGGACGCAGAACCGGTGCGGAGTGGGTCAGTTCACGGAATGTTCCCCTCTGGTGATGTGTGCGGCTTGGTGTGTGCCGGGGCTCCCGACGCCGTTTCGCGACATCACGCGGACGGAAGGGCCGACATCGCCGCCGAGGACGAGCACGGCGCCCGGACCGTACTCCTACCGACGTACACGCAACCCGGGTCCACCGCCGGCCGCAGTAGAGCCATCAGAAGCCGTCGACCCACTGGCCGCCATCACCGGTGGCGGGCGGGTCGGGCACGCCGCCGCGCGCGAACTCGGCGATGCCGGGGATCACCCTGCGCGGCACGGCCGGCTCGGCCGGCACGAACTCACCTCCCCGGTACGGTCTCGCCGCTAGGCGGGCCAACTGGCTTGTCGGGCCGCGCTCGTTGGGCCGAGCCCGCCGATCGGCGTCCACTCGTGCTCCAGGATCGAGTAGGTGATCGAGTCGCGCCAGGCGCCATGGACGAAGACGTGGTCGCGGATCCGCCCGTCCTCGGTCATCCCGGCCCGCGGCAGCGTGCGCGCCGATGCCTCGTTGAGCGGCGAGCGGGCGGCCCAGATCCGGTGCAGGCCGAGGACGTTGAAGCCGAGCGCGCACAGCAGGTGGACGGTCTCGGTGCCGAGGCCCTTGCCCCACGCGTCCGAGTGGAGGGCGAAGCCGATCGTGGCGGCCTGCTGCGGCTCGGTCGCCAGGCGGGCGTACCCGATCAGCTTCTGCTCGCCGCGATGGGTGACAGCGAGGCACTACTCGGTTCGCGGGGTGACGCTCGCGGAGGCGATGGACCGGGCCGTGATCGCCTGGACCTGCTCACGGGTGCGGGGCTCGAAGCTGAGGTGGCGGGTGGCCTCGGGGTCTCCGTAGATGGCCAGGAGGTCTTCGGTGTCCTCGGGTTCGACTTCGCGCAGCGCCAGGCGCGGGCCGGCCGGGTAGAGGGTCATGGCTGCGGATCCTATCCGCCGGGTCACCGAACGAGGACGGAGTCGGGGCGGCGCAGGTAGGCTCCGCGGCCGGCGTTCGGGAGAACTGGAACGGTGCCCACGTGACAAGGTCCGCCGAGCCGTTCGACGACGGCTCGGCGGACCGGGTGGCTCTCGTGCCCGGGCTCGCTCAGCGGCCGGTCAGCAGGCCCGGCAGTTCGGCGATCGAGGCGAGGACGTGGGTCGCGCCGTCCGCCCGCAGGCGGGCCTCGTCGTGGGCGCCGGTCAGGACGCCGGCGACGACGGAGGCGCCCGCGCGGGTGCCGGTCAGCATGTCGTAGCCGGTGTCCCCGGCCACCGCGACCTGGCGGACGGAGTCCGTGGCCGTGCGCAGCAGGGCGGTGAGGGCGAGGTCGGGGTACGGGCGGCCGCGGCCGGCCTCGGCGGGGCAGAGGGTGAGGTCGGCGACGGACTGCCAGCCGAGGGCGGTCAGGATGCGGTCCTGGGTGGCCCGGGAGAAGCCGGTGGTGAGGACCACCTTCCGGCCCTGGCCGCGGAGTTCGGCGATCGCCTCGGCCGCGCCCGGCAGTGCGGCGCAGTGGCCCGCGTCGACCAGGTCGTGGTAGGCGGCCTCGAAGGCCGCGTTGGCCCGTTGGGCCTTGTCCTCCGCGCCGAACAGGTGGCGGAAGACAGAGATCTTGGACTCGCCCATGGTGGCCCGGACGTGCTCCAGCATGCGGGCGTGCTCGGGGCTGCCGGCCTCGACGCCGAGCGAGCCCGCGGCGGCCTGGAAGGCCTGCTCGACCAGGCCGTCGTCGGCGACGGTGGTGCCGGCCATGTCGAGCACGACCAGGCGGATGTCAAGCGACATGTTCGGTTCCTCCTACAGGTTGGCGAGGTCGGCGGTGGTCTCGGCGATGGCGGGCGAGCAGGTCATGCCGCGGCCGCCCGGGCCGGTGACCAGCCAGACGCCGTCGCGGACCCGTTCACGGTGGACGACCCGGGTGGTGTCCACGCACTGCGCGTACACCCCGGCCCAGCGGCGGCGCACCCGGGGCAGCGGGCGGCCGAGCAACTCCTCGGCCACGCCCACCAGGTGGTCGTACGGGTCCTCGACCACGTCGAAGCCGAACGGCTGGTCGTACTCGTGGGTGTCTCCGATGGTGAGGCCCCCGTCGCGGCGCTGGACCATCAGCAGCTGCATCCTGTGTTCGGCGGCGACCGACGGCTGCGGCTGGACGGCCTTCAGCCGCTCCAGCGCGGCGCCCGCGAAGGCGGGGTAGTAGCGGAAGCTGTCGCCGTCGGCGACCGAGGTGGTCAGCGTCTCGCCCAGCGGGTCGGTCTGCATCATCTGCAACCGCACCTTGCGGACGGGCAGTCGGGGCGCCAGCTCGCGGACCAGGCCGCCCAGCCAGGCGCCGGTGCAGAGGACGACCAGGTCGCCGGTGTGCACGTCGCCGTGGTCGTCGCGGACGGCGTTCTCGCCGATCACCTCGCGGACCTCGCGCCCGGGCAGGAAGGTGTAGCGGCCGCTGGCCAGCAGGGCGGCGCGCAGGGCGGGTTGGGCGGTGCGGGGTTCGACGGCGGCATCCCGTTCGCATGCCAGCGCGCCGAGCAGCCTGCCACGCAGCGCCGGGTTCTGCGCCCTCGTCTCGTCGGCGTCGAGCAGCCGGTAGCCGCGCGCCTCGGCGTCGGGGAGGGTCAACGCTTCTTCCGCGACGGCGAGTTCGGCCTCGGTGCGGATCGCGGTGAGCGATCCGTTGGCCCGGAAGCCGAGGTCGGGCACCCGGGCGCCGATCCGCTCCCACAGCTCGCGGGCGCGCAGCGCGGTGTCCAGTTCCTCGCCCTCCGCCCGGCCGCTGACCCAGACCAGGCCGAAGTTGCGCACGGAGGCGCCGCGCGCCTCGGCCTCGCGCTCCAGGTGGACGACCTCGTGGCCGCGTTCGACGGCCTGCCAGGCGTGCATGGTGCCGAGCACGCCCGCTCCTACGACGATGACTCTCATGCGGCCAGACTGGTGCGGCGAGGTGTCCGAGGGGAGTCCGAGCAGCGGCGCCGAGGTGAACCGGCCGAAAAGTTGTACAGACAACCCATGGCCGGTGCGCCGGGTGACACCGCGGCGGCCCGCGATGTCACCCACGGCCCGCCCGGTCAGGCGGCCCGGACCGGGTCGGTGCCGAGCCACCAGGCCGGGGCGGCGGTGCCGTCCGTGGTGCGGCCGTCCGCGTGCACGTAGTGCCGCACATCGCGGCCGGGCTCGCGCAGTTCACCGTCGAGGGCGCGCTCCAGCCACTCCGCACCGAAGCGGAACACCTCGGCGGCGGTGCCGCCCAGCGGGTGGAACTCGTTCTCGTAGACCCGCATCTCCTTGGGCGCGCGGATCCGGTCGTAGGTCGCCATCGCCTGCTCCAGCCGGGTCAGTTCGTCGAACTCGCCGATGCCCACGAGGACCGGACAGGTGATGTCCGCGACGAGGTCGCCGAGCGGCATCCGGGAGGCGAGCTCGCGGTCGAATGCCTCCTCGTCCTCATAGCCGGCCATGAACATGTAGTTGTTCTTGAAGGTCGGCTGCGCCCGGTTGAAGATCGTCTCGAAGTCGCCGCTGACGCCCTCGAAGCCGGCCAGCGCGGCCAGTCGCGGGTCGGTGGCCGCCGCCCGCATCCCCCAGTAGCCGCTCATGCTGATGCCGAACATGCCGATCCGCTGCGGGTCCACCTCGGGCAGGTCGGCCAGGTGGTCGATGTAACGGCCGATGGCACGCTCGTAGTTGGTGAGGTCGACGGTGAGCCCACCGGCCCGGGACTCGCCCTGGCCGGGCCCCTCGATCGAGAGCGCGACCACACCGCGGGAGGTGTAGTAGCGCTCCGCGGCGTAGATGTAGTCCTCCTTGATCATGTCCATCCCCGGGCCGAGGATGACCGCCGGCGCGCCCTCGACGGCCCCGGCCGGCAGGTGGAGCAGGGCGTGGATGTGCGAGCCCTCGAAGTCCAGCACCACCCGGCGCACCCGGCGGCCGCGCAGCTCGCCGAGCCGCGCCACGCAGTGGTTGGTCCGCTCCCGGAACGCCCGCTTGCGCGGGTCGGCGGCGTCGAAGACGGAGTACTGCGCCCGGCCCCACATCACGGCGGCACGCAGGTAGAGGTCGGCGGCGGTGCGGTCGTAGCCGCCGGCCTCGTGGTGGGCGGCCCGCTCCTCGGCCTGGCCGGCCACGGTGGCCCACGCCTTGGGCAGCATGGCGCCGCTCCGGACGAGGGCGAAGACCTTGTCGAAGTCGGTGTGGTCGTGGCCGAGCTGTTCCATCGTGCCCTTGGCCTGCGGGTGCAGGGCGTCGAAGCCGCCCTGCGCGAGGGCGATGTCCAGGGCCCAGCTCTGTCCGGTCGATCGCATGGTCATGGGAGGTACGCTCCGTTCGGCGCAATTACATAAGTACTTAATCATTAAGTGCTTACACTTGCTGTGCTGTCAACCCGCCGCCGAAGGAGCACCCTCATGACCGACCCGGAACACCCGCGACCCGGCGCCGACCACCGGCCCTCCGACCGGGGCGGCACCCGCGCCCTCGCGCTGGACGGGCTGGCCCGCGCCGCCTACAGCCTCAGCGCGGCGGACGCCCGGCTGCGCGGCCGGGCCACCCGCACCCGCGGCGCGCTCTCGCTCACCCACGCGCGGGCCCTGCGCGTGCTCGCCGACGAGGGGCCGCTGCCGGTCAGCCGACTGGCGGCGGGCACCGAGACCACCGCCGCGGCCGCGACTCAGCTGGTCAACGGCCTGGAGGAGGCCGGCTACGTCACCCGCGAGCGGCCGGAGCACGATCGCCGGTCCGTCGTGGTCACCCTCACCCCGGACGGCCGCGAGCGGCACCGCCTGCGCCAGCAGGCACTGGCGCAGGCCCTGGAACGGCTGACGGCCGGCCTCGACGCCGCCGAGGTCGACACCGTCACCACCGTCCTGCGCGGCCTGGCCGAGGTCTACGACGAGCTCTGAACGCCCGCGCCCACGGAGAAGAGCCGGGGCCACCGACGAGGACCGGCCGACGAAGCCCGACAGGACAGGCCCCCCGGGCCGGGAACCGCACCCCTCCCGGCCCGGGGGGCCACGCCCACCGCACCGCTACCGCAGCACGCCCGCCCGCAGGTAGTTGCGCCGCCCGAAGACCGGCTCGTCCACCGCCGTCAGCTCCTCCACCTGGAACCGGTACAGGGCCGCCGCGCCGCCGCCCGTCAGGAACTGCCGCCGCACCTCCGCGTCCTGGGCGAAGGACGGGAACCGGCCCTGGTACGCGGCCAGCGCCGCCTCCGCCTGCCGCCCCCACGCCTCGCCCGCGCTGCCGGACAGCTGGACACCGCGCAGCTGCTCGCCGAAGACCGGCGGCGGCAGGAAGACGGTGGCGGCGGCCCGGGCCTCCTCCGCGAGGTGGTGGCTGTGCCGGGTGGAGCGCTCGCTGACGAAGTACAGGACGAGGTCGTCGTCGTGCGCGAAGAAGGCGAGGTTGGCGTGCGGGCCGCGCTCGTGGCCGGCGGTGGCGAGGGTGAGCACCATGGCCTCGGCCAGCAGCCCCTCCACGCCCTTGCGCAGCTCCTCGGCGGGCCGGTCCCCCTGGGTGACGTCGAGTCGGTACGGCATTGGCACATCCCTCCCGCCGGCACGCCCACGGCGCGCCCCTGGCACGACTGAGCCGGGCGGGCGCCCCTCGGGAGAGGCCCCACGCCCGGCTCACATGCTCTCCCCGCCGCCCCGGCCGCACAAGGGCCGTGCGGGGCAAGGGAATCAGCGCCGCTGCGCCTCCAGCGGCGCACCGCGGCCACCCGTCGCCATGGCGCCCGCGCAGAGCAGCGGCCGCAGCGGGCCGCTGCGCGCCCGGTCCACCAGGGGCGCCGCGCGCCCGGCGGCCAGTGCCAGCGGGATCGCGACCAGGACGCCGACCAGCGCGCCGACCAGCACGTCGTGCGGGTAGTGCACACCGACCCAGACCCGGGAGGCGCCCATCAGCACGGCGGCGATCCCGGCGATCAGGCCCAGCCGCCGGTTCACGAACCAGAGCGCGGTCGCGGCGGAGAACGCGATCACCGTGTGGTTGCTCGGGAAGGACCAGTCACCGGCGCCCGGGCAGGCCTCCAGCGAGACGCTGCCGGCGATCTGCGCGCACGGCCGGACCTCCTCAACCGCCCCCTTGAACACCGAGTTGACGGCATAGGCGACGATCACGATCAGCGGCGAGGCCAGCACCTTGGCCATCAGCGCCGACTCGGTGCCGCGCGCCCGCCACCACGCGTAGACCATGAAGACCGCGAACAGGCCGAGCCCGAGCGCGGACCAGACCTTGACCAGCTCATCCAGCCAGTGCGGCGCGGCGTCCGCCCACCCGATCACCCGGGTGTAGAGGCCGCCGTCGATACCGCTGCCGTCGTACACGGCCAGCGCCCGGGAGGACATCACGCGTCACCTCCGTGACGCCGCGCCGTACGGGCGCGGAACAGTTCAAGAACAATCGGGATCACGGAGACAACTACTACCAGACCGATGATGGGGAGCAGATAACGGTCGATGCTGGGTACGGACGAGCCGAGCGCGTACCCGGCCAGCACCACTCCGACGGTCCAGACCGCCCCGCCCGTCACCTGCCAGAAGGTGAACGAGCGGACCGGCACCTCCAGCACGCCGCAGAGCGGATTCAGCACCGTTCGGACCACCGGGATGAACCGGGCGAGCACGATCGCCTTGCCGTAGCCGTACTTGGTGAGCAGTTCCTCGGCGCGCTCGACGCCCTGCCGGAGGCTCTGCCGCCTGGAGCGGCGCAGCAGCGCCCGCCCGCCGCGCCTGCCGATCACATAGCCCACCTGGGCGCCGGCCAGCGCCCCGATCAGGGCGGCCGGCAGCACCTGGTACAGCTCCAGCTGCGGCCCCTTGGTCGCGCCGGGCACACAGAGCAGGCCGGCGGTGAACAGCAGCGAGTCGCCGGGCAGGAAGAACCCGACCAGCAGGCCGGTCTCGGCGAAGAGCACGACGGCGATGCCGAGCGCGCCGAACGCGGCGAGCAGCGACGAGGCGTCCAGCAGGTTCACGGCGAGGGCGTGAACGGCCGGAACGGCGGGCGACTGGAGCAAGGCTGGCGGACCTCCCGTACGTTGGAGGGCGCGCCCGCGAGGCGCACCCTCGACCGTCTACAGTGACGTAGACGGTCTACATGACTGTAGACGAAACCTGGAGGAATCGCCGCCATGTCCGACGTACCGTCCGCCCGCCGGCCCGCCGGGGAGCTGGAGGCCGAGGTGCTGGCCGCCCTCTGGTCAGCGCGTCACCCACTGACGCCGCAGGACGTCCAGGCGGCCCTCGGCGGTGACCTCGCCCGGACCACCATCGCCACGATCCTCGCCCGGCTGCACGACAAGGGCACCGTGGAGCGCACCCGCACGGGCCGCGCCTACGCGTACATCCCGACCGTCCAGGACCCGGCCGGCCTCGCCGCCCGCCGGATGCACACCGAGCTGAGCCGCGAACCGGACCGTTCGACCGTGCTGGCCCGCTTCGTCTCCGACCTCTCCGTCGAGGACGAGCGGCTCCTCCGCGAACTTCTCGGCGACGGCGACGGCGACGGCGAGCCGACCGAAGCGGGCCACATGACCGGCACGGCCGGCCCGGCCGGCCCCGACCAGTACGGCGGGGGCGCGCCCGGAGCGGCCGCGTCATGATGATCGCCGTCTGGGCGCCGCTGCTGCTCCCCCTCCTCGCCGCCCCGCTGGCCCGCCGCCTCGCCGACGCGCTGTCGCCCCGGGCGGCCGCGTGGACGCTGGCCGGCACCGCCACCGTCCTGGCCGGCGGCACGCTCTGCTCGCTCGGCCTGCTCGCCGCCGCCGGACTGCTCCAGCTGCCGCCGGTCGCCGCGCTCGGCCACCTCTCACTGCCCTGGCTGACCTCGGCCGCGCCCGCCGCCGCGCTGTCGGCCGTGCCGGCCGGTCTGGCGCTGGTGGCCCTGGCGGCGCTGGCCGTCCGGACCGCGCGGCACCGCCGGCTCGACCTGCGCACCGCCCGGGCGGCACTGCCCGCCCCGGCCGCGCACCCCGGGGACCCGCGCCCCGACGACGCACACCGCGAGACCCCGCACCCCGACCGGCATCCGGACATGCGCCCCCCACGCGCCTCCGTGCGCCGGGCGCGCACCGAGCACCCCCGGGGCCTCCGCGCCCTCCTCGACCGGGCCCGCGCCCTGCTCCGCCCGGACCACCACTCGCTCGCCGTCCTGGACGACGAGTGCGCCGACGCCTTCGCCCTCCCCGGACGGCTCCGCCGCCCCGGCCGGCCGGGCGAACCGGGCCGGATCGTGGTCACCTCCGGAATGCTGCGCGCCCTCACCGCCCCGGAACGGGCCGCGCTGCTCGCCCACGAGCGCGCCCACCTCGCCGGCCGCCACCACGTCTTCCTCGCCCTCGCCGAGCACGCCGCCGCCGTCCACCCCGCGCTGCGGCCGCTGCGCGCGCCGCTCGGCTACCACCTGGAGCGCTGGGCCGACGAGGTCGCCGCGGAACGGGTCGGCGACCGCACCGTCACCGCCCGCGCGGTCGGCCGCGCCGCCCTGGCGGCCAGCCGCTCGCCCTGGCCGGCCCGGCCCCGGCTGGTCCCGGCCGCCCACTCCGGGCCGGTTCCGCGCCGGGTCGCGGCCCTGCTGCAGCCGACCACCGCCGCGCCCGCGGCCCGGTCCGGCACCGGCCGCCGCGCCGCCGCGTTCGCGCTCGCCGCCTGCCTGGCGCTCACCACCGCCGCGGCGCTGGACGCCACCGCCGACCTCCACCACACGGTCGAGGCCGCCCAGCAGGGCACCGCGACCGACCGGTAACCACCCGCCGGAAGCCCCCGCCGCACCCCTACCGCACCCCCAGCGCGATCCCCGACCCGCAGGTACCGCAGGCGCCACCAACCGCCCCAGCAGCACGACATGTCCATTTTCATACCGTCGGGTATGCCGACTTGGCAGACCCCATGCCCAGGATCGAACAGCCCCCGTACGCTTTCGTCAGCGCGTCGGCCCCGACGCGTCCTCGAACGGCGGCGAGGAGCAACCCGAGTGCGGCAGACCGGACGGCAGACCCGACGACCCGAGCGTCGAACTCCGCAGACCGCGGCGGAGCTGGCCAAGGTCCACGACCGCACCCTCGCCGAGGCCACCGCCAGGGACCTGGCCCCGGACGCCCCGCTCGACGACGACCCGGCCCGGCTCCAGCCCCGCCCCGAGATCGGCGACTCCTGGGCCCGGCTGCGCCGCCTGGGGCTCGACCCGGACGCCGGCGCCGCCGCCGTCCACCTCGGCCCCGCCGAGATCGAGCACCGCCGCCGCACCAGCGGCCTCGACGCCGTCCTGCCCGTCCTGCGCGACACCCTGCTCGAACCGGTCGGCCAGACCCCGCTGATCCTCGCCATCGCCGACGCCGAGGGCCACGTCCTCTGGCAGGAGGGCGAGCGCGGGCTGCGCCGCAGCGCCGACCGGATCGGCTTCCTCACCGGCGCCCGCTGGGTCGAGGAGAGCGTCGGCACCAACGGCATAGCCGCCGCCCTGCGCGCCCAGCGCCCCATGCACGTCCACTCCTCCGAGCACTACCTGCGCAGCCACCACTCCTGGACCTGCGTCGCCGCGCCGGTGCGCGACCCGGGCACCGGGCGGCTGATCGGCGCCATCGACCTCAGCGGCCCGGCCCACAGCGTCCGGCCGTACCTGCTGCAGCTGACCGCCACCGCCGCCCGGCTCGCCGAGACCGAACTGCGCGCCCGCCGCCTGGAGTCGCTGCACCACCTGCGCACCCTGGCCGCCCCGCTGCTGGCCCGGGTGAACGGCCCGGCGCTGGTGGTGGACGCCGCCGGCTGGACCGCCGCCGCGGCCGGCCTGCCGCCGCCCACCCGGCTGCGACTGCCCGCCGAGGGCTGGGGCTCGGCCGCCGTGCACTGGCTGCCCAGCCTCGGCGAGTGCGTCATAGAGCCGCTGGCCGACGGCTGGCTGGTCCGCCCGGTCCGGCCGCAGGACGATGCCCGGGCGGAGGACGACGACGGCGCCGCCGAACAGGCCGAGGGCGCCCGGCTCCGGCTCGACCTGCGCCGGCCCGACCGGCCGGAGCTCTCGGTGCACGGCGCGGCCGGCGGCTGGTCCCACGCGCTCAGCCCGCGCCATGCCGAACTGCTGCTCCTGCTCGCCGCCGAGCGCGACGGCCACACCGCGGCCCAGCTCGCGGACGCCCTCTTCGGCGACCCGGGCCGGACGGTGACGGTTCGTGCCGAACTCTCCCGGCTCCGCCGCTACCTGGGCGGCCTCCTGGCCCACCGGCCGTACCGGTTCGCCGAATCGGTGCTGGTCAGCGTGGTCGGGCCGGACGACCCGTACGACCTGCTGCCGGTCTCCTCGGCGCCGGCCGTGCGCCGGCTGCGGGTGGGTCTGGCGAACGGGACGGTCCGGCTGCCGGGCACCCCGCCCTTACCCGGTCCGCGCACGCCGGACGATCTCCCGTTGCCGGACGACCTCCCACGAACGGGTGAGCTCCCACCGCCCGGCGAACCCCCACGGCCGCCGGGGCCGCCCGCTCAGCCGCCGAGCAGCGCGGACAGCTGGGCGTCGGTCGGACCACAGGCTCGCTCGGCCTCCTCCGAGACCAGCGCGTAGGTACGGTCCAGCCAGGCCTGCACCCGGGGCTTGGAGGCCTCCAACAGGGCGCTGCCGTGCGGGGATTCGAGGGCCAGGTGCAACGTCGAGCCGTGGCAGGGACAGTACGCGGGCCACAGCTTGACGTCGCCCTGGCCGCTCAAGGAGCGCAGGCCGTCGCGCAGAAGGTCACGCGAGAACACCCAGTCGGCCTCGTCCGGCCGCCCGAGATGGAACGTCAGCAGCACCTCGTACGGGCGCTCGGTGTCGAACCGGAACCTGGTCCGAACCTCCCCGACGACCTCCTCACCCAGCGAGATCCGCAGCGTCAGCACTTCCTCCACCGCCGCCGGAGCGGCGGTGGAGCCTGCCTCATCGCCGCCCGTGGGGGTAGCGGCGAGAGGGGCACTGGAAGGTGCGGGCAGCGGGTCGGACGGCATGACGGTCTCTCCGGGACGGCGTGGGATGTCACCAGGGTGCGCCACCGACGACCGCCGGGCAAGGGTTGCAAGGAGGTTGCAATAATCCCCGACCCGGCCGGGCGGCCCTTACCGGCCTTATCAGACGGATCGTCAATTTCCTTTCCCCAGAAGGCTGTCCACGTATTGGATCAATTCGGTCCAAGGTCTGGTCCGGGCCCGGCCACCCGCTGGTACGCTCGTCCCCCTGCCGGCGCGCGCGAGCGCGCGAACACCGGCGGACCCGCACGGGCGCGCCCGGCGGCAGTCCGCCCGTGACGGCGATTCGGGCCTTCCCGCAGCGCGTGGGAGGATACGGCGACCGCAACGCCGACTTCGGGGAGGGAGGGTCCGGTGGCTCTGCGCGAGGACACCGAGCGGGGCGTACGCCACGAGCGCGACCAGTGGCACGAGCGCCACGGCCGGCACGGCAGACGGAAGCCGTTCGGCGGCCGGCTCCGGCTGCCCACCCTCCGCTTCTCCGGGGCCGCGATGGCGATGTCCACCGTGGTCGGCATCAGCATCGCCACCACCTACCTGCTCAACGAGCAGCAGGGCGTCGGCCGCCGGGCCGGGGTCGCCCGGGTCGGCTCCAGCCCTCCCCCGCCCAGCCCGGCCCCCGATCAGGCCGCCACGGGCCAGGCCGCCGCCGATCAGTCCACCACCGATCAGGCCGACGGCGCCGCCGACCGGACCCCGGCCGCGCCCTCGTCGCGGCGGCCCTCGACCGGCCCCTCGGGGACGGCCTCGCCCAGCGTCTCCACCGCGCCCCGCCCGGACGCGCCCCGCCCGGGCCCGTACGAGGCCGGCTCCCCCGCGCCCGGTACGCACGACGCCGACACCCACGGCAAGGGGACGGGCACACCCGGGGCCGCCGTCCACGGGCCCCTCGCCGCCCCCTCCGACACCGGCCAGGGCGCCTTCGCCGATCCGTCCGCCGAGGCCCTCGGCCCGGTCCGGGAGCGGCCCACCGCACCCCCTGCCGGCTCGACCGCCGAACCGCCCGCCACCCCACGTCCGTTCACCAAGTCCTCGCCCGCGCCCGCCGCACCCGACAGCCGCTCGACCGACGAGGACCCCGCCGACCCGTCAGTCCCGGACGATCCCGTCGAGCCCGCCGATCCGGCCGATCCGGCCGACGACGGTGCCACCGACGCGGCCCTGACCGGCCGCGCCCTCGTGCAGCCGGTCGGCCGCGACGGCCTCCGGCACCTGCTCTCCCTGACCGTCGCCGAGCCGCTCACCGCGCTCCAGGCCGAGTTCCGGCTCGCCCCCGGCGAGTTGGCCCCCGGCACCGGCACCGCCTGGACCGATCTGCCCGGCACCGTGGTCACCGCCCACCAGGAACGCGGTGTGCTGGTCTACCGGTTCACCACCCCGGCCGGCACCGACGTCCGCCCCGGCCACTACACCTTCGGCGTGCGCGGCACCCGCCCGGCCGCCGCCCCGGAACGGACCGCCGGGCCGGAGCACCGGGCGGCCGGGAGCCGGAGCACCGAGAGCTGGAACGCCGCCGCGTTCGGCATCCACCGCCCCCGGGCCGTCGCCGCCCTCGGCACCTTCACCGCGCCGTCCCGCTGAGCCGCCGTCCACCGAACCAGCACCCGGCCGCGATCCGACAATCCGACAGGTCACGGCCCTTCTCGGGCTCGTCCCGGCAACCCCGTTCGTTACTGTGGGTACCAATCGGCACAGGGGCCCCGACTCGGGCCCCGAACGCCGTGCCACCGCATCCGAGGAGGAGTTCGTGTCCACGGTCCTGACCCAAGGCGGCAACGCCCCGCTGACCGCCGCGCGGGTGACCGTCGAGGTCACCGCACCCAAGGCGCTGGACGTCTCCGGCCTGTTGCTGACCGACGCCGGAAAGGTCCGCTCGGACGCCGACTTCGTGTTCTTCAACGCCCCCGACGGCCCCGGTGTGACCCACCGCCCGGCCGGCGGCGGCACCCCGGACGCCATCACCATCGACACCGGCGCCGTCCCGGCCGGCATCACCAAGGTCGTGGTGACGGCCAGCCCCGACGAGGCCGGCGCCACCTTCGCGGGCATCGAGCCGACCGCGACCGTCCGCGACGCCGACACCGGCCAGGTGCTGGTCACCTTCACCCCGCCGGCGCTGGGCCGCGAGACCGCGCTGATCGTGGTCGAGGTCTACCAGCGGGGCGGCGCCTGGAAGGTCCGCGCGGTCGGCCAGGGTTACGCCAACGGCCTGGCCGGCATCGCCACCGACTTCGGCGTCAACGTCGAGGACGAGCCCGCGCCGGTCACCGCCGCGCCCGTCGCCGCACCGCCCGTCGCGCCCCCCGCACCGCCCGTCGCGCCGCCCATGGCCCCGCTGCCGGCCGCCCCGCCGATGCCGCAGACCGCTCCCCCGGTACCCCCGGCCCCGCCCGCGCCCCCGGCCCCGCCCGCGCCCCCGGCGCCCCCCGCGCCCTCGCTCACCAAGATCACCCTGGACAAGGGCCGGGTGAACCTCACCAAGGGCGGCTCGGTCTCCCTGGAGAAGAACGGCAAGCCCTTCCTCTCCTCCGTCCGGATGGGCCTCGGCTGGGAGCCCGCCGGCCGCGGCCGCAGCATCGACCTCGACGCCTCCTGCATCGCCTTCGACGGCAAGCGCGAGAAGCTGGAGACGGCCTGGTTCATGAAGCTGTCCGTCTTCAAGGGCGCCATCGCCCACTCCGGCGACAACCTCACCGGCGAGGGCGGCGGCGACGACGAGTCGATCACCGTCCACCTCGACGGCCTGCCGCCGGAGGTCTGCGGCCTGGTGTTCGTGGTGAACTCCTTCTCCGGCCAGAAGTTCACCGACGTCAAGAACGCCTACTGCCGCCTGGTGGACGCCGGTTCCGGCCAGGAGCTGGTCCGCTTCGACCTCACCCACGCCGAGCCGCACACCGGTGTGGTGATGTGCAAGCTGGTCCGCCAGTACTCCGGCGAATGGGTGATGACCGCCATCGGCGAGTACGTCGACGCCAAGACCGCCCGCGCCATGGTCAAGCCCGCCGCCGCGATGCTCTGAGCAGGCTCCCCCCGCGCGTCGTCCGGCCCGCCCCCGAAGCCCCTTTCCCGGGCACCGGGGGCGGGCCGCCGTCCAGGGCCGTCGTCCAGGACCACCGCCCAGGACCACCGCCCAGGGCCGCCGCGCCGGGCGCAAAACCGGTGGCGGCGCCGCCACCCGGCCGTCATCCTGTCCGGATGCTGATCAGGGAAGCCACCACCGAGGACTGGCCGGCCATCTGGCCCTTCTTCCACGCCATCGTGGCCGCCGGCGAGACCTTCACCTACCCGCTGGACCTCTCCTCCGACCAGGGCCGTGACTGGTGGCTGCTGGCCGCCCCGTACCGGACGGTGGTCGCCGTGGACGAGGCGGGCACCGTCCTCGGCACCGCCAAGATGAACCGCAACCACCTGGGCAACGGCTCGCACATCGCGAGCGCCAGCTACATGGTCGACCCGGCGCACGCCGGCCGGGGCGTCGGCCGCGCCCTCGCCGGGTACTCGCTGGAGTGGGCCCGCCGGGCCGGGTACCGGGCCATGCAGTTCAACGCGGTCGTGGCCTCGAACGAGCCCGCGGTGCGGCTGTACCGGTCCCTCGGCTTCGACATCCTCGGCACCCTCCCCGAGGGCTTCCGCCACCCGGTCCACGGCTACGTCGGCCTGCACATCATGCACCGCGCACTCTGAACCAGGCCCGAGGCCGGCCTACGACCGGGACCGGATCACCAAGCGGCACTGCTACGCCCGCGCCGCCGTCCCGCTCCACCTCCTGATCGACCGCGACAGGTCCCAGGTCAGCATCTTCAGCACGCCGCACGGCGACGAGTACACCGAAGTGCACCTCGCCCCGCTCGGCCGACCGCTCGCGCTGCCCGCCCCGTTCGGCTTCGAGCTGGACACCAAGCCGTTCCTCTGAGCACCGCCCCGCCACGCCGTACGGCCCGCACCCCCCTTCCACCGGGGGTGCGGGCCGTACGAGCACGGGAGAGCCTCAGCCGCGCGTCGCCATGGCGCGCAGGAAGAAGGTCAGGTTGGCCGGGCGCTCGGCGAGCCTGCGCATGAAGTACCCGTACCACTCCTGGCCGTACGGCAGGTACACCCGCATGGTGTTGCCCTCGGCGGCCAGCCGCAGCTGCTCCTCGGGGCGGATGCCGAAGAGCATCTGGTACTCGAAGGAGTCGCGCTTGCGGCCGTTCCACTGGGCGAGCTGCCCGGCGATCTTGATCATGTTGGGGTCGTGCGAGGCGATCATCGGGTAACCCTCGCCGGCCATCAGGACCTTCAGCGCCCGGACGTACGCCAGGTCGACCTCGTGCTTGCCCTGGAAGGCGACCGACTCCGGCTCCTTGTAGGCGCCCTTGCAGAGGCGCACCCGCGAGCCGGGGCCGCTGAACTCGCGGCAGTCGGCCTCGGTGCGGCGCAGGTAGGCCTGGAGGACGACGCCCAGCCACGGGAAGTCGGCGCGCAGCTCACGCGCGATGGCCAGGGTGGAGTCCGTGGTGGTGTGGTCCTCCATGTCGAGCGTCACCGTGGTGCCGGCCGCGGCGGCCGCCTCGCAGATCCGGCGGGCGTTCTCCAGCGCGATCTTCTCGCCGTCCACCGGGAGGAACTGGCCGACGGCCGACAGCTTCACCGACACCTCGGCACCCGCCGCGAGGCCGGTCTCCTTGAGCGCCGTGAGCAGGTGCTCGTAGGCCTCGGCGGTGCCGGCGGCCTGGGCGGCGTCCTGGGTGTCCTCACCGAGGTGGTCCAGGGTGACCTTGCGGCCGGTGGCGACCAGGTCGTCGCAGGCGGTGACGGCGTCGTCGAGGGCCTCACCGGCGACGAAGCGTTCGACTATCGCGTGGGTCGGCGGGAACTTCTCGACGACGGTGCGGACCTGCGGGGAGCGGGAGGCCGCGAGGAGGGCGGAACGGAGCATCGTGACTCCTGGAGCTGGTGCTTCTAAGGGTGGCAGAAGGAAAGCGGCGGGCGGGCCTGTGGGGTGGGCCCGCCCGCCACGTGGGCGGGCGCTCAGCCCATGTGCGGGTAGCGGTAGTCCGTCGGCGGGACGAAGGTTTCCTTGACCGAGCGGGTCGAGGTCCAGCGCGCCAGGTTCTGCTTGGCGCCGGCCTTGTCGTTGGTGCCCGAGGCCCGGCCGCCGCCGAACGGCTGCTGGCCGACGACCGCGCCGGTCGGCTTGTCGTTGATGTAGAAGTTGCCGGCCGCGAACCGCAGCTTGTGCATGGCGTCCTGGGCGGCGGCCCGGTCCTGGGCGATGATCGCGCCGGTCAGCCCGTACGAGGACACCGACTCCATCTGCGCCAGCATCTCCTCGTACTTCTCGTCCTCGTAGACGTACACCGCGAGGACCGGGCCGAAGTACTCGTCCCGGAAGTACTCGCTCGCCGGGTCCTCGCAGACCAGCACGGTCGGGCGGACGAAGTAGCCGACCGAGTCGTCGTAGGTGCCGCCGGCCAGGACCTCGACCTTCGGGTCCGCCTGGGCCCGGTCGATCGCGGCCTTGTTCTTGGCGAAGGAGCGCTCGTCGATGACGGCGGACATGAAGTTCGCCAGGTCGGTGACGTCGCCCATGGTCAGGCCCTCGACCTCGTCGCGGAACGCGTCCTTGAGGCCGGCCCAGACCGACGCCGGGACGTAGGCCCGGGAGAGCGCCGAGCACTTCTGGCCCTGGAACTCGAAGGCGCCGCGGGTCATCGCGGTCTTCAGCACGGCCGGGTCGGCGGACGGGTGGGCGACCAGGAAGTCCTTGCCGCCGGTCTCGCCGACGATCCGCGGGTAGGTGCGGTAGCCGGAGATGTTGGTGCCGACCTCGCGCCACAGGTGCTGGAAGGTGGCGGTCGAGCCGGTGAAGTGGATGCCGGCCAGCGCGGGGTGCTTCAGCGCGACGTCCGAGACCGCCAGGCCGTCACCGGTCACCATGTTGATGACGCCCCTGGGCAGCCCGGCCTCCTCCAGCAGCTGCATCAGCAGGTGCGCGGAGAACTGCTGGGTCGGGGAGGGCTTCCAGAGCACCACGTTGCCCATCAGCGCGGGCGCGGTCGGCAGGTTGCCCGCGATGGCGGTGAAGTTGAACGGGGTGATCGCGTAGACGAAGCCCTCCAGCGGGCGGTGGTCGCTGCGGTTCCACACGCCCTCGGAGGAGAGCGGCTGCTCGGCCATGATCTGGCGGGCGAAGTGCACGTTGAAGCGCAGGAAGTCGACCAGTTCGCAGGGGGTGTCGATCTCGGCCTGCTGCGCGGTCTTGGACTGGCCGAGCATGGTGGCGGCGGCCAGGGTCTCGCGCCAGGGGCCGGCCAGCAGGTCGGCGGCCTTGAGGAAGATCGCGGCGCGGGAGTCGAAGGAGAGCGCCTGCCAGGCCGGGGCGGCGGCCAGGGCAGCGTCGATGGCGTCCTGCGCGTCGGCCTGGGTGGCGTTGCGCAGCGTACCGAGCCTCGCCGCGTGGTTGTGCGGCTGGACGACGTGGATCTCGGTGCCGCCGCCGAGGCGGCGCTCACCGTTGATCGTCATGGTCAGCTGGACCGGCTCCTGGCCGCCCAGCTCCTTCAGCCTGGCCTCCAGACGGGCCCGTTCGGGGCTGCCCGGGGCGTAGCTGTGGACCGGCTCGTTCACCGGCGCGGGGACCTGGGTCACAGCATCCATGAGCGCACGCTCTCCTTCGGTTCGCGGGGGGATGCCGACGCGGGTCGCGCGTCGGCCACAGCACGAACGCTATTCCTGCCCGGCGGCCCACTTGATTGGCCGGGCGGCTAAAGTCCCCCGTACGGCGTTGTCCGGCCCGACGAAGGGATCACGGGGCGGTCACGGTTGTCCCCTGGTCAGCGCCCCGGCCACCGCGTCGGCTGCCCGGCGCCGGCCGGTCCGGCGGCCCGGCTCCCGGTTTCGTCCGCCCGGCTAAAATCGTCCGTACACCGTTGTCCGCGTGGATGAAGGAGGCCCGGTGTCCCAGCCCCTCGGCCTCCCGCTCCGGCAACTGCTGATGTCCCTCGGCGAGCCGCTGGTCGAACTCCAGGCCGCCCCCCAGGGGTTGGACGTACCGGTCCGCGACGTGGTGATCCTCGACCCGGAGGACCCGCCGGTCGCCGCACCGGGCGAGCTGGTCCTCGCCATCGGCGCCCGCGGCCGGGCCGCGCTGCCGGCCCTGCGCGCGGCCGGCCGGGCCGGCGCGGCGGCGGTGGCCGTCAAGCTGGACGGCCCCGGCCAGGCGGACGCGCTGCGCGAGGCGGCCACCGAGGCGGGCGTCGCGCTGCTCTCGGTCCGCCGCGAGACCCGCTGGGAGCACCTGGACTCGCTCGCCCGCGCGATCATCGCCGGGCCGGACGCACCGGACGGGCCGGGCGCCCCCGAGCACAACGCGGGCGACCTCTTCTCGCTCGCCCAGACCGTCGCCGTGCTCACCAACGGCATCGTCTCGATCGAGGACACCTCCAGCCGGGTGCTGGCCTACTCCCGTTCCTCCGACTCCGACGAGGTGGACGACCTCCGGCGGCTCTCCATCCTCGGCTGGCAGGGGCCCGAGCCGTACCTCTCCAAGCTCCGCGAGTGGGGCATCTTCCAGCATCTGCGCAGCTCGGACACGGCGATCGCGGTCGACCCGCACCCGGAGCTGGGCCTGCGCCGCCGGCTCGCGATCGGCATCCGGGCCGGGGCGCAGCCGCTCGGCACCATCTGGGTGCAGGAGGGCGCCCAGCCGCTCGCGCCGCTCGCCGAGCAGGCGCTGGTCGGCGCGGCCCGGGTGGCGGCGGCGCAGCTGGTGCGACGGCGCCGGGAGCTGTCGGCGGACGTCCGGCTGACCCGGACCCTGCTCACCGGGCTGCTGGAGGGCTCGACCGGCCCGCAGTCCCTGGCCACCCATCTGGGCCTGGACCTGCGCCGCCCGGCCACCGTCCTGGCGTACAGCGCGCACACCACGGAGGCCCTCACCCGGGCCGAGGTGACCGGTCTGATCTCGGTGCACACCGCCGCCCGGCACCGGGCCGCGCTGCTCGCGCCGATCGAGTCCCGGGTGTACGTGCTGCTGCCCGAGCTGCCGGCCGGCCTGCCGATGACGACGGTCCGGGACTGGGCGCGGGGGGTGGTCGAGGCCGCCCGGGAGCACCTGGGCGTGCCGCTGCGGGCGGCGATCGGCTCGACGGTGGACGGCCTGGCCCAGGTGCCCGAGTCCCGTGCGCAGGCGGATCGCATCCTGGACGCGATGGGCCGCGGCGGGGTGGACCTGGAGGTCGCGGCGCTGATCGACGTCCAGGCGGAGGTGCTGGTCAGCGAGATGCTGGCGCTGCTGCAGGAGCGGAGCGGCCTGCGTGACCCGCGGCTGACGGCGCTGGCCGGGTACGACCGCCGGCACGGCACCCGGCTCGCCGAGTCGGTGCTGGCCTGGCTGGACGCGCTCGGCGAGGTCCGGGTCGCCGCGGACGCCCTGCACATCCACCCCAACACCCTGCGCTACCGGGTGCGCCGGGCCGAGCAGTTGACCGGCATCGACCTGACCCAGCCGCAGCAGCGGCTGCTGGCGATGCTGCAACTGCGGCTGCCCGCGGACGACTGAAGACAACTGAAGACGACTGAAGGGGCCCGCCGGAGCGGACCCCTTCCCGTCACACCTCGGGTCAGGCGCCGTAGCCCTGGCCGCGCTTGTGCTCGTTCAGCCGGTGCCAGGGGCCGGTGATGGCCAGCTGGATGCCCGGCACCTGGATGTTGGCGAACAGCGTCTTGCCGTCGTCCGAGAAGGTCACCCCGGTGAACTCGCTGAACTCGGGCTTCTCGGCGGTGCCGATGTTCAGCTCGTTGCGGGCGATCGGGTAGGTCAGCCCGTCCTCGGTGGCGCCGAACAGGTGCGAGACGCCCTCGCCGTCCTCGGCGATCACGATGCCGCCGTAGGGCGAGACGGTGATGTTGTCCGGGCCGTCGTAGTTGTCGTGGTCGCCGAACACGTCGGTGTTGACGCCGAGCAGCACCTTCAGGGTGATGGTGCGGCGGGCCGGGTTGAAGAACCAGACCTGGCCGTCGTGCTGAACGGGGCTCTCCGACCGGGCGAAGGAGGAGACGAAGTAGAAGCCGCCGTCACCCCACCACATGCCCTCCAGCTTGCGGGCGCGGGTGACCTCGCCGTCCTTGAACTGCTTGCGGACGGAGACCGTACGGGCGTCGCGGTCCTCGACCTTGACCCAGTCCACGCCGTAGGTGGTGCCCACCTTGGTGGCGCGCGACAGGTCGTCGATGAACTTGCCCTGCGAGTCGAAGACCTTGAAGGCCTCCAGCACACCGGCGTCGGCGGCGAGCTTGCGCAGCTGGTAGCGGCCGTGCTTGAAACCGGCCGGCGGGGTCCAGCGGAACAGCAGGCCGTTGGGGTTGGAGGCGTCCTCGGTCAGGTAGACCTGGCCGCGCTTGGGGTCGACGACGACGGCCTCGTGCGCGTAGCGGCCGAAGGCCTTCACCGGCTGCGGGTTCTGGTTGTACTCGTCGTCGAACGGGTCGACCTCGAAGATGTAGCCGTGGTCCTTGGTGAAGCCGTTCTTGCCGGCCTTGTCCTCGGTCTCCTCGCCCGACAGCCAGGTGCCCCACGGGGTCACGCCACCGGCGCAGTTGGTGGAGGTGCCGGCGATGCCGACCCACTGCTCGACCTTGCCGTTGGCCTTGGCGTGCACGATGGTGCAGCCGCCGGCCGCGCCCGGGTCGTAGACGTGGCCCTCGGTCAGCGGCACCGGGTACGGCCAGTTGGCGCGGGCGCCGCTCAGCTCGTGGTTGACGACCAGCAGGTTGCCGCCGCGCTCGTCCTCGAAGGCGGAGGTGCCGTCGTGGTTGCTGGGGGTGAACTCGCCGGTGCGCAGCTTGGTGACGCCGGTCCGGTTCACGACGGTGTACTTGAAGCCCTTGGGCAGCGAGAGCAGGTTCTGCGGGTCCTGGACCAGCGGACCGTAACCGACGGCGGCACGCTCGGCGTCGGCGGTCGCGGCGGCCTGCACCTCGCCGCCCACCGGGGCGGCGATCGCGCCGGGGGCGCTGGCCAGGGCCTCGGCGCTGCCGGCGATCAGAACGCCGGCCCCGACGAGGGTGGAACGGTTGACGAAGTCCCGGCGGGACAGCGACATGGCAGTCACTCCTGAGGGGTGGGCCGCCGACCGGGACGGTGCCCGGTGCGTGGCGTACGAGTTGTCGAGGCAGACCGTCGACGCCCAGCAGACTCCGCCGCCCCGGTGAACTCCCGGTGACGTGGACACCTCGTCGGGGTGGTCATTTGCGGACCGTATGCCAATCCATGACCGCCCCTTTGCCGTCCTGCCGCCGGGCATCCCGCCTGCCACACCTCCCGGCCGCACCTCCCGGCCGCACCTCCCGGCCGCACCACCCCCCGGCTACCTCCCCGCCCGCGCCGACCGCCACTGCTCCCAGGCCGACAGCCACAGCTGCTCCTCGATCCGCCGCTGCTCCTCCCGGTCGAACGGGTCTCCCCCGCCCGGCCGGTTCCGCCAGAGCTGCTCCCACGCCCGCTGCGCCGGCAGGCTCGCCACCTCGCTGGCGAACACCGTGTACCGGATGACCTCCTCGACGGCGGCCTGCCCCTCCGGCGTGCCGACCACCCACTGGGTCTGCCGGGAGAGCCGGTTGAGGTGGTTGACCATCGCCGTCACCGCCGCGACCGCCTCCTCCCGGGTCTCCGTGGCGAGCCGCATCTGCTGGCGCACCGCGGCCTCCCAGCGCAGCGCGCCGTTCTCCCCGCGCAGCCCGCGCGGCAGCCGCGGCGTACGCCCCGCCCGGACCTGCGCCTCGACGGCGGCGGACTCCCTGATGCTGTGCTCGATCACCGCCCGGTGCGCCTCCAGCCCGACGGCGGGGGCGAGGTCGCGCTCCTCCACCGGCACATGGCGGCCGCGCCGGGAGGCGAGGGCGCGCAGCAGCCCGGTCCGGCCGAGCAGGTACCGCTCGAAGTCCCCGATCCGGGCCAGTTCGACGCCGCCGGGCGGCACCCCCCGCCCGCAGACCGTGACGGTCAGCCCGTCCACCCGCAGCCGGGCCGCCCAGACCGGGCCGGTGCCGGGCGCGTCCGGGCGGTGCCAGAGTTCGCGCCGGTCCTCGTGCAGTTCCACCGCGCGGGGCTCGCCCTCCACGGTGATCCACTCGCGCAGCGCCCGGACCCGGCCCGGGCCCTCGCCCTCGTCGACGCCGAGCTGCTCGTAGACCCGGTCGCGCTCGTCCTCGACCACGTCCTCCAGCTCCGGCAGCCGGCCGCGGTTCTCGGCGCCGGGCCGGTAGGTGCGCACGGTGACGTACGGGCCGTCGGCGCTGGTCCGGTCGCCGGAGTGGACCTCGACCCAGCACAGCTCGCCGTCGGCGGTCTCGAACGCGGCCAGCGCGTCACCGTCCCGGCCGGCCCCGGCCGCCACCCCGTACACCGGGAAGTCCGCCGCGGCGAGGGTGCGGCGCGCGAACTCCTCCTGGTCGGCGAGCCGCTCCTCCTGGCCGCGCGGGTCCGTCCCGCGCGGGCCGTGGCCGACCTGACCACCCACCGCGGGACCACCCACCGCAGGACCGCCCGCCGCGGAACCGCCCGCCGCGGAACCGCCCATCGCAGGACCGCCCGCCGCGGTCCCGCCCCCGAAGGGTCCGCCCCCGGCGGAGCCGTCCGCCCGGGGGCCGTTCTGCTCCTGGGGCCTGCCGCCGCTCTCCCGCATCATGCTGTGCCGCACCCCCGAGTCCTCGCCGCCCTCGCGCCGCCTCGGGAAACGATACGTGGCCGGTACCTGCCGGGTCATCAGCTCCCGCTGCACGCCCGGCTGATCGGCCCGGACGACCGGCCCGGACGACCGGCCCGACCGGGGGCGGACGGGCAGGGCGGGGCCGTGTCAGTCGCCCTGCCTACGCTGTCGGGCATGACAGCGAACAGCAACGTTCCGGCCCGGATCAGCATCGTCACCCTCGGGGTGAGTGATCTCGACCGCAGCACCCGCTTCTACGAAGGCCTCGGCTGGAAGCGGTCGTCCGTCTCCAGCCCGGAGATCGTCTGGTTCCGCACCGCCGACTCCGTGCTCGGCCTCTTCCCGCACGACGAGCTGGCCGCCGACGCGGGCGTGCCCGCCACCGGCGAGCCGGCCTTCCGCGGCGTCACCCTCGCGGTGAACCTGGAGTCCCCCGAGCTGGTGGACGCCGCTCTGCGGACGGCCGTCGAGGCGGGCGCCGGCGTGGTCAAGCCGCCGGCCACGACCAGCTGGGGCGGCTACTCCGGCTACTTCGAGGACCCGGACGGGCACCTCTGGGAGCTGGCCCACAACCCGTTCTTCCCCTTCGCCGAGGACGGCTCGCTCGACCTCCCGTAGGGCGTGTCCGACGGTTCCCGCCGCATGCGCGAACCGTCGGACACGTCCTGGGGCCCGTCCGGGCCCGGGCTCACCGCCCCGGGCTCACCGCCCCGGGCTCACTTCTTCGACCGCGCCTTGAAGGCCGCCTTGCGGGCCTCCTTGGCCACCGCCCGGTCGAGGTGCAGCTCGCCGACGGCCTCCAGCACGTCCGCCGTGTACGGGTGGTCGACCCGCCAGAGCTCGCCGAAGTAACTCGCCGGATTGTCCGTCACCGGCAGCCCGGCGATCAGCTCGCGCAGCAGCTCCGCGTCGCCGCCGCTGTCCAGCAGCTGGGCGGCGAAGGTGTCGACCACCGTCCACAGCACCATCGCCCGTTCCGGCGTCGGCACGTCCGCCGCCCCGATGGAGGCCAGCCAGGCGCGGGCTCCGCCGCCCAGCTCCGGGTCGTCCAGCACCTCCCGGACGGCGGGCTCGGCGGCCCCGCCGAGCATGGTCAGCGCCAGCTGGCAGAGCATCCGGCGCAGCGGAGCGTACGTGTCGTCGCCGCGCGCCGCCGCGAGCAGTTCGCGCGCCGCCTCGACCGGCTCCCGGCCGGTGACCCAGACCCGCAGCTCCTCCTCGGGCAGCACATTGGCCGCCTCGCAGACCGTCCGCAGCAGCTCGACGGCGTCGCCCTGGGCCAGCTCGCCGACCAGCGGCGCGTCGTACCCGTCCTCCAGCAGCCACTGCCGGATCCCGTACTGGCCGAGTGGGGTGAGCCGGACCAGGCCGAAGCGCGCGGACTCCTCCTCGTCCAGCGGCTCCTCCCCGGCCGGGGCGCCGCCCTCCGGCTCCTCCTCGTCGAACAGCTCCGGGTCGATCGGGCGGTAGTCCAGCAGGCCCAGCTCGGCGAGGTCGCCGAGCATCGGGTCCAGGGTGACCATCACATCGGTGATGTCGCCGAGCAGTTCCTCGCTCGGCTCCTCGCCCTCCGGCACGACCAGCAGCGCGGCCAGCACGCCCAGCGGCACGGTCTCACTGCCCGGGTCGGCGAAGGCGGTGGTCTCGTACAGCACCTGGAGCGCCTCGTCGAGCAGTTCGGCGGCCTCGTCCCGGGCCTCCTCGACCTGCGTCAGCCGGTCCTCGTCCTCCTCTGCCTCGCCCTCGCCCTCGGCCCCTTCCTCCTCCGGCAGCGAGTCCGCCTCCGCGGCCAGCTCCCGGACGATCCCGGCGGCCGTCAGCCAGAGCTCCAGGACGGTCTCCGCGTCCCCCTGCTCGGCGGGCTCCAGATCCGGCCCCGGGACGGCGACGTGCTCGCCCTCGGCGGTGGTGCCGATCTCGACCAGGTCCAGGTCGCACGCCAGCGACCAGGCCCGCATCGCCTCGACCACGGCCTCCTCCGGTACCTCCCCCTCCTCGGGGGCGAGGCCGAGCAGCCGGGCCGCCGGCGCCCGGTCCGGGCCGGTGAGGTCGCCGAACTCGTCCACCGCCCGGTGCGGGGCGGTCCAGCGGGCCAGCGTCAGCGCGTACCCGAACATCGGGACGGCCTTGGCCTGCTCGGCCAGCTCCTCCTCGGACGGCAGCTTCACCGGCGGTACCAGCACGGCAGCGTCGTCGAGGTCCTCGTCGTCCATCCCGTGCGCGGCGAACGCCCCGTAGAGGTCCTCCAGCTCCAGGTCGGCGGGCAGTACCGCCTCGCCCGGCCCCTCACCCGGCGCACCCGCCGACGAAACCCCAGCGTTCTTACGACGTCGTCCGGCCATCGTTGCGCGTTCTCCCTACAGCCAGCAGTCGGTCGATCAGTGCCCGGCCCGAACGGATGAGCTCCGTGTGCCGGTCCATCACCTCAGCGTATAGGCCTGGCAGCGCCGACGCCCGGCCCCAAGGGGCGCGCGCCGCAACAGTGCGCCCACCCCTTATCCTTCGAATCAGTACCGCGCACACCCCGCGCGGACCACCGGGCGACGAAGCCCTTTTCCCTCCTCGCCCGGCACCGGGCAGGAGGGGCCCACGCTCACCCGCTCCACCAGGGAGCCCCGCACCGAGGCCACCACCACAGCGCCGCAGGACGGGCGCACCGGCACACCCAGCCGACCCCGGTGGTGCCCGGCCACAGGAGATCCCTGCCATGGCGGACCTCTCCCCCGCCGGCTCCGGCCTGCGCACCGCGCAGTTCGACGGACGCCGACTGTCGGAGGCCCTGCTTCCCCTGGAGCTCGCGCCCCGCACCCAGCTCCAGCTCTCCGCGATCAGCCGCTGGAACGCGCTGCGCGGGATACGCGTCGGCCTTGTCGCCGCCGCCCTGCTCCTCATGCTGATCGGCGCCAATCTGGCCACGCCGATCTACCCCCTGCTCCAGCAGCGGCTCGCGCTGACCCCGCTCGACACCACCGTCCTGTTCACGGTGTACGTGTTCGCGCTGGTCCCGGTGCTCGCCGTGGTCGGCCACTGGTCGGACCACCTCGGCCGACGGGCGCTGATCCTGCCCGCCGTGACCCTGGCCGCCGCCGGTGACGTGGTCTTCGCCACCTCCGGCAGCTTCTGGCAGCTGGCCCTCGGCCGGACCGTCCAGGGCATCGCGGTGGGCCTGTCCACCGGCGCCGCCGGAGCGGCCCTCGGCGACCTGCTGCCCGACCGGCCGACCCTCGCCGCCAAACTCACCCTGGCCTGTTCCGCCGGCGGCGTCGCGCTCGGCCCGGTCGTCGGCGCACTGCTGGCCGACGGCTCCGACCCGCTGCTGACGCCCTTCCTGCTGCACGCCGTCGCCCTGCTGGCGCTCTGTGTGCCGCTCGCCCTCGTCCACCCCAGGATGCCCGGCCGCCGCCGCCCTCCGGCCTCCCCGCCGCGCATCACCACCCCGGCCCACCTACGCCCGCAGCGGCTCGCCCTGCCGGCCTCCGGCCGTCGCGAGTTCCTGCTGGCCTCCGGCGCCGGCTTCGTCTCGTACGCCGTCTTCGGTGTCTACCTCAGCCTGGCCCCGGCCTTCTCCGCCAAGCTGCTGCACACCGACTCGCACCTGGTCGGTGCCGTGGTGGCGGCCCTGCTGCTCGGCTCCTCGGCCGCCGCCCAGCTGCTCGTCCCGCCGACCGCCGACCGGCTGGTCGTCGCCCTCGGCATGGCCGGCCTCGCCGCCGGGCTCGGCCTGGTCGTCGCCGCCCAGTACACCGGCACCCCCGCGCTGCTCTTCATCGGCAGCGTCCTCGGCGGCGCCTGCCAGGGCATCGCCTTCCGCTCGCTCTTCACCACCGCCGTCGCCGCGATGAACCCCGAACGCCGGGGCTCCGAACTCAGCTCCCTCTGGGTCATCGTCTACCTCGGCAGCTCCCTCCCCATCGTCGCCGTCGGCGCCCTCGTCCAGCGCTACGGCCTCCTCCCCGCCACCAGCGGCTTCACCGCCCTGGCCGCCGCACTCTGCCTCGCCCTGGCCCTGGCGGTGGCCCGCAAACGCTAGTCGGACCAGGGATCCCGGCGGTCCGTCGGGATCTCGAACCGGAACGGCTCGGGCAATGAGACCGTTTCACCGAACTTCCAGGTCTCGAGCACACCGTACGTACCGGCCCCGCGGTCCGGCTCACCGAACAGCGTGATGCCGGGCCGCTCGGGGTCACGGTCGACCAGGAGGTAGTGCGGCACACCGCCCCGGGCGTACCCGTTCCACTTGGTGGCCTGCATCCGTCGGCTGAGCACCGGCTCCCGGTCGTTGTAGGCATTGGAGGGAGAGGTCACCTCCACCACCAGGTTCACCTGCTGCGGGTACAGGTGACGTACGTCCTCGGCGCAGCCGTGGTCGACGGTGTCCCGGTGCAGGACGACCAGGTCCGGGACATAGCCGTCGCCGATCTCGACCAGGTCGACGTTGACGCCCTGGACCACCCGCCAGGGGAACGAGGGGTCGGTGAACTCCGCGTAGTCCACCGCGCGCTGGATGTTGGAGAGAATCACCGCATGCGTGAACACCGGCGCAGGCGACACGACGAACTCCCCTCCGATCACCTCGACCCGTGTGCCGTCCTCCGGGATCCGCAGATACGCGGCAAGCTCGTCCCGGACCCACATGGCGTACGGCGAGTCGGGCAACGTCCACCGTCCGGACGCAACCACGGACATCACATCGCTCCCTTCACGGTCGCAGGGCCAGCGTGACCACCCACTCGCAGATATACCACCGCCGCGTGACACATTCCCCCGAAGGGGAGCGTCACGCGGCAGTGGGTTGACGAGCGGCGTCCGTCAGACGTTGAAGCCCGTCCGTCAGACGTTGAAGCCGAGGGCGCGGAGCTGCTCGCGGCCGTCGTCGGTGATCTTGTCCGGGCCCCACGGCGGCATCCAGACCCAGTTGATGCGCAGGTCCTGGACGAGGCCGTCGGTGGCGGACTTGGCCTGGTCCTCGATGACGTCGGTCAGCGGGCAGGCCGCCGAGGTGAGCGTCATGTCGATGGTGGCCACGTCGGACTCGTCGATGTGGATCCCGTAGATCAGGCCCAGGTTGACGACGTCGATGCCCAGTTCGGGGTCGACGACGTCCATCAGGGCCTCGGTCAGGTCCTCGACGGAGACGGTGCCGGCGGTGGTGCCGGCGATGAGGCCCTGGCCCTCCTCCGCAGCGGGGGAAGCGGGTGCGCCGGTGGTGCCGGCGATGTCGGTGGTGTCGGTGGTGTCGGTGTCACTCATGGTTCTGTCCTCCTCTGCGGTGTCAGTCGTTGACGGCGGGTTGCCCGGCGAGCGCCTTGGCGGTGGCGTCCTTCCAGGCCATCCAGCTGAGCAGGGCGCACTTGACCCGGGCCGGGTACTTGGAGACACCGGCGAACGCGACCGCGTCCTCCAGCACCTCCTCGTCGCCCTCGCCCTGGCCCTTGCTCTGCATCAGCTCCAGGAACGCCTCCTGGACGGCCTGCGCCTCGCCGACGGTCTTGCCGACCACCAGGTCGTTCAGCACCGAGGCGCTGGCCTGGCTGATGGAACAGCCCTGTGACTCGTAGGAGACGTCCGCGACCGTGGCGCCGTCGAGCCGCACCCGCAGGGTGATCTCGTCACCGCAGGTCGGGTTGACGTGGTGCACCTCGGCGTCGCCGTCCCGCAGCCCCTTGCCGTGGGGGTTGCGGTAGTGGTCCAGGATGATGTCCTGGTACATCGAGTCGAGCTTCATGTGGTGGGCCCAGTCCCGTCAGCCGAAGAAGTTCCGGACGTGGTGCAGACCGTCGATCAGCGCGTCGACCTCGCCCGGCGTCGAGTACAGATAGAACGACGCCCGCGTGGTCGCCGGAATTCCGTACCGCAGGCAGACCGGCCGCGCGCAGTGGTGGCCGACGCGCACGGCGATGCCCTGCTCGTCCAGCACCTGGCCCACGTCGTGCGGGTGGATGTCGCCGAGCGTGAAGGAGATCGCGGCGCCCCGGTCCACGGCCGTGCGCGGACCGATGATCCGCAGGTCGGGGACCTCCAGCAGGCGCTCCACCGCGTACTCGGTGATGGCGTGCTCGTGCGCGGCGATCTTCTCCATGCCGATGCCCGACAGGTAGTCGATGGCCGCCCCGAGCCCGACCGCCTGCGCGATCGGCGGGGTGCCCGCCTCGAACTTGTGCGGCGCCGGGGCATAGGTGGACGAGCCCATCGTGACGGTCTCGATCATCTCGCCGCCGCCCAGGAACGGCGGGAGGTCCTCCAGCAGCTCCTGGCGGCCCCAGAGCACGCCGATGCCGGTCGGGGCCAGCATCTTGTGGCCGGTGAAGGCGACGAAGTCGGCCTCCAGCGCCTGCACGTCCAGCACCATGTGCGGCGCGGCCTGCGAGGCGTCGATGACGACCAGCGCGCCGACCGACTGGGCCTTGCGCACGATGGTCTCGACCGGGTTGACGGTGCCCAGCAGGTTGGAGACCAGGGTGAACGAGACCACCTTGGTCTTCTCGGTGATCAGCTCGTCGATGTTCGACAGGTCGAGCCGGCCCTCGTCGGTCAGCCCGAACCACTTCAGCTTCGCGCCGGTGCGCTGCGAGAGCAGCTGCCACGGGACGATGTTGGAGTGGTGCTCCATCTCCGTGATGACGATCTCGGAGTCGGCGTCCACCCGGTAGGGCTCGTCGGCCCAGCCGAGCATGTTGGCGACCAGGTTGAGCGACTCCGAGGCGTTCTTGGTGAAGATCACCTCGTTGCGGCTGGGCGCGTTGACGAACGCCGCGACCTTGTCGCGGGCGCCCTCGTACAGCGCCGTGGCCTCCTCGGCCAGCACGTGCACCCCGCGGTGCACATTGGCGTTGTGCTGCTCGTAGTAGGCGGTCAGGGCTTCCAGCACCTGGCGCGGCTTCTGCGAGGTGGCCGCGTTGTCCAGGTAGACCAGCGGCTTGTCGCCGTGCAGCACGCGCTGCAGGACCGGGAAGTCCTTGCGGATCGCGTCGGTGTCGAGCAGGCCCGACAGGGGGTTGGTCACTCGGAAGCGCCGCCCTTCACGTAAGCCTCGTAGCCCTCGTTCTCCAGCTTGTCGGCCAGCTCCGCGCCGCCGGACTCGACGATGCGGCCGGCCGCGAAGACGTGGACGTAGTCGGGCTTGATGTACCGCAGGATGCGGGTGTAGTGCGTGACCAGCAGGGTGCCGACCTCGCCGGTCGAGCGGACCCGGTTGATGCCCTCGGAGACGACCCGCAGCGCGTCGACGTCCAGGCCGGAGTCGGTCTCGTCGAGGATCGCGATCTTCGGCTTGAGCAGCTCCAGCTGGAGGATCTCGTGGCGCTTCTTCTCGCCGCCGGAGAAGCCCTCGTTGACGTTGCGCTCGGCGAAGGCCGGGTCCATCTGGAGGGCGGCCATCGCCTCCTTGACCTCCTTCACCCAGGTGCGCAGCTTCGGGGCCTCGCCGCGGACGGCGGTGGCGGCGGTCCGCAGGAAGTTGCTGACCGAGACGCCCGGGACCTCGACCGGGTACTGCATGGCCAGGAAGACGCCGGCCCGGGCGCGCTCGTCGACGGACATCTCCAGGACGTCCTCGCCGTCCAGCAGCACCGAGCCGCTGGTGACGGTGTACTTCGGGTGACCGGCCAGCGAGTACGCGAGGGTGGACTTGCCGGAGCCGTTCGGACCCATGATCGCGTGGGTCTCGCCCTGCTTCACGGTCAGGTCCACGCCCTTCAGGATCTCCCGGGGGCCGTTCTCGGCCTCGACGGAGACGTGCAGGTCGCGGATTTCAAGGGTTGCCATGTGTACTCAGGACTCCTGGTTGACGGAGACGAGCACATCGTCCCCTTCGATCTTTACGGGGTAGACAGCGACCGGCTTGGTGGCGGGCAGGCCGGAGGGCTTGCCGGTGCGCAGGTCGAAGCTGGAGCCGTGCAGCCAGCACTCGATCATGCAGTCCTCGACCTCGCCCTCCGAGAGCGAGACGTTCGCGTGCGAGCAGGTGTCGTTGATCGCGAACACCCCCTCGTCGGTACGGACGATGGAGACCGGCACACCGTTGAGGTCGACGCGCTTGGGCACGTCCTCCTGCAGGTCGCTCAGCGCGCAGGCACGCAGGAAACTCATCAGACCGCCGCTTCCAGCTCGGCCTCGATCTTCTCCATCAGCTGGTCCTGGATCTCGGCGACGCCGATCTGCTGGACCAGCTCGGCGAAGAAGCCGCGGACGACCAGGCGGCGGGCCTCGCCGGCCGGGATGCCGCGGGCCTGCAGGTAGAAGAGCTGCTCGTCGTCGAAGCGGCCGGTCGCGGAGGCGTGGCCGGCGCCGACGATCTCGCCGGTCTCGATCTCCAGGTTGGGGATGGAGTCGACCCGGGCGCCGTCGGTGAGCACCAGGTTGCGGTTGTGCTCGTAGGTGTCGGTGCCCTCGGCGGCGGCGCGGATCAGCACGTCGCCGACCCAGACGGCGTGCGCGTCCTGGCCCTGCAGCGCGCCCTTGTACACCACGTTGGAGCGGCAGTGCGGGGTGTCGTGGTCGATGACCAGACGGTGCTCCAGGTGCTGGCCGGCGTCGGCGAAGTAGAGGCCGAAGAGTTCGGCCTCGCCGCCGGGCGCGGCGTACCTGACCCGCGGGTGGATGCGGACCAGGTCGCCGCCGAAGGTGACGACCACGGACTTCAGCGAGGCGTCCCGGCCGATCAGGGCGGTCTGCTGGGCGGCGTGCACCGCGTCCCGGTCCCAGTCCTGGACGGAGACGAAGGTGAGCTTGGCGCCGTCGCCGACCAGCAGCTCGACGTTGGCCGCGCGGGTGCCGGTGCCGGTGTGGTTGATCACGACCACGGCCTCGGCGAACGGCTTGACGTCGATCACCACGTGGGCGAAGCGGGTGCCGCCCTCGCCGTGCACGTCGATCTTCACCGGCTCGGTGAGCACCGTCTCCTTGGGGACGGTGACCACGAGCGCCTGCTCGAAGCCGCTGAACGCCTGCGCCGCGACCCGGTCGACCGGCTTGCCCGCCTTGCCCAGGCGGGCGTCGTCGCGGCCGACGGTCTCGGCGGTGACGCCGTCCGGCAGGCTCAGCTCGACCTTGTCCTCGCCCTGGGCGGCCTGCGCCGCGGAGCCGTCGTGCAGGCCGCCCAGCCGGTGCAGCGGGGTGAAGCGCCAGTCCTCCTCGCGGCCGGTCGGCACCGGGAAGTCGCCGACCTCGTACGAGGGCTCGACGGCGACGCGGGCGTCGATCGGCTGCTGGACGGTGGCGCGGCCGGTGCCGGGGCCGGCGAGCTGCGCGCCCGCGCCGGCCGTACCGACCTCGATCGAACCGGCGGTGGTGGAGCCGGTGGGGGTGTTGACGTCAGCCATGGCTGTCGTGGTGCTCTCTTCCTCAAAAAGTGCGGACTGGACTGCGTGCGGCCGTTCGTCAGCCGACGGAGCCCTCCATCTGCAGCTCGATCAGCCGGTTCAGCTCCAGCGCGTACTCCATCGGCAGCTCGCGGGCGATCGGCTCGACGAAGCCGCGGACGATCATCGCCATCGCCTCGAACTCGGTCATGCCCCGGCTCATCAGGTAGAACAGCTGGTCCTCGCTGACCTTGGAGACCGTCGCCTCGTGGCCCATGGACACGTCGTCCTCGCGGACGTCCACGTACGGGTAGGTGTCCGAGCGGGAGATGGTGTCGACCAGCAACGCGTCGCAGAGCACGTTGGACTTGGCGCCCTTGGAGCCCTCGCCGATCTCGATCAGGCCGCGGTAGGAGGTGCGGCCGCCGCCTCGCGCCACCGACTTGGAGACGATGTTGGAGGAGGTGTTCGGCGCCATGTGGACCATCTTGGCGCCGGCGTCCTGGTGCTGGCCCTCGCCGGCGAAGGCGATCGACAGGGTCTCGCCCTTGGCGTGCTCGCCCATCAGGTAGACGGCCGGGTACTTCATGGTGACCTTGGAGCCGATGTTGCCGTCGACCCACTCCATGGTCGCGCCCTCGTACGCCACGGCGCGCTTGGTGACCAGGTTGTAGACGTTGTTCGACCAGTTCTGGATGGTCGTGTAGCGGCAGCGGCCGCCCTTCTTGACGATGATCTCGACGACCGCGGAGTGCAGCGAGTCGGAGGAGTAGATCGGCGCGGTGCAGCCCTCGACGTAGTGGACGTAGGCGTCCTCGTCGACGATGATCAGCGTCCGCTCGAACTGGCCCATGTTCTCGGTGTTGATCCGGAAGTAGGCCTGGAGCGGGATGTCGACGTGGACACCCTTCGGCACGTAGATGAAGGACCCGCCGGACCAGACCGCCGTGTTCAGCGCGGCGAACTTGTTGTCACCGGCCGGGATGACGGTGCCGAAGTACTCCTTGAAGATCTCCGGGTGCTCGCGCAGCGCGGTGTCGGTGTCCAGGAAGATGACGCCCTGCTGCTCCAGGTCCTCGCGGATCTGGTGGTAGACGACCTCGGACTCGTACTGCGCGGCGACACCGGCGACCAGGCGCTGCTTCTCCGCCTCCGGGATGCCCAGCCTGTCGTAGGTCGCCTTGATGTCCGCGGGCAGGTCCTCCCAGGACTCGGCCTGCTTCTCGGTGGAGCGGACGAAGTACTTGATGTTGTCGAAGTCGATGCCGGAGAGGTCGGAGCCCCAGGTCGGCATGGGCTTCTTGCCGAACAGCTTCAGGCCCTTGAGACGCAGGTTGAGCATCCACTCGGACTCGTTCTTCTTCGCCGAGATGTCGCGGACGACGTCCTCGCTGAGCCCTCGCTTGGCGGTGGCACCGGCGGTGTCCGGGTCCGCCCAGCCGTACTCGTAGGTGCCCAGGCCTTCGAGCTCCGGGTGCGAAACGGTGTCAGTCATGCGAGCTTCCTAACGCGCGGACGCTGAATCTTCGGTGGACGTACCGGCAGTCGGCACTGCATCGGAGTCCTCGCCTGCGGTACGCGGGGTGGACGACGATGCGGCACCGGGTGCCGGCACATAGGTGGTGCAGACCCCGTCGCCGTGGGCGATGGTGGCCAGTCGTTGCACATGGGTGCCCAGGAGCCGGGAGAAGACCTCGGTCTCCGCCTCGCAGAGCTGGGGGAACTGCTCGGCGATGTGCGCGACCGGGCAGTGGTGCTGGCAGAGCTGGGCGCCCGCCGGGGCCTTGGCCGCGGCCGACGGGACCCGCCGCACCGTGGCAGCGTACCCGTCCGCGCTCAGCGCCTGGGCGAGCGCCTCGGTACGCTCGCCGGCCGCCGCCTGCCGCAGGGCTTCGAGATACTTCTCGCCCTGCTTGCCGAACCGGGCCCGGGCGAAGGCGGCGACCGCCTCCTCGCCCGCCTTGCCGCCGCCCACCGAGTCGGCGATCCAGCGCAGCGCGTCGGCCGCGAGCTGGTCGTACGCCTGGTAGAAGGCGTCCCGCCCGCCGTCGGTGAGGGCGAAGACCTTGGCCGGGCGGCCCCGGCCGCGGCTGCCGTAGACCCGCTGCTCACGGGACTCGACCAGGCCGGCGGCGGTCAGGCCGTCCAGGTGGCGGCGGACGGCGGCGGTGGTCAGACCGAGCCGGTTCGCCAGGTCGGCGGCGGAGGAGGGGCCGTGGTCGAGGATCGACCGCGCGACCCGGTCCCGGGTGGCGCGGTGGCCGTCCAGCAGCGCCTCGGCCGCCGTCGCGGGCACGGCGCAGCCGGGGGCCGTCTCGGCCTCCTGGTGCGTGGTGTGCTCGCGCATGTTTTTCACAACACCAGTGTTGCGTAATTACTTCCGTCGGGACAAGCCGTGACCGATGCCTCATCGGTGGCATCTGTCACGCAGGTAAGCCTTACCTGGCCTGGAAAAACGATCAAAGAGGCCGCCGTCGGGGTGCGGCGTGCGCGCCTCTTACACTCGCCGGTATGCACTCCGGACCCGCGGTCCAGATCACCGGGCTGGTCAAGCGCTACGGCGCGAAGACCGCGGTGGACGGTCTCGACCTCACCCTCGCACGCGGCGCCATCACCGCCGTCCTCGGCCCCAACGGCGCCGGCAAGACCACCACCATCGAGACCTGCGAGGGCTACCGCCGCCCGGACGCCGGCACCGTCCGCGTCCTCGGCCTCGACCCGGTCGCCCAGAGCGCGCGGCTGCGGCCCCGGATCGGCGTGATGCTGCAGTCCGGCGGCGTCTACGCGGGCGCGCGCGCCGTCGAGATGCTCCGGCACACCGCGAAGCTGCACGCCCACCCGCTGGACGTGGACGCCCTGGTCGAACGCCTCGGCCTCGGCTCCTGCGGCCGCACCACCTACCGCCGGCTCTCCGGCGGCCAGCAGCAGCGCCTCGCCCTCGCCATGGCCGTGGTCGGCCGCCCCGAACTCGTCTTCCTGGACGAGCCCACCGCGGGCCTCGACCCGCAGGCCCGCCGCGCCACCTGGGACCTGGTCCGCGACCTGCGCCGGGACGGCGTGACCGTGGTCGTCACCACGCACCACATGGACGAGGCCGAGCAGCTCGCCGACCAGGTCGCGATCGTCGACCGGGGCCGGGTCATCGCCACCGGCACCCCCGACGAGCTCTGCCGCGGCGGCGCCGAGAGCAGCCTGCGCTTCGACGGCCCGCCCGGCCTCGACCTCGCCACCCTGCTCAAGGAACTGCCGGACGGCGCGACCGCCGCCGAGACCGCCCCCGGCAGCTACCGCGTGGAGGCCCCCGTCGATCCGCAGCTGCTGGCCACCGTCACCGGCTGGTGCGCCGCCACCGGCATCCTCCCCGAGCGCCTCACCGTGCAGCGGCGCAGCCTCGAAGACGTCTTCCTCGACCTGACCGGACGGGACCTCCGCTCGTGACCACGACCACCGACTACTCGCCGCGGCCGGGCGCCGCCCCCGTCGGCCGGATGCTGCTCGCCCAGACCGCCTTCGAGACGAAGATGCTGCTGCGCAACGGTGAGCAGCTGCTGCTCACCGTGATCATCCCGACCGTGCTGCTGGTGCTGTTCTCCTCGGTGGACATCGTCGCGGTGGACGGCCCCGGCAAGCGGGTCGACTTCCTGGCACCCGGGCTGCTCGCGCTCGCCGTGATGTCCACCGCCTTCACCGGGCAGGCCATCGCCACCGGGTTCGAACGGCGCTACGGGGTGCTGAAGCGGCTCGGCGCCAGCCCGCTCCCCCGCTGGGCGCTGCTCACCGCCAAGACGGGCTGTGTGCTGGTCACCGAGGCGCTGCAGGTAGCGCTGCTCTCGGTGATCGCCCTCGCCCTCGGCTGGTCCCCGCAGGGCAACCCCCTCGCCGTTCTCGCCCTCCTCGTCCTCGGCACCGCCGCCTTCTCCGGGCTCGGCCTGCTGATGGCCGGCACCCTGCGGGCCGAGGCCACGCTGGCCGCCGCCAACCTGGTCTTCATCCTGCTGCTGCTGGCCGGCGGGGTGATCGTCCCGCTGAGCAAGTTCCCGTCCGCCGTCCAGTCGGTGCTGGAACTCCTCCCGATCGCCGCCCTCTCCGACGGCCTGCGCTCGGTGCTCCAGACCGGCGCCGGCGTCCCCTGGGCCGACCTCGGCATCCTGACCGGCTGGGCCGTCCTCGCCCTGGCCGCGGCCGCCCGCTTCTTCCGCTGGGAGTGAGCGGGGGCGACGACGGGCGACCGGTCGCCGGACACAGAGCAGACGGGCCCTCGCCGCTTCGGCGAGGGCCCGTTCGCTGTCTGCGGGGTCAGGCGGGTATGCGGTGACGCCCCTGGGGGGTGGGGTTGTGGGTTTCGGGGCCGTAGCGGCCGGCCTGGCGGGCGATCCAGGCGTATTCGGCGGTGCCGTCGGGGAGTTGGCGCAGTTCCCAGCGGCCGTGGCGGGTGATCGGGGGCGGCGGGGTGGCTGCCCGTTCGCCGGGGTGCGGCATCCTCAGGGTCGCGAGGACGCCGAGGACGACGGTGGCGATCGCGAGGGCGAGGAGGGCCACGAACGCCGTGCCGATCAGGAAGTTGACGGTGCCGGGTGTCATCGGCGGATCCCGGTCACGCGGGTGCCGAGGTGGGCGGCGAGGCCGTGGAGGAGTTCCTCGGCCTGGTCGCGGGTGAGGGGGAAGGCGAGCTGTTCGCCGGGGCCGGCGGCCACGTCGAGGTCGACGGCGAGGCGGAGCTGGACGGTGGCGTCGGGGACGTGTTCGACGGTGAGGTAGGGGACGGTGGTGCGCTCGACGTGGGCCGGCTGGGTCGAGGAGGTGGCGAGGGGGATCACGACTCCCACGTTCGGCTCCCGTCGGCTTCGTGAAGCAGGTGGAGGAGGTTGAGGAGCGTGCTGACGGGCGCGTTGCCGAAGTCGATCAGGACGCGGCCGTCGACGGTGCCGTTGTGGGTGGTGGCGGAGCCCCAGAGGATGCCGTGGGGGCGGCCTCGCTCGCGGAGTTCGCCAAGGAGGGCGGTGACCTGGGCCTCGGTGTACTCGCGCATCCGGGGGTCGTCCGGAGCGAGGGGCCGGTGGCGGGCGCTCACGCGGCCGCGTCCAGCTCGAACCATACGACTTTACCGTTTTTGCGGGGCGTGGTGCCGAAGCGGTGGGTGAGCTCGCGGACCAGGTGCAGGCCCCGGCCGGACTGCGCGTAGGGGTCGGTGGGTTCGCGCGGCTCGGGCAGCACGGGGTTGTCGTCGCTGACGCAGACGCGCAGGCTGCGGCCTTCGAGGAGGAGGATGACGACGGTCGGCGCGGGGCT
>NZ_JBFBIL010000067.1:0-37828 GCF_040685575.1 Kitasatospora sp. NPDC088351 | reverse complement strand
AGCAGCCCTCGGGCCGCCCAGCTGAGCGAGTGCTTCCGGACGACGTGGCCGTTGTCGAGGATCGTGTACCCGGGCGCATGCTTCGGGATACGATGGATCTGCATAGGGAGCTCTCATCTCCTGGTGCCGAGCCCCGGGGTGTTCCAGCACCGCCGGGGAGCATCTTTTGGCACGGATCATCAGATGACATGAGCCAACAGGTCGGCGTGACACCACCGTTGGCCGCAAGGATCACCGTAGACGCGGCAGACGAACACCAGCGCCGGAACCAGATAATCCCCTCTCCGGATCACCCGAACAGACGGCGCGCGAACAAACCCCCTGGCGCAACACAAAACAGCGCGCCCCCGAACGAATCCGGAGGCGCGCCGCTCCCGGGCCTACCCGCCGACCGGGCTGAACCGGACCGGCAGGTGGACCAGGGCGCGGTGGAACGGGCCCGGGCGCCAGAACAGGTCGTCGGCCGGGGTGCTCAGCGCGAGGTCGCTCAGCCGGCTGGTGAGCTGCTCGATCGCGGTGATCGCGATCAGCAGGGCGGGGTCACGGGCCGGACAGGCGTGCGGCCCGGCCGCCCAGGCCAGGTGGGCGCTCTCGCCGCTGCGCAGCTCGCCCCCGTCGGTGTCCGGCGCGGCCCGCGAGTTGGCGGCCGCGTAGGAGACCAGGAGCAGCGAGCCGGCGGCGATCTCCCGGCCGTGGAAGGTGATGTCGTACCGGGGGTAGTGGGCGGAGAAGTTCGCCAGCGGCGGCTCGTGCCAGAGCACCTCGTCGATCGCCTGGTAGGCCGTCATCGCACCGCCGAACAGCGATCCGGCGTAGCGGGCGTCGGTGAGCAGCCGCAGCAGCGCGTTGCCGATCAGGTTGGTGGTCGGCTGGTGCCCGGCGATCATGGTCAGGGTGATCTGCCGGATCACCTCGTCGTTGTCCAGCCCGGCCGGGTGGTTGAGGAACCAGGAGGTCAGGTCGTGCCGGGCGTGCTCGCGGCGCTCGGCGACCATGCCGGTCACCACCGAGACGAGGTCCGCGTAGGCCGCGCCGGCCTTCTCGGTGGACTCGATCATGCCGGAGATGCCGGCGACCAGCCGGGCGCTGTGCTCCTCCGGCACACCGAACCAGGTGTTGAAGACGAACACCGGCAGCTGCCGCGCGTACTCGGCGATCAGGTCGGCGGAGCCGGCCGCCTCGAAGCGGTCGATCAGCTGGTGGGCGACCTCGGCGACCCGGCGCTGGAGCAGGTGCGGTTCGATCAGCGCCAGCCCGTCGGTGATCACCTGCCGGTAGCGGGCGTGCACCTCGCCGTCGCTGAACAGGGCGGTCGGCCGGTAGCCGAGCATCGGCAGCAGGGGTGAGGCCGCCGGGACGGTCTGCTGCCAGGCCCGGGAGTCCTTGGAGAAGGTGTCGGTGTCGCGCAGCAGGTCCAGCGCGGCCTGGTAGTCGGTGACCAGCAGGGCCTCGACGCCCGGCGCGATCTCCACCGGGGCGACCGCGCCGTAGCGGCGCAGCTGCTCGTAGACGAGCTGCGGGTCGGCCGCGAAGACCGGGCCGTAGATCGGGATCGGCCGGGTCTCGGGCCTCGGCGGGCTGGTGTCGGCGGTCACGGCTGCTCCAGGGCGGCGGCGGGTGCGGCGGGCAGGACGTCCAGGACGTGTTCGGCCAGCGCGATCAGCGCGTCCAGGCTGGCGCGGCGCTCGCGGGCGTCGCAGAGCACCAGCGGGGTGTCCGGATGCAGGTCCAGATGGGTCCGGAGCACCTCGATCGAGTGCACGGGCGCGTCGGGGAAGCAGTTGACGGCCACCGCGTAGGGCAGGCCCTGTTCCTCGACCATGTCCATGATCTCGAAGGAGTCGGCCAGCCGGCGGGTGTCCGCGAGCACCAGGGCGCCGAGAGCGCCGCGCGCGATGTCCTGCCAGAGCGGGAAGAACCGCCGCTGGCCGGGCGTGCCGAACATGTAGAGCACCAGCTGGCCGGGCAGGGTGAGCCGGCCGAAGTCGACCGCCACCGTGGTGGTGGTCTTCTCGGGCAGGCCCGCCGCGTCGTCCACCGGCGCGCCGGTTTCGGTCATCGCCTCCTCGGTGTGCAGCGTGGCGATCTCCGACAGGGTGCGGATGAGCGTGGTCTTGCCGACCCCGAACGGGCCGGCGACCACCAGTTTCATCAGCGTCTGGTCCCGGTCGGGCAGGTAGCCCACCCGGCTCGGGCGGCCGGTCGGGCTACCGGAGAGTGCGGAGTCCAACGAGGAGCCTCTCAACGATGGAGCGGTCGGTCTGCTGTGCGCGGGGGATCGGGCTGCGGGCCCGTAAACAGCCCGCGTCGACCAGATCCGCCGCGAGGAAGACGGTGGCGCTGACCGGGAGCCGCAGGTGCGCGGCGGCCTCCACGACGGTCAGCGCGCCCGGGCGCAGCAGCTCCCAGAGCCGCCGGTGCTCGTGTTCCAGCTCCGACGGCGGCTCGGCGCCCGCGGCGTACAGGACGGTGAGCCGCTCGAAGCCGGCGCCGCCGGGCCTGCTGCGGCCGCCGGTGGCCAGATAGGCGGGCACCATCCGCCTGCGGGGTACGGCGGTCATGACCGGGCGGTGCTCTCCTGTTGCCGTGCCGGACTCGCCATCGCGCGGCCCAGGGCGGCGACCTGCACCTGCATCTGGTAGGCCACGTTGCCGAGTTGGGCCTCCGGCGAGGTGAACACCGCGAGCGAGGTGTTCTCCCCGGCCGGGACGACGATGGCGAAGCCCAGTTCGGACTCGACCACGGTCTGGGCCAGCCGGGGCTGGTCGGTGTCGGTGAAGGCGCTGGTGAACGCGCGGGCGGCGGCGTGCACGGTGGCCGTCATCGCGGCGACCCGCTCGGCGGAGGCCCGGTCGAGGCCGTCCGAGGCGCCTTCGACGAGGCCGTCACCGGTCGCGATGACCGCGTGCAGGACTCCCGGCAGCTCCAGCAGCGGGGTCAGCACCCACGAGATCTCGTCGGTGGCGGTAGGGCTCGTGCTCACTGCTCGGCTCCTTCGGGGGTCTGGGCGGGGCTGTGGCCGGTACCTGCGGTGTCGGCCGTGCCGTCGGACCGGTCGGCCCGGTCCGCGGCTTCCGCCACGGCGGCCCGGCCGGTCCCGGTGCCCTGCTGCAGGGCCTGCCAGCGGGCGGCGGCCTGCTCGGGGGTGCGGGCGGGCGGGGCGGCGGGCGTTCCGGCGGGACTGCGTTCGGCGGTGGGGTCGGCGGCGCGCGGGACGGGCACCCGGTCGTCGGACGGCAGCGGCTGGCGCCGGCGGCGGCTGGGCAGCCCGCTGCCGTCGCCGGACGGCACGGCCTGCACGGGTGGCGCGTCGGGCCCGGACGGCACGACGTGCATGGTCGGCACGGTGTGCCCGACCGGCGGTTCGGGCCGGTCCGGGTCGCGGACGGTGCGCCCGTCGCGCCCGTCGGACAGCTCGCGCGGGGTCGGCACGGCCTGCACGGTGGGCGCCGGAGCCGGGCCCGCGCCGGCCCGCAGCGGCAGCGGGGTGAGCACCGAGAGCGGCTGCTCGTCGTCCACCACCGTCAGCAGCGCCGCCGGGATCCGCACGATCGTCCGCATGCCGCCGTACGGCGAGGGCTCGATGTGACAGGAGAAGCCGTACTGGCGGGCGAGCTTGCCGACCACGGCGAAGCCGGTCTTCGGCGGGTTGCCCAGCTCGGTGAGCAGCACCTCGGGCGGGCCGGTCAGCAGCCTGCGGGCCCGGCGCAGCTGGTCCTCCTCCATGCCGATGCCGCTGTCGTCGATGATCACCAGTGCCCCGCGGCCGCCCTGCTGGACGGTGACCGGGACGTCGGTCTCCGGGTGCGAGTACGCGGTGGCGTTGGCGAGCAGTTCGGCGACGGTGATGGCCAGCGGCTCGGCGGCCCGGGCGACCACGGCCAGCCGGCTCTCCCGCAGGTGGTTGGCCACCTTGATGCGGGCGTAGCCGGGCACCCGGGAGAGCGCGCCGACGACCACCTCGGCGAGCGGCGAGTCGGTCCGGGCCAGGCCGGGCCAGGCCTCGCAGAGCACCGCGATGGTCTGGATCCGGCGCAGGGCGACCTCGTTGCGGAAGTCGACCTCCAGCAGCCGGGGGTCGTCGTTGTCGTGCTGGAGCTGCTGGACCAGGCTCTGGATCTGGTACAGCAGCGTCTGGATCTTGGAGGTGGCGCCGCGCATCGCGGCCCGGGCGGCGGCGTCGACCCGCTCGCGTTCGTCGGTGATGGCGGCCGCGGCCGCGTCCAGCACGGCCTGCAGGGCCTGGACCGCCTCCGGGCCGATGCCCTGCCGGTCCAGCGGTCCGGCCACCGGCGCGTTGGGGTGGCTGAGCCGCAGCGCGGTGGCCGCCACCCGCTCCTTGGCGAGGTGGCCGATCTCGGCCAGCAGCTCCCTGGTCCGCTCGTCCGCGTCGGTCAGCCGCTGCTCGGCCTCGGCGGTCCGGCCCTCGGCGGCGGCCGCCCGCTCCTCCGCCTGGTGGATGAGCCGTTCCGCCTGACCGGTCCGCCCCTCGGCGGCCAGGGCGCGCTCGGCGGCCTCCCTGGTCCGCTCGTCCGCCTCGCGGGTGCGCTCCTCGGCGGCCCGGTAACGGCCCTCGGCGCGGCGGGTCTCCTCGGCCGCGTGCCGGGCGGCGTCCTGCGCCTCGCGCTGCTGCTGCTCGGCCCGGGCCAGCCGGCCCTCGGCGACGCGGGTGCGCTCCTCGCTGTGCGCCAGTCCGGTCTCGGCGGCCGCGGCCCGGGTGAGGGCCCGGGAGCGGCCGCGGGCCAGGACACCCGCCAGCACGGCGGCGGCCACCACCAGGGCGAGCAGCGCGATCTGCGTCATCGAAGTCCTCGGAAGTCCTCGCTGGAAGGGCTGGAAAGGGGGTGCGTGCACGGTCCGGACGGGCCGACGGCGGCGCCGGCGCTGCGGTCCGTCCGGTCTGTTCGATCCGTCCGGTCAGGCGGGCGAGCCGGTGCTCCGCCCCGCCCGGAGCCGCGGCACCCGACCAGTATCCTCGTCCAACTCCCTGGCCACCAGGGCAACCTGACTCATGGCCTCCAGGACGCTCGGCACCTCGGAGCCGTCCAGGTGGCGGTACTCGGCGGCGACGGTGAGCACCAGCCGCTCGGGCAGGCCGAGTTCGGGGTAACGCTGCTCGGCGATGACCCGCCGGGCGGCGTCCAGCGCGGGTATCCCTGCGGCGTGCAGGGCGTGCGCGCGGTCCCGGACGTACTCCAGGTACCCGATGTGCGCCTGGACGCCGGAGCGGTCGAGCACCGGGCCGTGGCCGGGGACGACGACCTCGGCGCCGGTGGCCAGGATCCGCTCGCAGGCCTCGATCACGTTCTGCAGCGGGCCGGCCCAGTGCACGGGGTGGTCGCCGGGCTGCTGCGGCGTCGATCCGAAGATCACGTCACCGGTGAACACCGCGCGCTGTCGCGGCAGGTGGACGATCAGGTCGCCGCCGGTGTGCGCGGCCGGCAGCCCGGTCACCTGCACCGGGTACTCCCCCACGCGCAGCTCCAGCTCACCGTGGAACACCGTGTCCGGGCGTACCGGCTCGGTGCCGGACCAGTCGAACTGCCCGAAGTGCTCGCGGAGGTAGCCGCCCAGCGGCGAGGCCGGGTCGCTGCCCGTCACCAGCGCGTGCTGCTGCTTCGGGGTCGGCTCGTAGTGGATGTGCTCCAGCGCCTCGCGGGTGGAGATCACCTCGGCGTCCGGGAGCACCCCGGCGCCCCAGAGGTGGTCGCCGTTGGCGTGCGTGACGATCACCCGGTCCACCGTGACCCCGTCGGGCAGCCGGCGGCGGCTCTCGGCGAGGAACTCCGCGGCCATCGAGGGGTCGTACGGTGTGTCGATCCACAGTGCGGTCTTCGGCGAGACCAGCAGTCCGCAGTTGGCCAGGCCCCAGCCCCGCTTCGGGGGGAGCCACACATACAGGTCCTCGGCAATCGCGCTCACGTTCGCACGGTTGATCGTCATGTGCGCGATTATGCCCATGATGTGTCAGGGGCGGGAAAATTCCTGTACGTTCACCGACAGGCCGCGCCCCAGACTCTCCCGACCTGTCCCGATTCGCACACCCTTGGTCGGTACCAATCGTCTCACCCAGCGGGACGGACCACGAAACGGGAACGGACGGCGCGACGACGGACCGGCCGGGGCCATCACAGCGCGGGCAGGGTCCGGGTACTCGGTGCAGAAATCCGGAAATCCCGTGGTGAGTACGCCCCCGGACCGCGGCGGCGGGGCCTCAGCCGTCCAGCCGCTTGGTGAACTTCCGCTCGCTCGCGCAGCGTTCGTATCCCAGCCACGCATTGATCGCGAGCATCGGCGCATTGGTCGCGTCGTTGCTGGTGTACGCCCAGCGGTAGCCCGCCGCCCGGGCCCGGCGCAGCGACTCCGCCTTGGCCAGCTTGCTCAGGCCCCGCCCCCGGAACTCCCGGCGGCAGGCCGTGAACGCCGACCAGTACCGGTGCGCGCCGTCCGTCTGCACCGCGGTGAACGCGGCCGGCTCGCCGTTCACCACCGCCACCACGGTCAGCTCCCGGTCGAGGTCGGGCCGGGCCCATGCGCCGCGCAGCCAGTCCTCGTAGTCGGCGGCGTCCATCTCGACCTCGCCGGGCTCGTCGCGGATCGCGTCCGCCTCGATGAGGAAGACCGGGTACGGGTCGTCCACCCAGTCGGTGGCCGGCCGGAGCCCGACACCCGGCGGCAGCACCGTGGCCGCCGGCAGCGGGAGCGTCAGGTCGCGGCCCGCGAAGTGGGCCGGCCGCCCCTCCGTGAAGCCCCGGTGGGCGGCGAAGGCCAGCGACTCCGGCCGGTCGTCCACCCAGCTGTGCAGCTCCACCACACCGTGCTCGACGAGGTGCCGCTCGGCCGCCGCCAGCAGCGCGGTGAAGGCGCCGCGGCCCCGGTACGCGGGCAGCACACTGCCGTTGGCGTACCCGACGCCCTTGGTCGTCGTCCCGGTGACCACACCGCAGCGGATCGACCCGACCACCTCGCCGTCCAGCTCGGCGACGAAGGTACGGAAGTGCTCGCCCCCGGCCTGGCGGGTGTTCAGCCACACGAACACCTCGGGGGTGAGCAGGAGGTGCTCACGGCCCGCGGTGTGCGCGGCGGCGGCGGCCCCGGCGTCGGCCGGGCGGAAGTCACGAATCGTCAGTGTCGTCATAGACGCGCCACGCTAACCGCCCGCCCGGCCGGGCCGCCTCCGAATTTCGGCCCCCACCAGCAGCTCGGCACGGCGGACGGGACTAAAGTCCCTCACCACCGGGCCCTCAAGCTCAAATAATGCTCTGAGATGACCGGGCGAGGCTTGGCAGCCACCCCACCCGGGGACATCCTCAGCAGCACGGCCCGGCGGTCCTGGCGACGACGCCCGCACCACCCGACGGCCACCCCACCCAGCCCTCCGAAGGGGGCGCGCACCGATGACCTCCCCCGCAGTGAACCGGCCCGCGGCGGCCACCCCGGCGAACCGGCTCGGCATCGGCCTCGGCTGGCGCAGTGAGATCGACACCGTGGTGGAACGGCAACCCGGCCTGGACTGGGTCGAGGTGGTCGCGGAGAACATCTGCGCCGACCACCTGCCCGAGTCGCTGACCGTCCTGCGGGCCCGCGGCGTCACCGTCGTGCCGCACGGCGTCGCGCTCGGCCTCGGCGGCGCCGACCGGCCCGATCCGGCCCGGCTCGCCCGGCTCGCCGAGGCGGCCGAGGCGCTGGACTCCCCGCTGGTCACCGAACACCTGGCGTTCGTCCGGGCCGGCGGCCTGGAGGCCGGGCACCTGCTGCCGGTGCCCCGCTCGCGCGACGCCCTGCGGGTCGTCGCCGAGAACGTCCGGATCGCACAGGACCTGCTCCCGGTGCCGCTGGCGCTGGAGAACATCGCCGCCCAGCTGGCCTGGCCGGACGACGAGCTGACCGAGGGCCAGTTCCTCGCCGAGCTGGTCGAGCGCACCGGCGTCCGGCTGCTGATCGACGTCGCCAACCTGCACACCAACCGGGTCAACCTGGGCCTGGACCCGGCCGCCGAGCTGGACCGACTGCCGCTGGAGGCGCTGGCCTACGTCCATGTGGCGGGCGGCACGATGATCGACGGCATCTGGCACGACACCCACGCCCACCCCGTCACCGAGCCGGTGCTGGAGGTGCTGGCCGAGCTCTGCGCGCGGGTGGCACCGCCCGGGGTGCTGCTGGAACGGGACGCCGCCTTCCCGCCGCCCGCCGAACTGGCCGGCGAACTGGACGCCATCCGGCGTGTGCTGAAGGGGGGCCGCACGACATGACGGGCCCCACGCACAAGAGCCCGGCGCCCGAGGGCCCCGCGCACAAGAGCCCGGCGCACGAGCCCCCGGCGCACGAGATCCCCGCCCACGGGAGCCCGGCGCCCGAGGCCCCGGACCTGACCGCCGCCCGCGCCGCGCTGGCCCGGCGCCAGGAGGCGCTGCTGGCCGCCCTGGTGGCCGGCGGCCCCGTCCCGCCCGGCTTCGACGAGGCCCAGGTGCGCGCCCAGTCGATCGGCCTGGCCGCCAAGCGCCGCGACACCGCCGCCAAGGTCGCCCCGGCCCTGCCCCGCCTGCTCGGGCCGCAGTACGGACCGCTGTTCCTCGCGTACGCCCGCCGGCACCCGCAGACCGGCGGCTACCGCGCCGACGCCCGCGCCTTCGCCGCCTGGGCGATCGCGGACGATGCCACGGGAGAGGAGCACCGCACCGCCCTGCGGCAGTGGCTCGACCCCGCCGCCGGGCGACGGCCCGGCCCGCTCACCCGCCTGCGCCGGGCCCTGCTACCCGGCCCGCGGCCACACGACCAGAAGAGGCCGGCGGGAAGCGCCGGACCCTCCCACGAACTGTAAGACCTCACCATTCCGGGGGAAACGCCCATGTGGCACAACGTCTACTACCTGGTCCCGGCCGTCCTGCTGGCCGCGGCCGCCGTCGCCGCGATCCGGGCCAAGGTGCTGGTCAAGCGCGTGCCCTTCGCCAAGGGCCTGCCCGGCCGCGGCCTGCCGCTGCTGGACACCGCCTTCCTGTCCGGGGGCCCCGGCCGGGTCTTCGACACCGCGCTGGTGCGGATGCACCAGGCGGGCCGGGTGGTGGTCAACCGGGCCGGCCTGGTCACCGTCACCACCGGCACGCCGTACGACGCCGTGGACCTCGCGATCATCGAGGCCGTCGGACCGTCAAAGCACCGCGACCTCACCCCGCTGCGCCGCGAGGTGATGCGCTCCCCCGCCGTCCAGGAGATCGGCGACCGGCTCGCCGACCGCGGCCTGATGCGCAACCCCGTCCGGCTGCGGCGGGCCCGCCTGGCACGCCGCCGGCTCTGGTTCGCCCTGCTGGGCGTGGTGGTGTTCACCGTCGCGGCCTATCTGCTGGACTCCGGCGACGCCGGCTCCGACCGGCCCGCGCCGTGGATCCCGCCGGTCCTGCTCGTGGTGGGCCTGGTCGCCCTGATCCTCACCTGGCCGGTCAAGGGCCGGATCACCCTGGCCGGCTGCCGCCAGCTCATTCTGATGAACAGCGGCAAGCCGTGGAAGCCCAGTGCCGGTCTGGCGCCCAGGTCGACGGGCGGCGCGCTGCTCGGCGCGATCGCGCTGGGCGGGCTGGCCGCCGCCGGGCTCGGGGACGAGGAACTGCAGGAGGCGATGCTCGCCGCGGCGGCGGCCGACGCGGCCGCCCGGTCCACGGCGGCCACCGGCGGCTCCTCGTCCTCCTCCTCGTCGTCCTCGTCATGCTCGTCGTCCTCGTCCGGCTCCTCCTGCGGCGGCTCGGCCGCCTGGTGCGGCTCCTCCGACTCCGGGTCCTCCGGATCCGGCTGCGGCGGCGGCAGCTGCGGCTCCAGTTCCAGCGGTTGCGGCTCGTCCTCGTCGAGCTGCGGCTCCGGCTCCAGCAGCTGCGGGTCCTCGTCCTCCTCCAGCTGCGGTTCGAGCTGTGGTGGTTCGAGCTGCGGCTCCTGACGTCACAGTTCGGTATCGCGCTCCGGGAATGCGTTCCGCGCGCGACCGCGAGAGGTCTACAACAAGCCCATGTGGTTGCTCTTCCTGATCCCGGCCTGCGTCGCCGCGGTGCTCTCCTGCATCCGGCTGGTCCGGATGACCGCCACCGCGGACACCCTCGCCGGACAGGACGGACCGCGGCCGTCCGAGGCCGTCGGAATCGGGCTGTACGAGACGGCCTACCTGGCGGGCGGCCCGGACCGGGTGGTGGAGCTGGCGCTCGTCCTGATGTCCTCCCGGGGGCGGCTGCACCTCGCGCACACCGGCTGGACCACCGTCGTCGACCCCAAGGGCCGCAGCCGGCTGGAACGCGCGGTGGTCGCCACCGTCGGGCCCGAGGGCCAGTGCCGGACGGCCGACCTGCGGCGGGCGATGGGCGTCCACCCCACCGTGCTGGAGATCGGCGGCCGGCTGACCCTGGCCGGACTGGCCACCCCGGCGTCGGTGCAGCAGAACACCGTCCTGGTGATCCGGCAGGTCCGGCAGGCGCTGCTGCTCTCGCTGGTGCTGCTGGCCGCCGCGCTGGCCGTCGGCGGGGCCGCGGACGGTGACACGCTGGTGCCGCTCGCCTGGTTCTCGCTGCCGCTGATCCTCACCTCGGGCACGCTGCTGATGGCCCGGGTCGACGTCTACCCCTACACCCAGTGGGCCTCACCGGTCGGCCAGGAGGTGCTGCGCGAGGTCCGCCCGGCGCGCCAGCACGGCCTCGTCGACGACGACGAGCGTGAACTGCTCACCGCCGTCGCGATGATCGGCCCGGCCGCCCTCCCGGACGCCCGGCTGCGCGCGGCGCTCCGCCCCCAGCGCGACTGACCGCGGCCCGGCCGACGCGCTCCGGCCGGAGAACGCGTGGAGGGGCCCGCCGAGGCGGGCCCCTCCACATGGTGCGCGGCCGGTCAGACCAGGCCGTTGAGCAGCTCGCTCACCGGCTTGCGGCGGCCGGTGAAGAACGGCACCTCCTCGCGGACGTGCAGCCGGGCCCGGGACGGGCGCAGGTCGCGCATCAGGTCGACGATCCGGTGCAGCTCGTCCGCCTCGAAGGCGAGCAGCCACTCGTAGTCGCCGAGGGCGAAGGAGGCCACGGTGTTGGCCCGCACGTCCGGGTAGCCGCGCGCCATCTGGCCGTGCTCGGAGAGCATCGCGCGCCGCTCGGCGTCCGGCAGCAGGTACCACTCGTAGGAGCGGACGAACGGGTAGACGCAGACGTAGTCGCGCGGGCGCTCGTCGGCGAGGAACGCCGGGATGTGCGACTTGTTGAACTCGGCCGGGCGGTGCAGCGCCATGTTCGACCAGACCGGCTCCAGCACCCGGCCGAGGCCGGTGCGGCGGAAGCGGTTGTACGCGTCCTGGAGGTCGTCCGAGTCCTCGGCGTGCCACCAGACCAGGATGTCGGCATCGGCACGCAGACCGGACACGTCGTAGGTGCCGCGCACCGTGATGTCCTTCGCGGCCAGCTGGGCGAAGAGCTCGTCCACCTCGGCCGCGAGGGCGGTGCGGTCCTCGGGCAGCGCGCCCTTGAGCTTGAACACCGACCACATGGTGTAGCGGATGACCTGGTTCAGGTCGCGCGCCTTCTTCTTCTCGGGCTGCTGCTCCGGCTGCCGCTCAACGGTCTCAGTCATGCGCCCATTGTCCTCTCCGTGGAACCTTCCCCGGTCTCCGGGGTCGGCAGTCTGTCGACGATCGCGGCCACCGCCGTCCGCGCGCTCGCGACGCACGCCGGGATGCCCACCCCGTCGTACGCGGCCCCGCACAGCGCCAGCCCGCCGAGCCGCCCGGCCGCGGCCCGGATCCGGGCCACCCGGTCGAGATGGCCGACCGGGTACTGCGGCAGGCCGGCCCGCCAGCGGGTGACGGCGGTGTCGTACGGACGGGCGGTCAGGCCGATCGCCTCGCCCAGGTCCTCCAGCGAACGGGCCACCAGTTCCTCGTCCGGCAGGTCCAGCGCCTGCTCCTCGCGGTGCCGGCCCAGTGAGGTGCGCAGCAGGAACGCGTCCGGGGCGGAACGCTCCAGCCAGCCCCACTTGTTGGAGGAGAAGGTGGACGCCTTGATCCGCCGGCCGTCCACCGGCGGCACCAGGAAGCCGCTGCCGGCCGGCGGTTCGGGCAGGTCCGCGCGCCGGAAGGCGAGGGTGACCAGCGCCATCCCCGCGTACTCGACCCCGTCCAGTTCGGCGGCCGCGCCCGGCGCGTCCGTGCGCAGCAGGCGGGCGGCGGCGGGCGCGGGCACGGCCAGCACGACGGCGTCCGCCGTGAGCGTCTCGCCGCCGCCGGTCACCACCCGCCAGCCGTCGGGGGCCCGGCGCAGCTCGTCCACCGGCGTGTGCGTCCGCAGCTCGGCTCCGGCCCTGACGCAGGCCGCCGCGACCGCCTCCGGCAGCGTGCCGAGGCCGCCGCGCAGGCCCTGGAACACCGGCCCGGCGGTGCTCTGCGGCCGGGTCGCCAGCTCGCGCACCCCGGCCACCAGGGAGCCGCCGCCCTGCGCGATCGGCAGCAGCTGCGGCACGGCGGCGCGCAGCGAGATCTCGTCGGCGTGCCCGGCGTAGACGCCGCCGAGCAGCGGCTCGACCAGCCGGTCCACGACCTCGCGGCCGAGCCGGGCGGCGACGTACCGGCCGATCGCGATGTCGTCCGCGACCTCCGTACCGCCCTCGTGCCGGGTCCGCTCCAGCCCCTCGGCGGTGAGGACCCCGGAGGCGGCGAGCGCGTCCAGGTCACCGGGGACGCCCATCACCTGCCCGCCGGGCAGCGGCCGCAGCGCGCCCCTGGTCCAGATCGCGGCCTTGGCGGTGGTCGGCGGTTCCAGCTCCTCGCCCAGCCCGACCGCACGGGCCAGTTCGACCGCCTCGGGCCGCCGGGCCAGCATCGACTCGGCCCCCAGGTCCACCCGGACCCCGCCGACCTCTCCGCCGTACAGCTTCCCGCCGACCCGCCCGGACGCCTCCAGCAGCGTCACCCGGGCCCGCGCGCTCCCCCCGGCCGCACCGCTGAGGAAGGCGGCCGCGGCCAGCCCGGCGATACCGCCGCCGATCACGACGACATGTGCTTGCGACATGCCTCGCAGTCTTGCAGGTCCTTACACCTTTGCCGCACTCCGCCCGCTTCCGGACGATTCCCCCTCCGCGGCGCCGCCGATCAGAGCACGGCCAGGGCGTGTCTGACAATTCGCGGCGGATCAGCGCGCGGCGTTGGGGTGCGTGCATCGCAAGGCGGAGGAGGGAGTCCATGCGGAGCATCGGCGACCGACGACAACGCGGCGTGGGGGCACCTCCCGGCCGGAGGCTGGGGGAGTGTGTGCCCCAACGCCGCACGCCCGGCGGGAATTGTCAGACACGCCCTAAGCTTTCCGCCATGGAACCGATCCTGGTGAGCGCGTGTCTGGCGGGTGTGCCGTGCCGGTACGACGGGCGGGCGAAGACGTCGGCGGCGGCCGTGGGGCTGGTGGAGGCCGGACAGGCGGTGGTGGTCTGCCCGGAGGTGGCGGGCGGGCTGGCGACGCCGCGGCCGGCGGCGGAGATCGTCGGTGGGGACGGCGAGGACGTGCTGGCCGGGCGGGCCCGGGTGGTGGACGTGACGGGGGCGGACTGCACCGGGGCGTTCCTGGACGGCGCCCGGCAGGCGCTGGCCGCCGCCGAGGCGGCCGGGGCACGGCGGGCGCTGCTGATGGCCCGCAGCCCCTCGTGCGGCTGCGGCCGGGTCTACGACGGCACGTTCACCGGCGCCCTGCGCCCGGGGGACGGGGTGACGGCGGCGCTGCTGCGGCGGGCGGGCATCGAGGTCGAGGCCGGGTAGCCACCCCGGCGACCGTACGTGTCCCCTCCGCCACCGAGCCGTGATCGAGTTGCGATCTCCCGGACCGGTCCGATTCGGGCCCTCGCCCGTCGAATGGTCTGGGCGCCCCGGTCGGGGCGCCGGACCGAAGGTTCGGGGAGGGTTCGATCGTGGTGCGAGGACGACGCAGACCGGGCGCACTGGCGGCCGGAGTGGTCGCGGCGGCGCTGCTGGTCGGGGGGTGCGGCGCGGCCAAGCGGAACATGGACGCCCGGGCGGGGGGCGACAGCGCGGCGAGGAAGGACGAGGCGCCCGCGGCCGCGGCAGCGCCGGCCGCCGGTGCCGCACAGTCGGCGGCTCCGGCCGGAGCGGGCGGAACGGCGGGGGCGGCGGGGGCGGCGGGGCAGACCGGGCAGGCGACCGGGCAGCCGGGCGCCGTGCCGGCCGCGGACACCCGGCTGATCGCCTACACCGCGCAGCTGTCGCTGCGGACCACGGACGTCTCCCAGGTGCTCGCCAGGGCCCGCGAGCTGGCGGCCGCCGCCGGGGGCTACATCGGCGGCGAGACGGTGAACGGCGGGGCTCCCGACGGAAGGGACCCGTACAGCGCGGCCCCCCGGCCCGGCGGCCCGCTGAACGGCCAGATCACCCTCAAGGTGCCGTCGGCGGCGTTCCAGCAGACCCTGGACCAGCTCTCCGCACTCGGCGAGGTGCTGTCGCGCAAGAGCCAGGCGGACGACGTGACCCAGCAGGTCGCGGACGTGGCGAGCCGGGTCCAGAGCCAGCAGGCGAGCGTGGAGCGGGTGCGGGCGCTGATGGGCCAGGCGAAGTCGCTGGCCGACATCACCAGTCTGGAGAGCGAGTTGAGCCGCCGTGAGGCGGACCTGGAGTCGCTGCAGAAGCAGCAGAAGGAGCTGGCCGCCCGGACTTCGCTCTCCACCCTCACGCTGGACGCACGGCGCGAGCCGACGCCCGCCCACACCGACGCGCCCGACGCACCGAAGCAGAGCGAGGAGGGTTTCTGGCACTCGGTCGGCTCCGCGCTGGGCGGCGGCTGGGACGTGCTGGTCACGATCGTCCGCGGGCTGGCGATCGCGGTCGCGGCGGTGGCGCCGTTCCTGCTGGTACTCGGGCCCGCGGCGTTCGCCTTCTGGTTCCTCCGGCGGCGGCGGGCGGCCAAGCTGCCCCCGCGGCCCGCCCATGCGCCGGGCCGGCCCGGCTTCCCGGCCGGTCCGGAGGCGGAGGAGACGGTGGAGGAGGAAGAGGAGCGGTACAGCTGAGACAGCGGTGGCGGGCGGCCTTGCGGGGGCCCGCCACCGTCCTGTCCTGGACCGGTCAGCGCGCGCTGGCCTCGTGCACGAAGGCGACGAGCCGGCTGAGCGCGTCCGGGTCCATGCTGGGCAGCACACCGTGGCCGAGGTTGAAGATGTGGCCGCTGCTGCCGATCGCCTGGGCGGCGTGCAGCACCTCGCGGGCCTTGGTCTCGACCGCCCTGGTGGGCGCGAACAGCACGGCCGGGTCGAGGTTGCCCTGGAGCCCCTTGCCGGGGCCGACCCGCTCGGCGGCGACGTTCAGCGGCACCCGCCAGTCCACGCCGACGACGTCCGCGCCGGCCTGGCCCATCAGGCCGAGCAGCTCACCGGTGCCGACGCCGAAGTGGATGCGCGGCACACCGTATCCGGCGACGGCGTCGAAGACCTTGGTGCTGGCCGGCATCACCGAGCGGCGGTAGTCGTCGGGGGCGAGCGCGCCGACCCAGGAGTCGAAGAGCTGGACGGCGGAGGCGCCGGCCTCGATCTGCACCTTCAGGAAGACGGAGGTGATGTCGGCCAGCCGGTCCACCAGGGCGGCCCACAGCTCGGGCTGCCCGTACATCATGGCCTTGGTGTTCTCGTGGTTCCTGGACGGTCCGCCCTCGATCAGGTAGCTGGCCAGGGTGTAGGGCGCCCCGGCGAAGCCGATCAGCGGGGTGGAGCCGAGCTCGTCCACCAGCAGGCCGACGGCCTCGGTGATGTAGGGGACGTCGTCCGGCTCCAGCGGGCGCAGCCGCTTGAGGTCCTCGGCGGTGCGGATCGGGTCGGCGATCACCGGGCCGATGCCGGGCTTGATGTCCACGTCGATGCCGATGGCCTTGAGCGGGACCACGATGTCGCTGAAGAAGATCGCCGCGTCCACCTTGTGCCGGCGCACCGGCTGCAGGGTGATCTCCTTGACCAGCTCGGGCCGCATGCAGGAGTCCAGCATGGGGATGCCCTCGCGGACCTTCAGGTACTCGGGCAGCGAGCGGCCGGCCTGGCGCATGAACCACACCGGGGTGTGCGGCACCGGCTCGTGCCGGCAGGCGCGCAGGAAGGCGGAGTCGTACGCGGCGCCGCGGCGCGCGGGGGGCTGCTGACCGGTGCTGATGGCTGCCGTGGTGTCTGCCGTTGTCTCACTCACGGTTCAAATCTTCGCACGTACCCCGGGTGGCACTCCCCGCCCGGCCTCGTGGGTTCCTCCAAGATCTGGCCGGATTGCCGTCCCGGCACGCCGCACGGGCAGAAGTTGCGGCGATTACCCAGGTTTTCGACCTAGTCTTCGGGTCATGGCAGCGGTCGGCGGGCACCCCGCACAGGGTGGCGGAACAGGTGGCGGAACGGGTCGGGAGGGGGCGCCGAGCGAGTTCCGGGCCGCCGTCGAGGCACTGAGCGGGGTGCGGTTGCGCCCCGAGATCGAACTGTCCGCCGTACCCGCGCCACGCCGGCTCGCCCCCTACTCGTTCGCGCTGACCGCCTCCGTGGAGGTGGACGGCGAGGAGCTGGCCGACGGCCGGCTGGTGCTGCTGCACGACCCGGCCGGCCAGGAGGCCTGGAACGGTGACTTCCGGGTGGTGACCATGACCCGGGCCGAACTGGAGCCCGAAATGGCCGGCGACCCGATGCTCTCCGAGGTCGGCTGGGCCTGGCTGCTGGACGCGCTGCAGACGCACGGCGCCGGCTTCGTGGAGCCGTCCGGCACGGTGACCAGATGCGCCTCGCAGTACTTCGGCGCGCTGGCGGACCGGGCGTCGTCCACCGAGATCGAGATCCGCGCGTCCTGGACGCCGGCCGACGGCCGCTTCGAGCGGCACCTGGCGGCCTGGGGGGACCTGCTCTGCACCAGCGCCGGCCTGCCGCCGGCCGTACCGGCGGCGCAGCAGTCCGCCGATGCCTCGTCACTCGGTGGAGTGGTTCCGATGCCCGCCCGCCGGCGCCCGCGTTCGCACTGATTCGCGCCGGTTCGCACGAAGGAGTGGCGCCGGTCCGCATCGGACCGGCGCCCCCCGGGGCTGACGGAGTGTGGCCTTCGTTCCGCTCCACGTCAATCGACCGGTCGAAACCCACCGAAACCGGCCAATCCGCTCTGGATCTGATCGATTTTGTACGAATTCCAGGCATGTCACATCAGTCGCCTGCGCGATTTGTCCGTATTGTTACTCACTAGATCGTGATCTTTCGCTAAAGCCGGGCACGGTAGCTGCCGAAGCAGACTGTGACCCTTTCCAAACGCGGAACACTCCGACCGCCCCCATCGGGGTTCCGTCCGCCACTCCCCGCAGGAGGCCTGGTGTCGGTCCTTCTTGAGCACCCCGCAAACGTGGTCGCCTACCGGCCGACCAAGCCCACCGCCATGGTGGTCATCGCCGATCCCCGCGTCCGAAACACCGTCACCCGCCACCTGTGGGCCCTCGGCGTCCGAGACGTGATCGAAGTGTCCTCGATCGCGGAGGCCCGCCCCCGGGTCTCCACCCCACGCGACATCTGCGTCGCCGACGTGCACCTCCCGGACGGCTCCGGGCTGACCATCCTGGCCGAGACCCGCGCCGCGGGCTGGCCCAACGGCCTGGCACTCTCCGCCGCCGACGACATCGGCGCCGTCCGCAGCGCGCTGGCCGGCGGCGTCAAGGGCTACGTCGTCACCGGGACGCGCACCAACGTCGCCATGCCGGGCCGCCCGGGCCTGCCGCTCGGCGCGGGCGGCCTGGCCGGCCGGATGCGGCGCCCCGGCATGCCGGGCGTGCCGGGCTCGGCCGGTGTGCCGGGCGCCCCCGGAGCCCCCGGAGCGCCGGGCGCACAGCAGGCCGCGTACCGCGAGCTCTCCGGCCGCGAGGTGGAGGTACTGCGGCTGGTCGCGGAGGGCCAGTCCAACAAGGCGATCGGTGTGGCGATGGGCCTGTCCGCGCTCACCGTGAAGAGCCACCTCGCCCGGATCGCCCGGAAGCTCGGTACCGGCGACCGGGCCGGGATGGTCGCGGTCGCGTTGCGGACCGGAATCATTCACTGACGCCCTAGGTGGGACCGCTGCGGCGGCCCTGGAGGAACGTTTCCTCCAGGGCCGTATTTTCGCCCGCTCGCCTCTGTGTTTTCGCCCGCTCGCCTCCGGGGCGCTCTGGTCCGGTGCCGACGGTCGTCGCTCCAAGACCCCTCGTTCCTCGGGGCCTCCTCGCTCCTTCCTTTCGGCACCGGCGCGCCCCTTCGGCTCGGGGCGGGTAGGGCGGGCTGGGGCGGCGGGCGAGGCGGATAGGGGCGGGCGGAACGAGGCGAACGGGTGGGAGCGGGTTGGGATTGGTGCGGCGCTTCGGCTCGGACCGGGTGGGCGGAGAGATCGTCATGGACCCGGTCTGACCAGTCCGACAACACTCCCGGTTCTGAGGACCGTCGTACCCTTGGTGGGTGACCGACGCCGTAGCAGCCATCCCAGAAGAAGCAGCCCCGGTCCCGCTCCTTGAGCCGAAGGAGGGGATCCCGCCAGTCGTGGCGGACGAGGGGGCGCTGGCCGCCACCGTCGCCGCCTTCGCCGCGGGTACCGGACCGGTCGCCGTCGATGCCGAGCGGGCCTCCGGCTACCGCTACGGACAGCGCGCGTACCTCATCCAGCTCCGCCGCGCGGGCGCCGGCTCCGCGCTGATCGACCCGATCGCCTGCCCCGACCTCAGTGGGCTGGGCGCCGCCCTCGCGGACACCGAATGGGTGGTGCACGCCGCCACCCAGGACCTGCCCTGCCTGGCCGAGGTCGGCATGAGACCCCAGAGACTGTTCGACACCGAGCTGGCCGGGCGGATCGCCGGCTTCGCCCGGGTCGGCCTCGGGCCGATGACCGAGAGCGTGCTCGGGCTGAGCCTGGCCAAGGAGCACTCGGCGGTCGACTGGTCCACCCGCCCGCTGCCCGAGCCCTGGCTGCGCTACGCCGCTCTGGACGTCGAGGTGCTGGTCGAGCTGCGTGACGCACTCGAACAGGAGCTGGACGCCCAGGGCAAGCTCGACTGGGCGCTGGAGGAGTTCGCCGCGATCGCCGCCGCACCCCGGCCCGCGCCGCGCACCGACCCGTGGCGCCGCACCTCCCAGCTGCACAAGGTCCGCCGGCGCCGCCAGCTGGCCGTGGTGCGCGAGCTGTGGCTGACCAGGGACCGGACCGCGCAGGAGCGCGACATCTCGCCGGGCCGGGTGCTCTCGGACGCCGCGATCGTCAACGCCGCGCTGGCCATGCCGCTCAACATCGCCGCCCTCCAGGGCGTTCAGGGCTTCGGGCCGCGGGTGCACCGGCGCCAGCTGGAACAGTGGCTGGCGGCCGTACAGCGGGGCCGGGACGTCCCGGAGAACCAGCTGCCGCCCGCCGCCGCACCGCACGACGGCCCGCCGCCGCCGCGCGCCTGGGCCGAGAAGGACCCGGTGGCCGCCGCCCGGCTGTCCGGGGCGCGGGCCGCGGTGAGCGAGCTGGCCGAGCGGCACAACCTGCCGGCCGAGAACCTGATCACCCCGGACCTGGTCCGCCGGGTCTCCTGGGAACCGCCGGCCGACGCCGACGCCGAACGGGTGGCCGCCGCGCTGCGCCGGCTCGGCGCCCGGCAGTGGCAGGTGGAGCTGGTGGCACCGGCGATGGCCGCGGCCTTCGCCAAGGCGGCGGCCCAGGAGAACTGAGCAGCACCGGCACACGGAGGTACGCCGAAAGGGGATGTCGTCACGGACGGCATCCCCTTTCGGCGTACCCGGGCCGGGGGAGTCCGCAGAGGCATGTGACGGGGTGTGGCGGGGACGTGGCGCGGGACACACGGGGAGATCGGGCCGCCGGGCCTGGGCAGGTTGGTTACCGACGGGTAGCATGGCGGTGGAGCGGCGCCGCCCGGGTCTTCGACGGCGGCGGCCTGCCCACCTCAACCGTTGGTCCCTGGGAGGAGAGCCCCCGTGCCTCGTACCGCGAGGGACGTCGTCTTCGTCGATGGCGTCCGCACCCCGTTCGGCAAGGCCGGCCCGAAGGGCATCTACCACGAGACCCGCGCCGACGACCTGGTCGTCAAGTGCATCCGGGAACTCGTACGCCGTAACCCGAACCTGCCCGTCGAGCGGATCGACGAGGTCGCCGTCGCGGCCACCACGCAGATCGGCGACCAGGGGCTGACCATCGGCCGCACCGCCGCCCTGCTGTCCGGCCTGCCGAAGTCCGTCCCGGGCTACGCGATCGACCGGATGTGCGCCGGCGCGCTGACCGCCGTCACCACCACCGCCGGCGGCATCGCCTTCGGCGCGTACGACGTGGTCGTGGCCGGCGGCGTCGAGCACATGGGCCGCCACCCGATGGGCGAGGGCGTCGACCCCAACCCGCGCTTCGTCTCCGAGAAGCTGGTCGACGAGTCCGCCCTGTTCATGGGCATGACCGCGGAGAACCTGCACGACCGGTTCCCGCACCTGACCAAGGAGCGCTGCGACGCCTACGCCGTGCGCTCGCAGGAGAAGGCCGCCAAGGCGTACGCCAACGGCGACATCCAGCCCGACCTGGTGCCGATCTCGATCCGCAACACCAACCCCGAGGTCGGCGAGACCGGCTGGGGCCTGGCCACCGTGGACGAGCCGATGCGCCCGGGCACCACCCTGGAGAACCTGGCGGGCCTCAAGACCCCGTTCCGCCCGCACGGCAACGTCACCGCGGGCAACTCGGCCGGTCTGAACGACGGCGCCACCGCCTCGCTGCTGGCCGCCGAGGACGTCGCCGAGGAGCTCGGCCTCCCGGTGAGGATGCGGCTGGTCTCGTTCGCCTTCGCGGGCGTCGAGCCCGAGGTCATGGGCATCGGCCCGGTGCCGGCCACCGAGAAGGCGCTGGCCAAGGCCGGTCTGACCATCGACGACATCCAGGCCTTCGAGATCAACGAGGCCTTCGCCGTCCAGGTGCTCGCCTTCCTGGACCACTACGGCATCGCGGACGACGACGAGCGGGTCAACCCGTACGGCGGCGCGATCGCCTACGGCCACCCGCTGGCCTCCTCCGGCGTGCGCCTGATGAACCAGCTGGCCCGCCGCTTCGGACAGCGCCCGGACGTCCGCTACGGCCTCACCACGATGTGCATCGGCTTCGGCATGGGCGGCACGATCATCTGGGAGAACCCGCACTGGAGCGGAGCCACCGAGCAGGCAGAGTCCGAGGGCGGTAAGTGACCATGAGCACCACTGAGCTGCTGCAGCACGGCGCCGGGCTGTTCCCCGGCGAGGTCGTGACCACCGCGCACGTACGCCACCTGGACCTGCCGCTGCGGGCCGGACGGCTGGCCCTGATCACCCTGGACAATGGCTTCGACCACACCAAGCCGACCACCTTCGGCCCGGGCTCGCTGCTGAAGCTGTCCGCCGCACTCGACCAGGTCGAGGCGGAGGCCGCCGAGGGGACGATCGTCGGCGTCGCCGTCACCGGCAAGCCGTTCATCTTCGCGGTCGGCGCCGACCTCAAGGGCGTCGAGCTGCTCAAGGAGCACGCGGACGCGCTGGCCATCGGCAAGGGCGGCCACGAGGTCTTCAAGCGGATCGCCGCGCTGCCCGTCCCGTCCTTCGCCTACTACAACGGCGCGGCGATGGGCGGCGGCGTCGAGGTCGGCCTGCACTGCACCTACCGCACGGTCAGCGCGGGCGTGCCGGCCTTCTCGCTGCCCGAGGTCTTCCTGGGCCTCGTCCCGGGCTGGGGCGGCTGCACCCTCCTGCCGAACCTGGTCGGTCCGGCGAAGGCCGTCAAGGTGATCATCGAGAACTCGATGAGCCAGAACAAGCAGCTCAAGGGCGCGGACGTGTTCGAGCTCGGCATCGCGGACGCGATCTTCGAGCCGGCCGACTTCCTGGAACAGTCGCTGCTGTGGACCGCCAAGGTCCTCAACGGCGACGTCGTGGTCGAGCGCGAGGAGATCGACCGCGGCAAGGCCTGGGACGACGCCGTCGCCTGGGGCCGGCTGGTCGCCGACGCCAAGGTGCACGGTGCCGCTCCGGCCGCGTACAAGGCGCTGGACATCATCGCCCGGGTCAAGGACCAGGACCTGCAGGCGGGCTTCGACGCCGAGGACGCGGCCCTGGCCGACCTCATCATGAGCGGCGAGCTGCGCAGCGGCATCTACGCCTTCAACCTGGTGCAGCGCCGGGCCAAGCGCCCGTTCGGCGCGCCGGACAAGTCGCTGGCCCGCCCGGTCACCAAGGTCGGCGTGGTCGGCGCCGGTCTGATGGCCTCGCAGCTGGCGCTGCTGTTCGCCCGCCGGCTGGAGGTGCCGGTGGTCCTCACCGACATCGACCAGGAGCGCATCGACAAGGGCGTCGGCTACGTCCACACCGAGATCGACAAGCTGCTCGGCAAGGGGCGGATCGGCCAGGACAAGGCCAACCGCCTCAAGGGCCTGGTCACCGGCTCGCTCGACAAGGCCGCCGGCTTCGCCGACGCGGACTTCGTGATCGAGGCCGTGTTCGAGGAGATGGGCGTCAAGCAGACCGTCTTCGCCGACCTGGAGAACGTGGTCTCGCCGACCTGTGTGCTGGCGACCAACACCTCCTCGCTCTCGGTCACCGAGATGGCCTCGAAGCTGAAGCACCCCGAGCGGGTCGTCGGCTTCCACTTCTTCAACCCGGTCGCGATCCTCCCGCTGCTGGAGATCGTCCGCGGCGAGCAGACCGACGACGCCTCGCTGGCCACGGCCTTCGGCGTCTCGAAGAAGCTGAAGAAGACCGCCGTACTGGTCAAGGACGCCCCGGCGTTCGTGGTGAACCGGATCCTGACCCGCTTCATGGGCGAGATCCAGAGCATCATCGACGAGGGCACCCCGATCGCCACCGTCGAGAAGGGCGTCGAGCCGCTCGGTCTGCCGATGTCCCCGATCGTGCTGCTGGAGCTGGTCGGCCCGGCCATCGCGCTGCATGTCTCGGAGACCCTGCACGGCGCCTTCCCGGAGCGGTTCACCGTCTCCGAGAACCTCGGCCGGGTGGTCAAGGCCGGCAAGCGCGGCTTCTACACCTGGGTCGACGGCAAGCAGGTCCTCGACCCCGAGGTGCTGGAGCTGCTGACCTTCGGCGACTCCGTGCTGACCGAGGAGCAGGTCCTCGACCGCGCGCTGGAGGCCGTGACGCAGGAGATCGGCCTGATGCTGGCGGAGGGTGTCGTCGCCGAGGCGCAGGACATCGACCTCTGCATGATCACCGGTGCCGGCTGGCCCTTCCACCTGGGCGGGATCACCCCGTACCTGGACCGTTCGGGCGTCGCCGAGCGGGTGAACGGCAAGAGGTTCCTCGCCCCGGGCGTGGCCTCCGTCCCCGCGTAACGCGGCCGGACCCTCAGGAGCCCCGGTGACCGTGGAGGTCACCGGGGCTCCTGCTCGTGTGCCGGGCCCGGGGCTCAGCGCTTGAGGCGGTAGACCACGGTGTCGGCGAAGACGCCGACCATCTCGTAGTGGGTGTCCAGCAGGTTCTCGATCTTCGGCACCAGCCCGGGCTGGTACGGGGCGAGGCCGGAGTCGTCCACCACGACCTCGGGCAGGCTCTTGGCGATCTCCTGGTCGAAGGTCTGCCAGGCGTTGCTGACGCTGAACTGTTCGCCGACGTTCGGGTTGCCGTCCTTGCCGCCGCTGTAGTTCGTCAGGAAGCCCGCCGTCAGGTAGCGGGTGGCCGGCTTGCGGTCGGCCAGCCAGTACAGCTCCGGGTGCATGCCCCAGACCAGCACGGTGTCCTTCGGCGTGGTCTGCGCGGCGACGGCGGTGGCGACCTCCGTGGTCCGGTCGAGCCGCTCCCCCGGCCAGGCCAGCGCCAGGCCCCAGAACACCGTCGCGACGGCCGTGGTGTACACCAGGACCGGCCGCCAGCGGACCGCCGAGGTGGCGACCGCGCCGGTGCCCAGCAGCACCAGCGGGGGCATCAGCTGCAGGTAGTAGTGGCCGAAGAAGTGGAAGCCGACACTGACCGCGACGGCCGAGGAGAGCAGCCAGACCCAGAGGTCGGTGGTGGAACCGTGCTCCTCCCCCGCGACGGGCAGCGGGCGGTGGCGGTACTTCAGCCAGAGCCGGCGCCCGACCGGCAGCAGGAAGCCCAGGCCGGCCCCGACCAGGATCGCGGAGTTGCCCAGCGCCCGGCCGGTCATCTGGAGCCAGGCACCGCCGAAGGAGGCGTAGTCGCCGCTGCCGGTGACCACCCAGAACAGGAAGCCCTTGGGCTTGGTGAGGATCACCGCGACCAGCGCTATCGGCAGCGTGAACCCGAAACCGATCTTGAACAGGGCGGGCGGCCAGCGCACCCCGCGCCGGCGGGCGTCCTGGAACAGCATCCAGAGCACCGGCAGCATCACGGCGCCGCCGGTCTGCTTGGTCAGCGAACAGAGCGCCACCGCGATGCCCGCGGCCAGCCAGCGGCGCCGCTCGGCGTACCGGAAGGCGGCCACCATGGCGGGCAGCATGAAGACCTCGAAGGTGGCCGCCTGGGTGTCCTCCGGGGAGAGCCCGATGGAGACCAGCAGGTAGAGCAGGCCCGCCCCGGCGCCGGCCCGGTTGCCCCAGCGGCCGCGGGCGATCGAGGCCAGCAGGATCGCGGTGACCAGGTGGGCGACCACGGCCAGGGTGCGCAGCGGCCAGAGCGAGGCGGAGCCGAAGACGGTGAAGCAGGCCTGGTAGAGCCAGGGCAGCAGCGGCGGCTTGCGGTCCACGACGGTGTCGTACAGCACCCCGCCGTCGGAGAGCATTCGCGCCTGGGTGGCCAGGAAGCCCTCGTCGGGGCTCCAGACCGGCCGGACGAAGGAGGGGATGTGGGTGACGAGCGCGACCAGGGCCAGCACCGGCACCAGCCTCGTCCAGTAACCCGTACGGACGCCCGCCCAGCGGTCGGCCAGGAAGGCCGCCATGGGCAGGCGCTGGGCCGGGCCGGCGAGGCGTGGGTGGGTGGGGGTCGTCGGCACGAGTGACAACCTACCGGGCGGGATCGGCGCGGGCAGCGCCGGTCCCGCCTTTCGGTGCGATTATCAGCCTTGCCTGTGACGAACTGTTACAGAGTTGCGTCGGTCGGCCGTCCGTGGGGCGGCCCGGGCCCCGGTCAGGCCTCGACGGGGGCCACGTCCAGCCGGGAGACCAGCGCGGTGACCCGGCGGGCGATGTCCGGGGCGTTGAGGCCGATCTCGGCGAGGATCTCGGCCCGCGAGGCGTGGTCCAGGAACTGCTGCGGGATGCCGAAGTCACGCACCGGCACGTCCACCTCGGCGTCGCGCAGCGCCTGCGCCACGGCCGCGCCCACACCGCCGACCCGGCCGTTGTCCTCGATCGTGACGACCACCCGGTGCTCGGCCGCCAGGCCGGGCAGGGCGGCGTCCACCGGCTTGACCCAGCGCGGGTCCACCACGGTGGCGGTGATGCCCTGGGCGGCCAGCAGGTCGGCCACCTCCAGGCTGGTGGGGGCCATCGCGCCGACCGAGACGATCAGCACGTCGGCACGGCGGTCGCCGGCCGGGGCCTCGGCCGCGCGCAGCACGTCCATGCCGCCGACCCGGCCGACCGCGGCGACGGCCGGGCCGACCGTGCCCTTGGAGTAGCGGACCACGGTCGGGGCGTCCCCGACCTGGACGGCCTCGCGCAGCTGGGCGCGGAGCTGGTCGGCGTCGCGCGGGGCGGCCAGCCGCAGGCCGGGGACGACCTGCAGGATCGACATGTCCCACATGCCGTTGTGCGAGGCGCCGTCGGTGCCGGTGACGCCGGAGCGGTCCAGCACGAAGGTGACGCCCAGCTTGTGCAGGGCGACGTCCATCAGGACCTGGTCGAAGGCCCGGTTGAGGAAGGTCGCGTAGACCGCGAAGACCGGGTGCAGGCCGTTGGTGGCCATACCGGCGGCACTGGTGACGGCGTGCTGCTCGGCGATGCCGACGTCGAAGATGCGCTCCGGGAAGGCCTTGGCGAACGGCGCCAGGCCCACCGGGTGGAGCATCGCCGCGGTGATGCCGACGATGTCCTCGCGCTCGTGGCCGAGCGCGACCATCTCCTCGCCGAAGACCGACGTCCAGTCCTTGCCGGAGCTCTTGATCGGCAGACCGGTCTCCGGGTGGATCACGCCGACCGCGTGGAAGCGGTCCTCGTCGTTGTTCTCGGCGGCGTGGTAGCCGCGCCCCTTCTCGGTGAGGCAGTGCACGATCACCGGTCCGCCGAAACCGCGCGCCTTGGTCAGCGCGGACTCCAGGGCGGTGAGGTCGTGGCCGTCGATCGGGCCGATGTACTTGAGGCCGAGGTCCTCGAACATGCCCTGCGGGGCGATGAAGTCCTTCAGGCCCTTCTTGGCGCCGTGCAGGGTCTCGAACAGCTGCTGGCCGACCACGGGGGTGCGCTGCAGCGCGTCCTTGCCCCAGGAGAGGAAGCGCTCGTAGCCCTGGGTGGTGCGCAGCGTGGCGAGGTGGTTGGCCATGCCGCCGATGGTCGGCGAGTAGGAGCGCTCGTTGTCGTTGACGACGATGACGAGCGGGCGGTCCTTGGCGTCGGCGATGTTGTTGAGCGCCTCCCAGGCCATCCCGCCGGTGAGCGCGCCGTCGCCGATGACGGCGACGACCGGGCGGTCCTGGTGCCCCTGGATCTGGTTGGCCTTGGCGAGACCGTCGGCGTACGAGAGCACGGTGGAGGCGTGCGAGTTCTCGATCACGTCGTGCTCGGACTCGGCGCGGGAGGGGTAGCCGGAGAGGCCGTCCTTCATCCGCAGCCGGGAGAAGTCCTGGCGGCCGGTGAGCAGCTTGTGGACGTAGCTCTGGTGGCCGGTGTCGAAGAGGATGCGGTCGCGCGGGGAGTCGAAGACCCGGTGCAGCGCGATGGTCAGCTCCACCACGCCGAGGTTGGGCCCGAGGTGGCCGCCCGTCTTGGAGACCTCCGTCACCAGGAAGGTCCGGATCTCCTGGGCCAGTGCGGCCAGCTGTCCGGGCGTGAGCCGGTCGAGATCGCGCGGTCCCCGAATGCGGGTCAGCAGGGCCACCCGTTCCTCCTCGTTCAAAGTTGCGGACCGCGGGGGTCCGACGGGCGTCGCTGCCCGGTGTGCCGGCGCGCTCCGACGGTCTCGGTCGGTGCCGACCGGTCGAGTCTAATGTCCGCCTCCCGGACACCGAGCGGCGCGCCCGGTGCCACCGGCCGGTTACCGCCGGCCGCCGGGGTGCGGCCCGCACCCGGATCCGGCCGGGGCCGCGCCCCGCTCAGGGCCGGGCGACGGACGCCGGGACCGGGCGGCCGACGGCGCCCGACTCGTCCATCTCGCTCATCACCAGGGCGAGCGCGCCGAGCACCTCGGCCCGGCCGCCCAGGGTGCCGGGGACCACCGAGAGCTGACGGGCGGCGCTGGGGATGGCGTACCGGGCCACCGAGTCCCGGATCGGGCCGAGCACCAGCTCACCGGCCTCGGCGAGGTCTCCGCCGAGGATGACCCGGCGGGGGTTGAGCAGGTTGCAGAGGGTGGCGACGCCGCTGCCGATCTGCCGGCCGGCGTCGGCGATCACCCGGCGGCAGCCGAGGTCGCCGTGGTGGGCCAGCTCGACCACCCGGGGCAGGGTGAGCCCGGTGCCGAGGGTGGGGGTGAGCAGGCCGAGCAGGTAGCGGGAGCCGACGAAGGTCTCCAGGCAGCCCCGGTTGCCGCAGCGGCAGACCGGGCCGGCCTCGTCCAGGGTGATGTGCCCGATCTCACCGGCGGTGCCGCCCGGGCCGCGGTAGAGCTGGCCGTTGACGACCAGACCGGCGCCGACGCCGCTGGCCACCTTGATGTAGGCGAGGTCGCTCACCCCGCGGCCGGCGCCCCAGACCAGCTCGCCGAGCGCGCCGAGGTTGGCGTCGTTGTCCACGTGCACCGGCATGCCGAGCCGCTCGGCCAGCTCCCGGCCGGGGGCGATGCCGGTCCAGCCGGGCAGGATCGCGGTGGAGCCGAGGGCGCCGGTCTCCACGTCGATCGGGCCGGGCACGCCGAGGCCGACGCCGATCACCTTGTCGGGGCGGAAACCCGCCTGCTGGAGCAGCCGCTCGACCAGCGCCTCGGCGCGGTCGAAGCCCTGCTCGGCGGAGACGTCGACGTCGATCGGCGCGCTCTCCTCGGCGAGCACCCGGTGCGCCAGGTTGCCGACGGCGACCCGGAGATGGGTGTGGCCGAAATCGATGCCCACCACGATCCCCGCGTCGCCGCTGAGCGAGACGCTGCGGGCGCGGCGGCCGCCGGAGGAGGTGTCGGCGACCACGACGGTGCCGCCCTCCTTCAGCTCCCGGACGATGTTGGACACGGTGGCCGCCGAGAGGCCGGTGCCGCGGGCGATCTCCGCCTGGGTCAGCGAGCCGGCCATCCGCACCGCCCGCAGCACCCGGTCCAGGTTCGCCCGGTGCAGCGAGGACTGCGAGCCCGGTGTGTCCGTCGACATGATCGACCCTCCCAACGGCGAGGGAACCCCTCCGCCGGGCGTCCCCTTCAACTCCTGAAGCCTACGGCGCGGAGCGGCCCGGGGGTGCGGTCCGGGGCGGGACCGGACGGCGGCGGCCGGTGCGGTCCGGGGCCGTCGCGCAGGGGTCCGGGGGCTCCTGAGGAGGGCCCGGGAAAGCCCACCCGTACGATGGTGCCCAATCTCACCCGCCCCACCGGCCCCGGATGTGAACCGGCCGGGGGGCGCTTCCAGACATGACGGGGCAGCAGATGGCAGGGGATCACCCGATACCGGGGACAGGCGATTCGTCCGGCGGCGGTGCGCAGGGCAACCGGGGCGTCTCACTCGGGCGCACGCCCGGCGGCGTGGACCCGGCCGCCGTGGCGGACCAGAGGACACATGTCGACGGGGCGCCGGTCCCGGGCCGGGTCGCACCGGCCGCGCCCGGCACACCACCGCCGCCCGGGCCGGCTCCGGCTCCGGCTCCGGGCAGCGAGTACGCCTACGCGCCCACCGCGGCCGCGTTCCCCGCGCAGAGCGCGCCGCCGCCCCCGCCGGGCGCACCGGTCGGCCCGTACGACCCGGCTCCGCCGTACCAGGCGCCCGTCGCCGGCCAGCCGTACGGCTACCCCGCCCCGCCGCCGGCCAACGGCTACGGGTACCCGCAGCAGGCCGGGTACGGCTACCAGGGCGTGCCGGTGCCGCCCGCGCCGAAGCAGCGCAACCCGGTGATGCTCTGGGGCGGGATCATCGGCGGCGTGCTGGCGATCGCCATCGTGGCCGGCCTGGTCGTGCTCCTCACCGACGACCCCAAGCACGACCCCGTGGCGAGCACCGGGGGCACCGTCACCGGCGGCAGCGTCACCGGCGGGACCACCGACGACCCGACCACCTCGAACTCCCCGAGCGCCAGCGCCAGTGGCGGCACCGGCGGCGGCAAGGCGGGCGCCTACAACCTCGCCTGGAACGCCGCCAAGCCCGCCAACGCCGGCAGCGGCTCCCAGGTCCTCGGGGCCTGGGGCACCGACAAGGTCCTCGTCCGCGCGGACACCACCGGCATCCGGGCCGTCAACGCCTCCGACGGCAAGGAGGCGTGGACCATCGCGCCGCCGGCCGGCGCGAAGGAGTTCTGCACCGTCTCGCACGGGGTGAACTCCAAGCACGTGGTCGCGGTGTCGCTCAACACCGGTGACAGCGACTGCTCCACGGTCGGCACGGTGGACCTCACCAGCGGCAAGCTGCTCTGGTCGACCAAGGTGACCACCGACCGGCTCTCCGGGCCGACCCTGAGCATCACCGACAAGACCGTCGTGATCGCCGGCACCGCCATCGGCGCGGTCAGCATCACCGACGGCTCGCCGGTCTGGCAGTACCAGCCGCGCGAGAAGAACTGTTCCGTCTACAGCAGGGCGGCCGGCAACCAGATCGCGATCAGCGACCGCTGCTACCAGGGCTCCAACACCACGGCGCAGCTCCAGATCGTGGACGCGGAGACCGGCAAGGCCACCAGCGGCGCGCTCCCGCTGGACGACCTGGAACACGTCGACAAGGCCCTCTCGTCCTCGCCCCTGGTGCTGCTGATCACCAACAACACCAGCGGCGACTACGTGCTGCCGTTCGACAAGAGCAACAAGCCGATGGCCAAGCTGCCGGTCAAGGAAGCCGGTTCGGACAGCCTGCGGCTCTCCGGCGAGCACGAGGCGTTCACCCAGAACGTGATCAGCGGCACCACGCTGTACGCGCAGGTCAACGGCACCAAGCCGGCCATCAACGCGTACGACCTGACCACCGGCAAGCGACTCTGGTCCTCCACCGGCGGCACCAACCAGGGCATCCGGCTGGTCTCCGGCACCGACAAGGACGGCCGGGTCCGCGCGGTGCTGGACATGGGCTACAACAAGGACGCCAAGCTGGTCACGCTCGCGCCCACCGACGGCTCGGTGAGCGAACTCGGCGACCTCGCGGCGCCGAAGGGCACCTACACCGTCTCCAGCAGCACGGAGTACGTGATCCAGCCGGACGGCTCGCTCGTCGGCTTCGCCCGCAGCGGCGGCTCGGACGCGCCGGTCTTCAAGTACGCCAAGAAGTGAGGCACCGCCACCCCGGGAAATGCGGTCGGCGCGAGATGCGCTGACCCCCCGTCGCGGGCGGGGCGGGACGGGCCGAACGGCCTGCTCCGCCCCGCCCGCGATTATTCGCCGGCCCCGCGCGTTGGGCATGGGAGGATGCGAAGCATCAGCCTGACGAAGGAGTCCTGCGAGTGCCCGGCACCAACCTGACCCGTGAGGAGGCCCGCACCCGGGCCGACCTCCTGCACGTGGACGCGTACGACATCGAGCTCGACCTGAGCTCGGCCCGCGAAGGAGGCACCTTCCGGTCCACCACCGTGGTCCGGTTCACCGCGAGCACCCCCGGCGCGGCCACCTTCATCGACCTGGTGGCACCGAGCGTCGAGGAGATCACGCTCAACGGCGAGCGGATCGACACCGCGAACTTCGCCGACAGCCGGATCGCGCTGCCCGGCCTCGCCGCCGAGAACGAGCTGCGGGTGGTCGCCGACTGCGCCTACACCAACACCGGTGAGGGCCTGCACCGGTTCGTCGACCCGGTCGACGGCGAGACCTACCTGTACACCCAGTTCGAGGTGCCGGACGCCCGCCGCGTCTTCGCCTCCTTCGAACAGCCCGACCTCAAGGCCGCGTTCACCTTCCGGGTGACCGCCCCCCGGGGCTGGGTCGTGGTCTCCAACTCCCCCACCCCGGTCCCGACCGGCGAGGGCGACACCCAGGTCTGGACGTTCGAGCCGACCGGCCGGATCTCCACCTACATCACCGCGCTCGTCGCCGGCCCGTACGTCGGTGTCTTCGACAGCTACGAGAACGGCGACCAGAAGGTGCCGCTGGGCGTCTACTGCCGGCCCTCGCTGCGCGAGTTCCTGGACGCCGAGGCGATCTTCGCGGTCACCAAGCAGGGCTTCGACTACTTCCAGGAGAAGTTCGACTACCCGTACCCGTTCGCCAAGTACGACCAGCTCTTCGTCCCGGAGTTCAACGCCGGCGCGATGGAGAACGCGGGCGCCGTCACCCTGCGCGACCAGTACGTGTTCCGTTCCAAGGTGACCGACGCCGCGTACGAGCAGCGGGCCGCGACGATCCTGCACGAGCTGGCCCACATGTGGTTCGGCGACCTCGTCACCATGGAGTGGTGGAACGACCTCTGGCTGAACGAGTCGTTCGCGACCTTCGCCGAGGCCGTCTGCCAGGCCGAGGCCCCCGGCTCCAAGTGGCCGCACTCCTGGACCACCTTCGCCAACCAGATGAAGACCTGGGCGTACCGGCAGGACCAGCTGCCGTCCACCCACCCGATCATGGCCGAGATCAACGATCTCGAAGACGTCATGGTCAACTTCGACGGCATCACCTACGCCAAGGGCGCCTCGGTGCTCAAGCAGCTGGTGGCGTACGTCGGCCAGGACGCCTTCTTCCAGGGCGTGCAGGCGTACTTCAAGCGGCACGCCTGGGGCAACACCCGCCTGAGCGACCTGCTCGGCGCGCTGGAGGAGACCAGCGGGCGCGACCTCAAGGCCTGGTCCAAGGCCTGGCTGGAGACCGCCGGGATCAACGTGCTGCGCCCGGAGCTCACCCTCGACGGCGACGGCGCGATCGAGACCTTCACCGTCCTTCAGGAGGCCCCCGCGCTGCCGGCCGGCGCCCGCGGCGAGGCCGTGCTGCGCCCGCACCGGATCGCCATCGGCCTCTACGAGCCGGCCGACGGCGCGCTGGTGCGCACCGACCGGATCGAGCTGGACGTCGACGGCCCGCGCACCGACGTCCCGGAGCTGGTCGGCCGCCACCGCCCGGCCGTCATCCTGCTCAACGACGACGACCTCTCCTACGCCAAGGTCCGCCTCGACGAGGACTCGCTGGCCGTCGTCACCGAGCACCTCGGCGGTTTCGCCGACTCGCTGCCGCGCGCCCTGTGCTGGGCCTCCGCCTGGGACATGACCCGCGACGGCGAGCTGGCCGCCCGCGACTACCTCGCGCTGGCGCTCTCCGGCCTGGAGCGGGAGTCCGACATCGGCGTCGTCCAGTCGGTGCACCGTCAGGTCAAGCTGGCCCTCGACGCCTACGCCGACCCGGCCTGGCGCGAGCAGGGTCTGGCCCGCTGGGCCGAGGCCGCCGAGGAGCGGCTGCGCGCCGCCGAGCCCGGCAGCGACCACCAGCTGGCCTGGGCCCGCACGCTGGCCGGCGTCGCCCGCACCGACGGGCAGCTCGGTCTGCTCGCCGGGCTGCTGGACGGCTCGGTCGAGCTGAAGGGCCTGGCCGTGGACACCGAGCTGCGCTGGACGCTGCTCGCCCGGCTGGCCGCCACCGGCCGCGCCGACGACGCGGCGGTCGAGGCCGAGCTGGCCCGCGACAACACCGCGGCCGGCCAGGAGCACGCCGCCAGCTGCCGGGCCGCCCGGCCGACCGCCGAGGCCAAGGCCGCGGCCTGGGCCTCCGTGGTGGAGTCGGACACGCTCACCAACTACGTCCAGGACGCGGTGATCGCCGGCTTCCAGCAGGCCGACCAGCGCGAGCTGCTCGCCCCCTACACCGCGAAGTACTTCGCGGCCGTCAAGGGCGTCTGGGAGACCCGCAGCCACGAGATCTCGCAGCAGATCGTCGTCGGCCTGTACCCGGCGCTCCAGGTCGAGCAGGCCACCCTGGACGCCACCGACGCGTGGCTGGCCTCGGCCGAACCGGCCCCGGCGCTGCGCCGGCAGGTCGTCGAGGCGCGGGCCGGTGTGGAGCGCGCGCTGAAGGCCCAGGCGGCCGACCGGGCGGCGGGCGCCCGGAGCTGATCCCGCGGGAACGCCCGAAGGGGCGCCGGACCTGGTCCGGCGCCCCTTCGGGGTCTGTACGGGTCCTGTGGCGGGCCCTCGGGCTACTTCTTCTTGGCCTTGCCGCCGTACGGCAGGCCGGCCAGGGCGGCGATGATCACGAAGGCCGCGATCGGGGCCAGCACGTACAGGCCGAGGGTCTGGGCGACGCTCAGGCCGCTACCCGGGTCGTCGCCGTCGTCCCGGGTGAGGGCCATGGCGGGCGACGACAGCAGCATCATCAGCGTGACCGTTGCGGAGACCGCGCCGGCTCGCAAAGCGTTCCTCTTGTCCACGTCGCCCAACTTACCCGTCGTTTACGCGGGCGCGCTCGGCGGGGTCGGCCTTTCGGACCGGGTCGACGGGGGCTGGGTCGGCGGGGGCTGGGTACCGGGGCCGCCCGGCGGGGACGGCTGCGGCTGCGGCCCGGCGCGCAGGAAATCGGGCAGGGCCCGGGCGGCCGGTACCGCGGCCAGGGCGTCCAGCGTCACCGGGTGGCCCTCGGCGTCGGCGACCGGCAACCGCCAGTTGGGGTACTGGTCCCAGGTGCCGGGCAGGTTCTGCGGGCGCGGATCGCCCACCAGGTCCGGCAGCCAGACGCCGACCAGCCCGGCCGGGGTGGCCGCCAGGAAGCGGTACAGCGCCTGCGCGGAGAGCGGCTCGCCCTCGGCCAGCAGGCCCAGCCGGAGCAGTTCCGCCCGCCAGTCGGCCAGCTCCGCCGCCGCCTCGGCCTGCTCCTCGCCGAGCGCGCGGGCCAGCAGGCCGAGCCGGTGCCGCAGTTCGACGTGCTCGCCGGAGAGCCGGGCCGCGGTGCTCGGCAGGTCGTGGGTGGTCAGGGTGGCCAGGCTGCCCGGCCGCCAGCGTTCGGGGGGCAGGATCTCCCCCTTGGCCTGCCAGTCCCGCTCGAACCAGAGGACGGACGTGCCGAGGATGCCGCGCGCCGCCAGCTCCTCCCGCACCCCCGGCTCCACCGTGCCCAGATCCTCGCCGATCACGGCGGTACCGGCCCGGTGCGCCTCCAGGGCGAGCACCCCGAGCATCGCCTCGGCGTCGTAGCGGACGTAGGCGCCCTCGGTCGGCGCGTGCCCGGCCGGCACCCACCAGAGCCGGAACAGGCCCATCACGTGGTCGACCCGGATCGCCCCGGCGTGCCGGGCGGCGGCGCGCAGCAGCTCGGCGTACGGGGCGTAGCCGGCCGCGGCGAGCGCGTCCGGGCGCCAGGGCGGCAGGCCCCAGTCCTGGCCGTGGGCGTTGAACGCGTCCGGCGGTGCGCCGACCGAGATGCCGCCGGCCAGCACGTCCTGGAGCACCCAGGCGTCGGCGCCGTCCGGGTGCGCGCCGACCGCCAGGTCGTGGATCAGGCCGACGGGCATCCCGGCGGTCTCGGCGGCCCGCTGGGCGTGGGCGAGCTGCTGGCCCACCTGCCAGGCGAGCCAGCGGTGGAACTCGGCCCGGTCCGCCAGCTCCTCGGCGGCGCGGGCGGTCTGCGGGCCGTCCGGGTGGCGCAGGTCCTTCGGCCAGCCGTGCCAGTCGGCGCCGTGCACCTCGGCGAGGGCGTTCCAGAGCGCGTGGCGTCGCAGCCACTCGCCCTCACGGGCCTGGTACGCCTGGAAGGCCGCCTCCCGTCCCACGCCGCGCGGCACCTGGTACAGCAGTTGCAGGGCCTCGCGCTTCAGCGCCCAGACGGCGTCCCGGTCGATCAGCCCGTCGTGGCTCAGCACCTCGGCCCGCAGCCGCGCCGCGCGCCGGCCCAGCTCCTCCGCCTCGGCGCGCTGCTCGCCCGTCAGATAGCCGTACTCGGGCACCGCCTCGATCCGCAGGTGCACCGGGTCGGCGAAGCGGCGGGAGGAGGGGCGGTACGGGGAGGGGTCGGAGGGGACGGCGGGCAGGGCGGCGTGCAGCGGGTTGATCTGCACGAAGCCCGCGCCGAGGCCGCCCGCCCACTGGGCGAGCTCGACGAGGTCCCCGAGGTCGCCCATGCCCCAGGAGCGGTCGGAGAGCACGGAGTACAGCTGGGCGAGGAAGCCCCAGCCGCGGCCGGGGAGCTGGGGCAGCCGCTCCGGTGCGACGATCAGCGGCGCCCGGCCGCTGCGCTCCGGGGTCTCCGCCGTGAGGGTGTGCCGCCCGAGCGGCAGGTCGGCGGGCAGCCAGTGCGAGTGCCCGCGCGGCAGCTCCCAGCGGCCGCCGTCCTCCAGCTCGACGGTCAGCCGCGCGTCGGCCGGCACGTCCAGCGCGGTGCGCCGGCCGGCCCGGACCACCACGCACGGCGGCAGCAACCGGGCCGCCAGCGCCGCCCGGTGACGCTCCAGCGCCTCCCGGGCGGCCTCCGGTGTCCCCGCCTCCACCCCGAGCGCGGCCAGCACCGCCACCAGCGTCCGCGCCCCCACCGGCACGGCCCCGCTCCCCGGGTTGTACCTCGTGTCCACCCCGTACGCGTGCGCCAGCGCCACCAGTTCGGCCGGAGGCGCCGGCGCGTCCTGCGCCGGCACCTCAAGGCTGTCGGCTCCGTTACGGTCGAGATAAGCGGCCACTCGCGGCTCCTGCGATGTCTCGGCAACGCCCTGTCAGGACAGCCACAGTCCTACCCGCGTGACGGGCCGGTGACCCGGCGCGACACACGGCGAGCGGATCCGCCCGATGTGGTGGTGCGTCACTTCGGCATACGTAGCAGGATCGGACTGTCCGACGAAGGCTGGAGCGAGCCGAACCCGGCAGGCGAGAGCAGGGGATCGGGAACCTTACGGAACGAGGGGTCGACAACCACGCGCTCGACGTAGGAGTAGGCCCACTCGTCCTGGCTCGCAGGGTCGGCACCCTCGCCGGTCACAATGCCCCTCAGCAGCCAGCCCGGCCCTTCGAATCCGAGCACACGGACGGTCTGCGGCCCCCTGACACCGGGCGACTGTTCCACCGGGATTTCGCACCTGAGTTCCACACCGGCGCGCCCGGCCCACTCACGCGCCTCGCCTCCGAGGCCACGGACGTTCTGCGCGAATTTCTCACGGGCCCTGGCCCACGCACCCTCCTGGGTCACATGGAAGGCCTGGAGCTGCACCCCCGTGGACCCCCGGAGGACAACAGCCTCCAGCAGGTCCGAGGACCCTCTGCCCTCGTTCACCTGGATCTTGAGGCCCGGATCGCGGGGGATCCTGAGGCCACCGAGGTCGACGAGATCGGTACCCTGCCAGCCCGCCTCGCTCGCGTCCCAGGGTCCGATCTCCACACCCCGCTCGACCAGCCTGAACGGATCATCGGCCCGAAGAAATCCATCCGCGATTTCTTCCGCCCCACCGAGGAGGAAGTCAATATCCTCCCCATGAATACTCTCCTCACCCAACAGAACGACCAGGATGGCCAGAATGTTTCGCAAAGAGAAAAGTTCACTCCGTCGCCCCTTCCTGACAGCTGAGAGATCTCCACAAAGCGCCTCCACCATTGTTTCGACCTCACCTTCGGAAAGTCCATGCTCGGCCATCAGCCGAGCATCGAAGGGGAAGCACTCGCCGCCTTCTCGCCGTAGCTGCAGGAGCGCCTTGGCAGCGAACAACAGCACCAGCGCCGGCGTCAGCCGGTCAGGTCAATCCTGCCAGCCGGCCTTGGCCAACACATCCGAGGAGAGTGAACCACTCCGCTGGAACTCCTCGAGGATCTGCCGCGCAGAGTTACGGACGTCGCCCATTTCGCCACCCCTTGATCAGCTTCGATGCCCGATAGGCGATAATACCGGCCGCAATAGCCGCATCTGCGATTCCGGCGGAGACGCCGCCATGGTCACGGACCTTAGCTGGCGGGCACCTCGTCGGTCGGGCAGCCTCGCCGGACCAGGGTTCTCCAGGGGTCGCCAAGGCTCACCGGGTGACGCTTGCGCTCGGCCTTGGCGGTCCCCGGGGGTTCCTGGTACGCCTTCGGGGACCGGCCGGCGAGGGACACGACTCGCGACCATTCACCACGACGGTGCCGCACCGGTACTCGGCCCCCTGGCCCCTCCGAGGGAGGGCAAGGGTTGAGGCAGAGCTCTGCGGACTGCGCTGCTCTCGCTGGTGTTGCGCGCCCGGACCGGCGGGGTGCCGCTGAGCGGGGCGGAGACAGGAGCGGGCGGCGGCCCCGCCGGGCCGGAGCGCGCGCGGGCCGCCTCGATCAAGTAAAGAAACTCTAAACAGTTCTCCAGGGCGCTGCACCCGCCGCCTGATGCGGCACCGGCCAGCTGTCAGCTACGGGGACGTTGCAGACGATGCCTGAACTGTTCCAGGGCTGCTGCCAGGTACTCGCCTGGGCGAGGATTCCTGAGTCCTTGGCCGTTGTGGAGGGTCGGTAGGTTCAGGCTGTGTCGTGTGATCGCCCGATCCCCGCCGCCACACCTCCGCAGCCCTCAGAGCCCGGGGATTCCGGCTGAGGGCTGCCACGACCCGCCTCCCGGTGAAGCCCCCCGTCCGTTGACGTTGCCGTCAACTACTGCCGTCACCCCACGCAGAGGCCCCGCCAGGAGTCCTTGGGTTCAAGGGGTCGTCGCAACACCACTTGGTTTTAGGTGGTGAGTAGATCACGTAGACGCTCGGCTGGGGTATTCCAGCCGAGCGTCT
>NZ_JBFBIL010000066.1:0-39029 GCF_040685575.1 Kitasatospora sp. NPDC088351 | reverse complement strand
ACGACCTGACCGGCCTGGCCCGCGTGAAGGAGGGACGCAACCCCGAGCCGACAGCATCCGTCATCGACACCCAGAGTGTGAAGACCTCCACCAACGTGCCCCTGACCAGCCAAGGAACCGACGCAGCGAAGAAAATCGTCGGCCGCAAACGCGGCATCCTCACCGACACCCTCGGGCTGATCCTCGCCGTGATCGTCACCGCCGCGAGCCTGTCCGAGAACGCCGTGGGAATACACCTCATCAACCAAGCCAAGAAGACCTACCCGAGCATCTCCAAAAGCTGGGTCGACACCGGCTTCAAGAACGCCATGGTCGAGCACGGAGCCAGCCTGGGAGTCGACGTCGAGGTCGTCCACCGCAAATCCGACGCCCCTGGATTTCACGTGGTGAAAAGGCGGTGGGTGGTCGAACGAAGCCTGGGGTGGATCATGCTAAGACGGCGCCTCGCCCGCGACTACGAGACCCTGCCGACCAGCTCCGAAGCCATGATCCACATCGCCTCGATCGACAACCTCGCCAAGCGCATAACGGACGAGACCACACCAACCTGGCGAGGGACTTACTAGGGTATAAAGGGCAATCCGTTCACATCAAACGCCCTCTGAGGTGTTGAGGCCCGAGATCGGTTGCGCAGGGAGAACGGCGTGCGATTGGACCACCACCCTGCGCATCGGCCACATCGTCGTCACCCGCGTGGCTCTGCTCACGAGAGTGGGTTCTGGCTCAACTTCCGTGGCCTGCATACGGTGAGTGACGATGTGGGGGTCCGGTCGGCGTCGGGAAGTCGCCCGGAATTCGCCAGCGGCCTGGCCGCGGTGGCCGACAGTGCGGGACCGTGGACGATCTGGTGCCCCGCCTGGAGGGGCTGCTGTTTCCATCGGTCGCAGGTGTCGCGGTGCTGTCGGTCGACGTAGACATCGAGTCGGTGAACGTGAGGGCCCAAGCTTCGACGGCGGGGCACAGCTGCCCGGGGTGCGGGGGCTGGTCGACCCGGGTGCACAGCTCCTACCTGCGGTTTCCCGTCGACGGGCCGGTCGGGGGCAGACGGGTCCGGTTGAGCCTGCGGGTGCGGCGCTTCGTGTGCGGCAATTCGTCGTGCGGACGGCGGACCTTCGTCGAGCAGATGGAAGGGCTGACCCGGCGCCACGGCCGCTGGACCGAGCCGCTGCGGTCGACGCTCGCCGCAGTCGGCCTGGCAATGGCCGGGCGAGCCGGGGCCCGGCTGGCCGGGGTGTTCGGGGTCTCGGCCAGCCGGAGTACTGACCTGCTCCGGCTTTCGTGGAGTCCCTGATGTCTGGGTTTGTTACGATCCAGGCGTAAGGAGAACCACGAGCAATGCCAGCACCCCGCAAGTACCCCGATGAACTCCGCGAGCGCGCCGTCCGCGAGGTCCGCTCGACCGGCCGCCCCGTCGCCCACGTGGCCCGCGACCTGGGCATCCACAAGGAGGCCCTGCGGTCCTGGGTCCGTCAGGCCGAGGCCGACGCAGGAGAGCGCGACGACCGTCTCACCACCGTCGAGCGCGACGAGCTGAAGGAACTCCGCAAGGAAGTCGCCGAGTTGAGGCGGGCCAACGAGATCCTCAAGGCCGCCGGCGTGTTTTTTGCCCAGGAGATCGACCGTCCCCGGACGAGGCCGAGCAGGTGATCGACCACCTGCGCGACGGCTTCGGGGTCGATCCCGTATGCCGGGTGCTGGACCTGTCGCCGTCGACGTACTTCGCCCGCAAGACGCGCCCGAAATCGGCCCGGCAGCTCCGGGACGAAGAGCTGATTGCGCTGGTCACAGCGGTGTGGGAGGACTCCGGTCGCACCTACGGCGCCCGCCGCATCACCCGCGCCCTGGTCCGGGCCGGGCACGAGGTGGCGCGCTGCACCGTCGAGCGGCTGATGCGCGAGCCCGGCATCGAGGGCGTCATCCGCGGCCGGCGGCGGCGCACCACGATCCCGGAGCCGGCCGCGCCTCGCCCGCCGGACCTGGTGAACCGCCGGTTCACCGCCGAGCGCCCCAACCAGCTGTGGCTGGCCGACCTCACCTACGTGCGAACCTGGTCGGGCTGGGTCTACGTGGCATTCGTCCTGGACGCGCACTCGCGCCGGATCGTGGGCTGGCAGATCGCCGACCACATGCGCACCGACCTGCCGCTGGACGCGCTGGAGATGGCGCTGTGGCGACAGAAGATCAAGAAGGGCGCCGACCTCATTCACCACAGCGACCGCGGGTCGCAATACGTGTCCATTCGCTACACGGAGCGACTGGCCGAGGTCGGCGCCTCAGCGTCGGTCGGGTCCGTCGCGGACTCGTACGACAATGCGATGGCAGAGGCCCTGAACGGCACGTTCAAGGCCGAACTGATTGAGCATCAGGGGCCGTGGCGGGACTTCGACGAGGTCGAGCGGGCCCTCTTCCAGTGGGTCGCATGGTACAACGGTGAACGACTCCACTCCGCCCTGGGCTACGTCCCGCCCGACGAGTACGAGCAGGCGTACTGGGCCGGCGTGGAGGCAGTCCCGCAAACCGCTTGATCACACGATCGCGGACTCCACGAAACTCGGGGCAGCTCAGCTGCGGTAGCCGAGGGCGGAGTGCCGCCGCTTGCGGTTGTACCAGGTCAGCCAGGCGAAGACCGCGATGCGGGCCTGCCACAGCAGACTACCGCCGCCAGGCAACTAAACCGCCCGACGGTAGGACGGGCCGCTACGCCCACTCCACGCCGTGCTCGGTGAGCTGGGCGAGCTGCCCCGGCGTCAGCTTCGCCCGGCGGGCCTTCTGGTTGTTCGACCAGGTGCCCAGGGCGCATTGCGACACCAACGCCTGCTCCTCGCCGGGACCGGCCTCCACGGCCTCCACCGGCTCCTTGTGCGGGCGCTTGACGACCGCGTGGCCTTCCCGCTCCACGAACTGCGCCAGCGCCTCCAGACCTGGGCGAACCGGTCCACCCGGGACACCGCCGGCCTCGCCTCCGCAGCCTGCTTCGCGGCCACCAGCTCGGCGTCGGCCTCGATGCCGACCGCCGACAGCAGGTCCCGTTGATCCTCCCCCAGCCCCGGCCACCCGGCCCGCTGCGCCCGCGGCACGCCGCGGGTCACCGGTGGCTGCCAGGGCAGAGGGTTAGACGGGGTGGCGGGCGTCGTGCCGTGGGGCTATCAGGTGAAGTCGTACCAGAGGTCAGTGCAGTTCGACGGTTGCGGTGCCGGAGTCCCGGCCCCATTGGGGGTCCTGCTCGCGGGCGCGCCACGTGTGGGTGAAGTAAGCCTCCCGCTCGGCACTCTCGCGGCGCTGGGCGGCACGCTGCTCTTCCCATGCGGCCTGTTGCTCTGCGAGCTCTTGTTCCTTCTGGGCTGCCGCCTCGATACCGCTTCTCAGTTCACGTTCCGCGTCAGTTGGGCCAACGGTCCGAAGGCCCAGCTCGCGCGCCTTCGCCGCACTCGTGCTGCTTCCGGAGGGGTCGACAGTGACGAACATCCGCACCGTCCCGGTCAGACGCTTCGCGATGGAGGCACCGTGACGGAGGGCGAGATCCTTGAGACCGGACAGTTCTGGGGTGTCATCGAAGCCCAGTCTCCAGCCCTTCAGAGCGCTTTCCCATGGCTCGCGAACCTCAAGCGCCGGCAGGCCGTGGCTCAGCAAGCGGGCATGCTCCACGAGCCCGAGGTGGGTGGCTAGTTGTGCGACATCATGGCGCCGTCCGTCCGGCCAGGAGGTCGGTTCTGGTGCCGTGTGGAGCATGCGGCGCCATGCCAGGAGGTTGGTTCGGTGCAGGGAGGCCTGGTCCATGCCGGCATCCTGGGCAAGCCTTGCCAGAGTCCATGCTGTGTTCCAGGTGATCCGCCCGGCGTCGAGGGCGCGAGCGAGGGTCTGCTCGTACTGCTGGGCCAGGCCGGCGACCATGGGGTGGTCGAGTTCGGTGAGCGGGAAACGCCGTGCCATCGATGCCAGCAGACCCTCTGCGGCGGACATGGAGGAGGCCCGGGCTGCGATCCGTCCCGCCGGAGTGTCGGACAGGTGCGGTGCGTCGGACATCGGCACGGGGCCCAGGTAGCGCAGGGGGCTGGGTGAGCAGTCGATCAGGCGGGTCAGCAGGGCCGCTGTGGCCCGGCAGTCGCTGAGAGCGGTGTGAGCGTCGGTGATCCACTCGCCGGTGAAGGTCTTGTGCAGTGAGCGCAGGCTGTAGGCGGGTCCGTCGAGCTGGGCTTGCGCGGTCACTAGCGTGCAGAGCCCGGGCCACTGCGGTGCTTCCTGTCCTTGCCGCCGGAACTCTGCCTTGAGAAACATGTCCTCGAAGGGCAGATTGTGCGCCACGACGATCGCGTTCGAGAGCAGCCTCGTCAGGTCGGGCAGGACCTCGGCGAACGTCGGCGCCCCGTTCACGTCGGAGTCCTCGAGCCCGTGGAACTCCGTTGCGTCCATCGGGCGTTGCGGATCGATGACGGTCGCGTACTCACCGAGTACGGTCCCGTCGCCGCGGAAGCGGACGACGGCGACTTCGCAGACCCGGTCGCGTCCGGGGTTCAAGCCCGTGGTCTCCAGGTCGATGGCGGCGAAGGTCAGCGCCCGCGGGTCCACACCGAGGCTGTAGTGGCGGCTGAGGTAGGCAGGTTCGAAGAACGACAGTGGCACTCGGCCGCTGATTGTTTTCGGGCCCCTCCATCGTTGTGTGCGATTGAGGGTGGCAGACGCTGCATCGGCGGGCGGAGCCCAGGCCGCAGGATGAGTGGGTGCACGAAGCCCCGTGAACTGTCCGCCGGGTCGCTTGTCGGAGTCGTGGGCCCTCACCGCGGCATCCGAAGCCGTCGCGGCGCGATTTGCCGGACATGGTGCTCGGCGGTGATGTGACTGCCTGTCGCCGAAACTCGAATCGGCAACCTGCTCTGCCTAGGGTCGATGCTCATAGGGTGATTGTGCCGCCCCGGATGCCAGGCCACGAGGGGATGGCTCCGTCCACGACCGGCCCGCATCGCCCGCAATCCGGATGGGGCATGCCTGGCGGGGCCCCGCCACAGTCCGGCACTGGACTGCAGGGCTCCTGATCAACCGACTCTTGGCCGCGTACGGCGCTTGAGACGACGACGCCTCCCGACCTGAGGCGGGTGGCGATCCCGCGTCGGCCTCAGGCCGACCGCACCGCCAGCTCGAACAGTCCGAGGGCGCGATGCCCGTCCTCGGTGCGGACGTCGTCCGACACCGGCCGGGCGGGACGATCCTCCGGCGTGGCCCGCTGCCCCACCAGCTCAACGGGAAGCCCCAAGGCCCGGGCACGGCTACGACGCTCTGACATGCCGAATACCCTGCCCCCTCCCGGCTACCCCACCGCCCCGCTCCGCCCGCGACACGCCGCCCCCCCCCGTCGGGCACATGTGGCGGTGAACGGCTCCACCAGGGCCTGGCAGGGGCTTCCCCGCCGCGCCGTACGGTTGGTCGTACCAACCGACCCGAACCCCGCACCGCGGAGGGAAGCGTGTGACCGTCGGGCCCGCCTTCACCGCGACCGTCCGCCACACCCCCGCCGGCCCGGTCGTCGAGGCCGCCGGCGAACTCGTCCTCGATGGCGCCCCGACCCTGCACACCGCGCTCCACCGCGCCCTCGCCATCCGCCCGGCATCCCCGAAGCTGGTGATCGACCTCGCGGCCGTCACCTTCTCGGTTCGGGCGTGTCTCTTGTTCGCTGGGTCGTCAGCCCCTGGAGGCGGTCCTCCAGAAGGCGGCGGTGCCGGGCAGGATCTCGGCGGACAGGCGCGAGGACGCCTGGGAGCCCTGCGTGATGCTGAAAGACGTGCCGCTCAGCCTGCACGTCTCCTTGACCAGCGCGTCGTCGATCTGGACGAGCTGGCCGGGGTGCGGCCAAAGATCGCCGTCGTAGGTGAAGTGGGCGATGCGCGGTGTTCCGGGTTCGAGGTCGATGCCGGTGACGGTGCCTAGCGCGGAGGGGGCTCCGTAGATCGCGAGTTGGCCGAAGACATCGCTGGCAGCGGTTTCGACGAGGGTGTTCGCGTGCTCGAACGCGTCGGCAAAGTCCCGAGCCGGACCGGTGAGTGCGTCGATCTCCTCATCCTGGACGACGGTCCGGTAGTTGTGCCGGGCCATGACGCGGCTCGGTTCATGGGCATCTAGGGCTGCTGGCGCCAGGCGCTCTTTGAGCCGGGCCCGAGCCTGCAGGAGCGCGGCGCGTGCGTCGGCGTCAAGACGGGACCGTGCCGTTTCGAGTCGCTGCCATTCCCGGCTCGCCTGGAGTGCGGCGGCCAGTGCACGGGCGGTTTCGGCGAGCGCACGGATCTGGGCGGGGCCCGCCTGGAGCTGCTGGCCTACGCGGGGCACGTCCTGGCGCTGGAGGCCGGCAGCGAGTTCGTCCGGCTGCCATGCGAGCCGGTAGGTAAACTCCGTCGTCGTCAGCACGGTTCCCGGCGTCAGCTGGGGGGCCGGCAGTTGCGGGTAGCCGGGCATCCGTGAGCGCAGCCAGGCGATCGTGTGGCGGTGCGCCGCCTCGACTGCTCCAGCCAATCGATGCCAGTTCTGCCACTGGGCCTCATCGTAGGAGACGTCGTCGAAGCCGGACGGCAGCTGGCTGAACATGTTGACGATGTGCGTAAGGCGCAACGGAGTTCCGGCGATTTCGGCCCCTGACGCCTGCATCAGTTGGAGCCGCCCGGGCACGCCGCTGTTCGCGACGGCGCTGTTGCGGGGCAGCCTGCTGGCGAACTCCTGTACGAGGACGAGGGATTTCCACACGTCGGCCTGCTGCGTCACTGCCGTCCAAAGCGCCGTATTGTCCATGCCGGTCATCCTCTGCCGTACGTGGTGTTGCGGGATCCAGGGCTACGGGGTGAGCCAGGACTGGGCGGTGAGGGCTTCCAATGCTTTGCGGACGCGTTGCGCGGCGGTCGAGGCGGGTGAGGCGTCCAGCAGGTAGTCGAGGGTGGTGGAGCCGCCTGTCCCGGCCCTATGACGGTCGACGTCGGCATGGGTATCAGCCGTTGTCACCGTCGTGTGTTCGCTCTGCCGGTAGCTGACGGGGATGAACGGCCCCAGCGGGCCGTCCTCCTGGGGACCGACGACGACGTCGAGCCCGAGCGGACCGATCTGGGCGCGCAGGCGGTCGCCATGTCCTGGCGGGGCGACCTGATCGACGAGCCGACGGATATGCAGCGCCGTTTGTTCACAGTGTTCTGCGAGCGCTTCGGCTGCCGCTCGACCGGCCACCTGCCCTCCAGGGGCGAGCGAGGCGGGCTGGCGCAGCTGGGCGAGGAGACGCTGACGCCAGATCCTCACCGCGATGGCCAGGGGACCGCAGCCGTCGTCGGACACCACCGCGAGCACAGACGCGGAGAGTTCGACGGCGCTCGGCGCGTCGAGCCACCCGGACTCCCGCCCGGACTGCTGCAGGGCCAAGACCCTGCCGTCGTCGAGCCGGCTCAGCAGCACGGCCTCCTCCGGTACAGGGCACAGGTGGGCGAGCAGCGAGGCCACAGCCTCGGGGGCGTCCTCCTGAAGCCTCTGGCGGTCGTAGCCGGCCATTGCCACGGCGGTGAACGGCAGGTCCCGGGCGCCGAGGGCAGCCAGGGCAGGGGCGACGCCCCCGATCTCCGCGCTGAACAAGATCCGCTGATCGTCTCCGGCGGCAAGCCGTCGCGGCAGGGGAGCTGCGCCGATGGCGTGTGCGGCACCCGCCAGGAAGTCGGCGAACGAGTCGTGGAAGGGGACGACGGTCTGGTCCCATCCCAGCGACGTGATCAGCCCGCAGCGCCGGGCCGCGTCGTGCAGGTCTGCCACGTCGGCCCGCATGCCCACGGCGGACAGCGAGGCTGCGGCGTCGGTCAGGAGCCGGTGCCATTCGAAGGCGTCCGCGTAACGGCGTCCCTCGTCCAACAGCCGCGCGTAGACGATCCCCAGAGCGGGGCGCAGTCCGGCGACTGCGGGCACGCTGCTGCGGGCGGCCATCTGGTCGAGGAAGGCTCGGTAGAGCCCGGCCTTGCCGGGCAACGCGGTCCCCGCATCCGACAGGTCCAGCGCCATGAGGAAGAGCATGGGGTTTCCGGCCGCGTCGCCGAGCGAGGCGGTGATGCGCGCAACCGCGGCATGTGTGTGGCCCGTTGCGGCGTCCCGCCCCCCGCGCGTCAGCACCTTCCTCGCCAGCTCGAGCTGCTGGTCGTGCTGCAACGGCTCCATCCGGTACGCCGCCGGCAGCACGCTGCTCGGCAGCATGCTGCGCAGTGCGGTCGCGTCGCGTCCCATCAGAACGATGCGCGCCCCATGGCCCGCGGAAACGGGCGCCAGGAGATCCTGCCCCAGGGCCTGCCGGGTGGCTTCCGCGACTTCCGAGGCGCCGTCGATGATCAGAGTCACGGTGCTGTCCGCCAGCGCCTGCGCGCCCGTGGACGTGGGGCACTGCTCCTGCAGGACGCCCGCCAGCGCGTCGGCAGCAAGTGCCGCGAGCCGACCGGGGAGATAGGTCTCGGCGTGGGCAACGATCACGACCCTGCCCTCGACAGCAGCCTGCTGCCGCAGCGTGCGGCTGGCCGTCGACTTGCCGCTGCCTGTGCCGCCGGCCAGCATCACCGGAACGCGTCCGTTCAGTAACTCGCCCACAGCCAGGCCCTCGCTCCCGCCGACAGCGCGCGAGCGGACCACCCGGAGCGGCCCCGCGGCGTCCGCGACCAGAGGGGCGACCGTCCCCTCCTCGGACAGGGAACTGCTCGCCGCGAGATAGCGCTCCCGCACCACGGCCCACCGCTGGGCCGGCGCCTGCTCGGGAGGCACTCCCAGGTACCGGGCGATGGTCTGACGGTCCATGATGCGCTTGGACGAATCCGGATCGCCCGCTGTGTCGAACAGGGCGCGAAAGAGGCGGTCGACGCCCTTGGCGGCCTGCTCGCGCGTGTCCTCCTGGGTTCTGGCATGCGGCAGCATGGCCGCCACCCGGCTCTCAGCACGCGCCAGAAGAACGCCGGTGTTGAAAGGGTCCTGGCGGATGCTGGCCCTTTTCAACGCCATGACGGCCGGGTCCTCGACCGCTGTCTCCAAGAGAGCCGCGAGAGACTCCGGACGGCCTGCTGCGGCTTCGCCGAGAGCGTTCTGAACAGCTTCGCCACTCGGTCCCAGCCGCCCATCGGTCAGGAACTCGAAGGACGCCTCCACCGCATCCGGCAGCGCTACCCAGCGCCGCAAGACGGCCAGGAGGTCCGCCTTGCCCCACGTGTACTGCGCCGCGCGGACCTTGACCTGCATGGCGCGCCGCAGGGATCCGTCGCGGGCGTGCAGCGCGATGTCGACGATGTCCTCGAGCCCTTCGACACACACGCTCCCGAGGTCGGCTTCGGCGACCACCTCGACCGCTGCCAGAACGCCCTGCGCCTGCTGGTAGGCGATGCCCCGTACCGTGTCCACCCCGCTCACGCTTCTATACTTCCACGCACCGGTGACAAGCCGGTGCGGCCGGGGCCCGTCGGACGCACCGGGCGGCCCCGTCGTTCGTGCTGCCAGTGTGAGTTCTGGGTTCTGGACCGAGGTCTGAGCGGGTTTTGACCAGCGCATCTTGTGAGTCGAGCGGGAAGCGTCCGGCTCGTCCCTTGAGGCTCTGAGCTGTTCTTCTCGGTTGGGCCTCGTCTACGGGCGAGGCCAACCAGCCCTGACCTGCCGACCTCGTTGGTGCACGGGATTCGCGTGAGTGTCCCGGGAATCCCGATGCAACGGGTCATGCCCACCCCACGCCGTGTTCGGCGAGCTGTGCAAGCTGGCCCGGGGTCAGTTTCGCCCGGCGGGCTTTCTGGTTGTTGAGCCAGGTGCCGAGGGCGAAGTGCGGTACCACCGCCTGCTCTTCGCCGCCGTGGCCGGCCTCCACGGTCTCCAGGGGCTCCTTGTGGGCGCCGGCGCGGGCGTCGGTCGGCGGGTACGCGATCGGCACGTGGCTCTCCGAGCTGCGCGCCGCCGCGGCGGTGCCGGCCGGTGAGCCGCGGGCGCTGGCGCTGGAGGAGATCGACCCAGTATGAGCCCGAAGCTTCCTGGAGGGAGAACAGATGAGGGTGCGGAACGCTCCGGAGACAGAGGCCGAGACCTTCGGGCGATACACGGGGCACTACGCCGCCGCCGTCGCCGAGGCACTGATCGCTGACGGTTTGTCCGTCGGCATCCTCGCTGCCTCCGGCCCCAAGATGGTCTGGGACGATCCGAAGGAAGAGGGAGGCCCCGACGTCGAGATCTTCCAGGACGCCAAGGCGACCCTGTCCTTCGGCGAGGAGTTCCGTCGGCGGGTCGCCCCGGGCAAGGGCTGCGAGCTGGCCTGGGACGCCAGCTCCGGCTGGCACTTCAACATCGACGATGTTGACCTCAGCTACGACGAGTACCTGGCCAGGGCGCGATGGCTGGGAGCGGGTCTCGTCCCCGCCCCCGAGCGTGTCACCCGGTTCGTCTCCGAGCTGCTGCTGGACCATGCCTCTGCCGGAAGTACGGAACGCCCGTACTACCGGGCCGAGGGCCAGAATCCGCAGGACGTGATGGATCGCCTGAAGCCCTACGTCCCCACATCGATGTACGGCGTACCGGCGGCTGGCAGCATCCCTTGGCAGGGTCGGCATGACTCCAACCGCGGCCTGATCGTCGGCCGCCAGGTCGTGGCGGCGATGACCGGGGCGTCCGACGAGCGGTGGGTGAACGTCCCACTGCGTGCCTCCGAACTGGAGGCCTTGCGGCGCATCCACGAGCTCATGGAGATGGCCGCCGGTCGGCGCTGGACAAGCTGGCGTATCTCCTTGGAAGCGATCTCCGCTCCCGTCTCACTGGCCAGGAGAAGCCGGACGAACATCAGGACGGACGGGCCGAAGCCATCAGACTCAAGAACCACTGGGAGAAGTACCTGCCGCCCCAGTAGAACGACGAAGGCCCACCCCGAACGGGGTGGGCCTTCGTCGTTGCCGGGCCAGCGTCAGGCCGCGGTGATGAGGGCGGCTCCGGCAAGGGCGGCCAGGGCCAGGATCGTGATGTCCGCCGACCAGCGCAGCAGCAGCATCTTGCGGTGGCAGAGAGCGGAGAGGACGCTGAGGCGGTCCAGGCGCCGGTCGGGGGCGAGTTCGGTGCGCAGCTCGCTGGGGGAGCGGGTGACCCAGTGGGCGTAGGAGCTGCGGTCGTCCGGGGCGAGGCGGGGGCGGACGACGAGCACGGCGAGGACCGTGGCGGCGAGCAGGACGGCCGCCACGGGGGCGATGACGAGCAGGCTGGCTCCCTTGGCCTGCGCGAGGATCGCGACGGCGGCTGCGAGGACGCCGTCGAGGCCGAGGAGTAAGCCGGCCTTCTGGTCGGTCCTGGCTACCTCCCCGATGACGTGGGTCAGCGCTTCGGTGAGGTTCTGCTCGGTACGGTCGGTGGCCGGTGCTGGGGCGGGGTTCTGGGTGGTGGTCACGAGCGGGGCTCTCCTCCGGGGTGGGTGGCCGGTCCCGGCCGGGCTGGGTGCGCGGCCGGGACGGGCGGGTCAGTGGTGGGCGGGGGCGGGCAGGGCGGCGACGGCCTGGTGGCGGTGGAGCAGCGCGTGCTGGCCGGGGTCGAGTCGCCAGAGGCCGAGGCGGCCGGTGGCGGGGATGGGGTCTGCGAGGGCCTGGACGTCGGTGAGGGGCCAGTGCCACTGGCCGGGCAGTCCCCAGGGGCGGCAGCAGCCGGTGTCGCGGTGGCAGTCGGTGATGGAGGCGGTGGCGACGAGGGCGCCGGTGGTGAGGGCGGGGGCGTCGGGGCGGGCGAGGACGGCGCGGACGAGCGGGTCGGCCTGGCCGTCGCGGGCGAGGGCGCGGGCGGCGTGCAGGACGACCGGACCGCGATGGCGCGTCGGCCAGCTGCGGTTCTCAATCGTCTTGTCGCCGGCGAGGATCGCGGCCAGCCAGGGCTGGCGAATCGTCAGCGCGGGGACGTCGGCGGCGGGCTGCACCGGCTGGTCGGGCGACTCGCCGATGCGGCGCAGCGCCTCGGCGAGGGCGGTGTCCCAGTCGCCGGTGAACGTCAGGGCGCGGTCGTCCACGTAGAGCGCAGCGCCCAGCTTCTTGTTGGTCACGAGCAGGTGGTGGCGCTCACCCCAGTAGCTGCGGCCCGGGTCGGTGTCGACGCTCGCACGGCAACCGGCGTGGTGCTCCAGCCAGCGGGCGACGTCGCTGTGATGGCGGGGGTGACGGGCCGTGAACACGAAAACCGCCCTCCGCGCCAGCAGGGTGTGCAGCGCGGCGATGGCGCCGGGCAGGGGCTGGCCGTAGACCTGGCCGCCGCGCCATTCCGGGTGGTCGACGAGAGTCTGGTCGTAGTCGATTCCGACGGCGTGCGAGGCGGGGGAGTCGGGGTTGAGCGGGATGACGGTCACTCGGTGGTGTCTCCTTAGTGGTCGAGTCGGATGGTGATCGGGATACGGCGGTCGGGTCGGGTCGGGTCGGCAGGCGGTGCGGCGGTGCGCGGTGAGGCCGGCCGGGCCGCCCTGGATCGGGGTGCGGCAGTCGGGGCAGGAGCTCCACCAGGCGGTGCCGGGCGGCAGGTCGGCCGGGGTGAGCGGGTGCGGGCCCTCGATGCCGGAGCGGGCGGGCATCAGGCGGTGGGGCGGGGCATCGCGCGGCAGGTGGCGGCGTGATCGTTCGCGTCCTGGTGGGCCTGCTCCCGCTCGTCCGGGAGATAGGGGTCCCGGTAGTGGCCGTACGAGCCCGTGACCGCGCACCCGTGGCACTGCCAGAGGTAGCCGTCGACCTCTCGGGCGTCGCCGACATAGGGGCGTCCCTGCGGGGTGTACCTGGTCGTGAAGCGGTGGGTGTGCAGGTCGACGGCGCTTGCGCCGACGGTGGTGAAGCGGGCGACCACGTCTGCGGGCCACTGTGCGGGAGCGGCGGTCGGGGTGAGCAGGGCGCGAAGGGCGGTGGCCAGGCGGCCGGGACGGCGGACGGACACGGTGGGCTGATCGGTGGTCACGGGGGTGCCTCTTCTCTGGGATCGGCCGGGGCCGGCCTGCCGGGCAGGCCGGCCCCGGGGTGGTGTGATGTCAGGTCTGGCTGGCGCGGCGGGCGCCGTCGCGCATGCCGGTGATGCGGTGGGCCTGGCGGGAGATGCGGGCGGCGAGGGAGGCGAGGCGGTCTGCGTCCTCGGTGTGCAGTGCGCGGGTCAGGGAGTTGGCGTAGTGCTGGGCGGCGTCGGCGAGCTGGGCGGCGTCCAGGGCGTGGGCCTGGAGCTCGCGGTCGATCGCGAGGTTCGGGTCGTCGGTCGTCACGGGGTGCTCCGGTCGGTGGGCGGGGGTTCGGGAGGCCGGGTGCCGGTGGGCGGCGTGGCCGCCCGGGGTGTCAGGGGCGGGTGGCGGCCGGTTGGCCGAAGACGTAGCAGCGCAGGTCGATGTCGGCGGGCAGGGCCGGGGCGTGGGGGCCGAGGAGCAGGTCGGCGACGGCGACGGTGAAGACCCGGGTGACGGCGTCGCTGCCTTTCTTCATCACTGGGGCCTGGAAGAGGAGGTAGCGGGCGGTCAGGAACAGTGCGGGGCTGAGGTGCGGGCGGGCGAGGATGCGCAGGGCCTCGGCGCGCAGCCGTTCGGCGTCGGCCGGGGCGGGTGTGGCGGTGTAGATCGGGGTGCCGCCGGTTTCCACCTGGCTGGCGTCCGCGCCGCGGGCTTCGATCCGGGTGACGAGTTCGGCGGCGGCTTCGCGGGCGGCCTGGCCGCGCAGCAGCCGGTTGCCGGCGACCAGATCGCCGCCGGGCAGGTGCACCCAGTTCTGCAGGATGTCGGTGTCGGGGGCCTCGCGGGCGAAGCGGCGCCGGGCGGCGGTGCCGTAGTGGGTCATGGCGCGGGAGGCGGGGGTGTCGGTGCCGCCTCGGTAGGTGCGGGTGGGCGGGTGCCAGGTGGAGCCGTCGCGCAGCCGGCCGACCGTGCCCAGGCGGTCGTAGTTGGTGCCGCCCTCGGCGGCCGCGATCGGGGTGCGGAACCGTTGGGCGTTGTAGGTGATGCCCTGGCCGAGGCGGCCGTCGGCGCGGGCGGCGAGCTGGTGGCGCCAGTCGGTCACGGCCGCGTGGACGGCGGCGAGCGCGGCGACGCGTTCGCCGGGGCCGGCGGCGGTGGCCAGGAGGTCGGTGAGCTGGTCGCGGGCGGTGGTGGTGGCGCGGGCCATCTCGCAGGAGAAGGCGCGGCGGCGGGCCTGTTCGGCGGGGTCGTTGCTGCGCAGGGCGAGCGGGGAGACGGGGAACCGGTCGAAGGTGATGGTCATCGGGTACTCCGGGTGTCGGTCAGCGGGCGAGCAGGACGACGAGCAGGACGGTGGCGGGGCCGACGATGCCGAGCAGGTGGACGAGGTCCATCGGGTCGCGGCGCATGAGGGTCTCCGGACGCGTGAGGCGGGTGGTTCGGTGCGCGGGGGCCGGATCGGCCGGGCCGGATCGGCAGGCCGCCACCCGCATACGGGAGGTCGGGCGGCGGCCGGGTGTCTGGGTCAGTTGGCGGTGCGGGGGCCGGGCGGCAGGGCCCGGGTCGTGGTGCTGGTGGTGGTGGCAAGCAACTGGACGACGTTCTCGGAGAGGTCGGAGAGCGTGGCCGGGATGAGCAGGTCGCGGGCGGCGGTGCGCTCGGCGAGGTGGACGACGGCGGCCAGGACGTGGCCGGTGTCCTCGCGGCGTCCGGCGACGACGGCGTAGGTGCCGACCAGCCAGTGGGCGTCGTTGGTGGTGCGGCCCCCGACGCAGCCGACGGAGACGGTGACGTCGATCGAGCCGGTGTCGTCGGTGAGGACGAGCTGGCGGGGGTTGTAGCCGGTCATCTCGGTCATGACGCCGTCCACGGTGACCAGGCTGAGGTCAGTGGTGCGGGGCGCGGGTGGGCCGGCGGTTCTGCCGGGGGACCGCGCCCCGCGCGGGTGGGCCGGGGTGATCAGCTCGGGTCGGGCAGCGGCGGCAGGAACGGGCAGCCGGCGGCGTGGTCGGTGACCTGCTGGCGGACCGCGTAGACGTACATGGCGCCGGCCTGTCCGAGGCCGTGGCGGCAGCCGGTGCACTGCCACCAGGCCTTGGTTTCGTCGTGGCAATGGGTGCCGAGGGACCACGGCTCGGCGCCGATCAACTCGACCTGGGCGCCGCCCGTGGTGAGCTGGCGCATCCAGACGTGGCCGGGGCCGCCGCCGGTCGGCGCGTCGCCGATGTGGACCTGGCCGTGGTCGAGACGGATCCGGCCGTGGTCGGCGGCCTGCTCCAGAAGGATCATCAGGCGGTCGTGGCCGCCGAGGGCCTGACCGCCGGGAATGACGCGCGACCAGATGTACAGCTCGCCCACGGTGGTGCGGCGCTGCCCCAGGCCGTCCAGGTGGTCGAGGGCGGCGAGGACGACGGTGTAGGCGTCGTCGCGGCGCAGCAGGCCGTCGAACGGGTCGGGCGTGAGGTCGCCGAGGAGTTTTTCCAGGGCGGCGTTGACGGCGGGGATGCAGGGGTTGTCGATGTTCACGGGCAGTGCCTTTCGGTGGGTCAGCGGGTATGTGGTGTCGGCCGGGTGGCCGCGCTGTCAGGGGCGGGTGGTGGTTTGCTGGCCGGGGGCGTGGGCAGGCGGCTGCGGCTGGTTCAGAAGAAGGCCAGCTGTTCGCGGTCCGCGCTGTCTCGGGCGGGGGCGAGGTCGGGCAGGCCGGGGGAGTCGGCGGGGGCGGGGCCTTTCTCGCCGGCGATGTGCCAGTCGGCGAGGGCCTGAGCGTCGGCGGCGGTGCGGCACCAGGCGTCGTCGGTCAGCGTTCGGCGGGTGATGATCCGGCCGCAGCAGTTCACCCACCACCAGCCCGGCCGGGTCTCACCGACCGCCTGCTGGATCAGCGGCGCCGGGTGGCGGCAGGCGCAGCGGCAGAGCTGGCGGCAGGGCGGTCCGGCGATCCACACCCAGGCGAGGTCGTTGACGCCCGAGCGCAGGTCCACGGACGGGTGGGCGTGGGGGGCGGGGTGGCGGGCGTGGCGGCGCGGGCCGGCCTGGATGACGGTCTCGCGGGTCGGGCGGCCGTCTTCGCGGCACTCGCCGTGGCGGCCGCGCTGGCATTCGCAGGACGGCGGTTTCTGGCAGGCGCACTCCGTGAACGCGCCGGGGATGTGGTTGTAGTTACGCAGCCAGTTCGGGGGCCAGACGTTCTCCCGGACCCAGGCGGCGGCGAGCGGCGGCATCGCGTCGGGTTCGCGGGCGCCGGTGTCGTGGTCGTCGCGGGCCCGCTCGGCGGCGAGGCGGGCGCGGCCGGTGTCGGTGAGGACGGGGCCGTCGGGGTGGTCGGCGATCAGGCCGCCCCAGATGAGCTCGACGACGTTGTTGGGGACGCCGTGGATGCGGTAGCGGTCGCGGTCGTAGGAGAGGAGGCCGCGGTCGGCGAGGTCCAGCCAGCGGGCGTTGACGGGTCGGTCGTCGGGCCAGGGGTCGAACACGGGGCGGTGTCTCCTTGGGGTGTGGGGTGTCGGTCCGGCCGCGGGGTTGTGCGGCCGGACCGACAGGGCGGGTTGAGGGGGTGGTTCAGCCGGAGAGGCGGACCGGCATGACGAGGTACTGGTAGGTGGCGTCGGTGTCGCCGCCGACCTGGCCCGCCAGGCGCACGGGCTCCTCCCGGCGGTCAGCGGGCGTGGGCAGGTTCGAGGTAGACGGGGGTGATGCGGTCGACGTGGGCGAAGCCTTCGGCAAGCAGCTGCTCCGCGCTCGGGATCAGGCGGTCCTGGTCGACCAGGACGTGGTCCGGGACGACGCGCTCCCGGCCGGCGTTCAGCGCGCGGCGGCGTTGCAGGGAGACCTCGAAGAGCACCGCCGAGCACGGCCGCTGCCAGTAGCGGGCGCGGGCGAGCAGGCTGGCGCGCACATGGGCGAGCAGGGCCGTCGAGTCGACCACGGTGGTGAGGTTGCGCGACAGGCGCGCGTCGAGCAGCAGCGTTTGGACCTGGTCGGCGACCGGGGTGGCGGACTGGTCGGCAGCGGAGTCGGTGGCCATCTCCCGGAAGTCGTCCAGGCTGAGGCGCCAGGTGGCCGGCCAGCGGCGGGTGGCGAAGGTGGTCTTTCCGGCGCCGCTTCCGCCGACCAGGACGATGACGGTGCCGGGGGCGAAGGTGAAGTTCACGAGCGGGCCTTCGGTGGTGGCGGGTGGGAGGGCAGGAGAAGGCCCGGGTGCCGGCCGCACGACGGCGGCACCCGGGCCGGGGTGGTGCGGGTCAGCTGCGGCCGGGCGGGAGTGTCTTGGCGGTGGGCTCGGTGTCGGCCTGGCTGCGCTGGGCGGCGACCCAGGTCCCGGCGGCGGACATCAGCGGGCCGTCGCCGAGGAGGTCCAGGGACGCGTTGTCGATGTCCTGCATGAACTCGTCCGCGTTGAACGGGCGGATGTAGATGACCGGGGCGGCGTCGATGGTCTGCTCGGTGGCGAGGACGAACAGCTTGGCCTCGGTCGGCGGGAGCCAGCCGTGGTCGTTCAGGACGCGGCAGATCATGGTGTGGTCGGCCTCGCCGGTGAGGTAGCGGTCGATGTCGCGGTAGAGGACGTAGCTGCCCGGCCGGGGGGGCCGGTGGTGCGGCCGAGGGTGAGGCGGGGGTTCACGGCGGTTTCCCTTCTTCGGGGTGGTGTCGGCCGGGCGGCCGGCCCCTGTCCCCGGAGCGCGCGCCGCCCGCCGGGCTGGGTGCCGGGCGGGCGGTGCGGGCCGGGGACGAGGCCGGTCGCCGGGGCGTCAGTGGCTGCGGGGCATCGCGCGGCAGTGCTGGGCGTGGTCCTGGGCCCAAGTGCGCAGCTGGCGCGGGATGCCGAAGAGGGCGAGGTCGGCGGTCTTGCGCTGGGTGCAGGTGTCGAGGGCGTCGGTGGGGCCGTAGGGGTCGGCGCAGCCGGTGGCGGTGCAGGAGGCCCGGAGGGTGATCTCGTACGTGGGGTGGCCGTCCAGGGCGTCCCAGGCTCGGGTGCAGCTGCCGGTTTCGCAGCGGCCGCTGGTGGTGGTGTCGGTGGTGATGTCGACGGTGGCGTGGCCGGCGGTGAGGTAGCGGGCGAGGACGTCGTCGGGCCAGGTGGTCTGGGTGGTGGTCATCGTGCGGTCCTTTCGGTGGCTGGTTAGAACGGCGGTTCGTCGCTGTAGTGGCGGGACGGGCCCGGGGCGCCAGGGCAGGCGCCAGGACGAGAAGTGGGTCATGCAGTCGCAGTGGTCCCAGCCGTCTTCGCGGTACCAGCCGCGGTGGTCCTGGCAGGTGGTGCAGCCGGGCTTGGGGTGGTGATCGACGAACAGGTCGTACGGGCCGGCCATGACCTCCCAGCGGCCGATCCGCAGACGGCGGGGCAGCCTGGCCAGGCGGGTGCGCAGCCGTCGGGCGAGGGAGCGGCGGGGCCGGGGTGCCGCGGCGCTCGGTTGGCTCGGTCAGTTGGTGGTGCGGGGGCCGGGCGGCAGGGCGCGGGGCGGGGTGGCCACGGTGGTCGCGAGCAGCTGGACGACGTTCTCGGCGAGGCCGGAGAGGGTCGCGGGGATGAGCAGGTCGCGGGCGGTGGTGCGGTCGGCGAGCTGGACAACGGAGGCCAGGACGTGGCCGGTGTCCTCGCGGCGCCCGGCGACGACGGCGTAGGTGCCGACGAGCCTGGCGGCGTCGTTGACGTCGGGCCCGCCGAGGCAGCCGTGGGGGACGGTGATGTCGATGCTGCCAGTGTCGTCGGTGAGGACGAGCTGGCGCGGGTAGCGGCCGGTCATCTCGGTGATGACGCCGTCCACGGTGACCAGGGCGAGGTCGGGGGCGGCGGTGAGACGGGGCAGGTTGTCGGTCATCCGGCGTTCTCTCCTTGCTGGGGTGGGGTCTGCGCGGTCAGGGGTGACCGGGCAGCCGCGCCGGTCCCGGCGGTCCCGGCCGCTGGGTGCGGTCGGGGTCCGGGGCCGGCGGCGGCGGTCCGCTCGGTGCGGTCGGGGTCCGGGGCCGGCGGCGGCGGTCCGCTCGGTGTGTGGGCAGGGAAAGGGCCCCCTGCTCCGGGTGGAGCGGAGGGCCCGGGTGAGGGCGTCAGGCCGTGGTGTCAGGCCGTTTCGACGGCTTCGTCGGAGAGGTCGGAGAGGTCGGCCTTGCTCGTCCGCTTGTGCCACCAGGCCTTCGCGTCCCAGTCGGTGGCGTAGGCCAGGAGCATGTAGGACGCCGTAGTGCCGATGGCGAGGATCGCCTGGGCCCATCCCCAGGCGGTGGCGTGAAGGCCTGCGCCGAAGGCGACTCCGCCGCCGATGGCGCTGACCAGCGTGGCGATGCCGCAGGCGAACTGCAGGGCGAACTCGGCGTCCGCGGTGGCGACGCGGTTGACGCCGTGGCGGATGGTGTGGCGGACGTGGAGGCCAAGCACCGCCAGCTGGACGGCCCACACGGCCAGGAGGACGGCGGCGACGCCGGACAGGGCGACAAGGTTGTGCATCGGGTTCCCTTCGTGAGTGATGCGGGTGATTGTCGACAGGGGAGAGGGACTCGGTCCGGGAGTTGGTGACTTTCAACCGTTCCGGGTGACGACCGGCCACGGTGCTGACCCGGGTGAGGCGGGCGGACAGCCCGGTGGGCCGGGGGGACGGCCCTTAGGTCGGTGGTCAGCTGACGAGGGCGACGACCAGGACGGCGAGCAGCACGGGCACGGACAGCGCGACGCAGCGCGGGATGTTGATGCAGCGCTTGAGGCGGTCGATCTCGTCGCTGATGTCCTCGCACTCGACGAGGAGCCGGCCGTGGGAGCGGGAGCCGGCGGGGACGTTGGCCAGGGTCTGGCTGCGCTCGAAGTGGGTCTGGCGCAGGGCGGCGATCCGGGCGTCACGCTCTATGGCGAACAAGGGCGGCGGTCCTTTCGGGAGCGGTTTCGGAGGGTGGTTCGCGGTGCGGGACGATAGGAGTGCGGGCCGGTGGCGAGACCGGCCCGCCGGGCACGTGGTGCCCGAACCGGCCCCGGGGTGGTTCGTTCATCCCGGGGCCGGGCCACGTGGTTCGCGGTTCGGGCGGTGAACCGGTTCGCGGTTCGCCGACTCCGGTTCGTGGCTCGCCGTCAGCCGCCGACGCTGCTCGCGGTTCGCCGAACCGGGTTCGTGAACTCCTTGCGGGCGTCCGCGAGGCGGTGGTGCGCGGTGGTCTTCTTCATGCCGGTGGCCTTCATGACGAAGTCGAGGTCGACCGTGTCGTAACCGCACTGCTCGATCAGTTCGAGAACCTGCTCAACCTGGTCGGCCGCGGCCTGCTGCGCGGCGCTGCGCCGGTTCGAACCGGCCGGGGCCGGGGCGGGGCGTGCCTGGTCGGCGGCGGTTCGCGGTTCGGGGTCCGCCGGGGCCGGTTCGCCGGACGGCGCGTGACGGTTCGCGGCCTCCAGTGCGCGGCGTACGGTCGGTTCGCCGGTCCGCGCCGCGGGCAGCGCCGGGTTCGCCGAACCGCCGGGGCGGTTCGGGTGGTGGTTCGGCGAACCTGCTCGGGTGAGGCGAACTGCGAACTGCGGGATCGCGGCCGGGTTCGCCGAACCGGCCAGGGCGACGGCGAGGCTGGCGTTCGGGACGCGCGGCAGTGCGCGAACCGGCACCCAGTCGCCGACGCCGATCGCGGCGGCGACGAACCGGCGAACCGTGCCGAGGCCGGTTCGGCGAACCAGTTCGCGCTGTTCGGCCGCGGCCGTCCAGGCGAGTTCGACCGTGGACAGCGACTCATCCGTGATCGCCGCCGACCACGCGGCGAAGGAGTGCGCGGGGTAGCGCAGCCAGCGGATCGCCCCGATGGTCGGCCTCGACTGGGCGACCTTGCCGTCCGTACGGAGTTTCTGGCGGTGGACCAGCCGGGCGTAGAGCTCCCACAGCACCATGCCGGTGATGCTCATCGCCGAGTACGCCACCGCCTTCGGGGTGGCGTGCCAGTAGGTGACCTGGTCGACCATCTTCATCGCGGCCGCGTCCCAGTGCCGGCCGGTGACGACCGCGGAGGCGTGCCAGTAGTTCATGATGCTCGCCCCGATGGCGAACACCCACGTCGCGACCCGGTACAGCGTGCCGGCGTCGCCACTGCAGCGGGCCTCGTTGTACATCCACGCGACGAACACCGTGGACAGCTCCCAGGCCGCGGCGAAGAGAATCGTCGCGGGGAAGATCCAGCCCAGGACGTCGTGGGCGACGCCCGCCTGCCCGGACCAGGCCACCGCCATCGGCGCGGTGATCGGCACGATCGCCAGCAGCCGCCGGGCGTTGGTCTTCACGAGCGCCTTGAACCGGCCGGCCAGCGTGGGCCTGCCGGCCCGCTCGGCTTCCCGCGCCTCGCGCTTGAGACGGCGGCGCTCCAGCTTGCGGGCGGTGCGGCCGGTGGCCTTGCGCAGCGCCTCGCGGGCCGAGGCGAGCTCCTGGAGGGCCAGCGCCTGCGTCTCTTCGGCCTCGGCCTCCAGCTTGCGGGCCCTCTCCAGCGCCTTGGCGCTCTCGGCCTTGTCCGCGGCCGCCGCATTCTCCGCCTCCCGGCGGATCCGGCCGGCCTCCTGCTCGGCCTCGCCCCGCAGCCGCGCCGCCTCGGCGACGGCCTGGCCGCGCTGCTGCTGCGCCTCCTTCCCGGCCTGGGCGCGCACCTGGTCGGCCTCGGCCGTCGCCCTGGCCCGCACCTCCCGCGCGGCATCGGTGGCCTGGTCGACCTCCCGGTCCGCGTCCTCGCGCAGCCGGCGGGCCTCGCCACGCACCCGGTCGGCGTCGGCCTGCGCGCTGCGCCGCAGCTCCTCGGCCTGTCCGCGGGCCTCGGCGAGCAAACCATCGGCCCGGCTGCGGGCGTCGGCGAGCACGGTTTCGGCCTGTGAGGCGGCGTCCTCGCGGACCTTGGCCGCGTGCCGCTCCGCCTGGGCACGCAGCTCGGTAGCGGCGCGGTGCGCCTGGGCGCGGATCTGCTCGGCCTCCTCTTCGGCGGCGCGGGTGAGGGCGTCGGCCTTCTCCTCGGCGTCGGCGAGCAGCTGCTCGGCCTGAGCGCCGCTGTGGCGGGCCTGCTCGGCCGCCTCACTGCGCACCGCCTCGGCCTGCTCCTCGGCGGCTCGGGTGAGGGTGTCCGCGGCCTGCTCGGTGTTGGCGAGCAGAGTGGTGGCCTGCGCCTGCGCGTCGGCAAGGATCGCGTGGGCGCGCCGATCGGCCTCGCCGAGCAGCTTGGCGGCCCGCTCCTCGGCATCGGCGGTGATGCCGACCGCGAGCAGGCGGGCCTGCTCCTCGGCATCGGCGGTGATCCGTTCGGCGTCCCGCTCGGCCTGGGCCCGGACGGCGGCGGCGCGCTGCTCGGCCTCGGCCAGCAACGCCCCGGCCCGCTGGGTGGCCTCTTCCAGCAATCGGCCGGCCGCCGCGTGGGCGTCCGCGTCGGCCTCCTCGCGCTGTTCTCGGGCGTCCTGGAGGATCAGGTCGGCCTGGTCGTTGGCCAGGTCGAGGATCCGCCGGACCGCCAGTTCGGCACGCTGCGTGACCGTCTCGGCCTCGGCGGCGGCGTCCGCGCGCAGCTGCTCGGCCTCGCTTGCCCACTGCCCGGCGGTGGCCGTCTCGCGGCCGGCGGCCTCGGTGGCCCGGGCCAGCAGGGCGGTGGCGGCGTCCTCGGCGATAGCCAGGACGTCGGCGGCGCGGTCGGCGGCGTCGGCCCGGACCGGGTCGGCGAAGGGGCGGACCGGGTCGGCCGCCGGGGTCTCGGCGGGGGTCTTCGGCAGGGTGCCGGCGGGGTTCTGCGGGCGGGCGGCGGGCACCGTCGCGGGGGTCTTGGTGGCGGTCTTCCTGGCGTCGCTTCGGGTGCGTCGCGGGGTGGTGCGGGCCGGGGTCATGGCCAGGACTCCTGTCAGGATCGGTCACGTTGTGTGGTGGTTCACGCTGTTGGCGTGGGGCCGGGGGCGCTGGTGGCTGCAGGGGGTGGGAAACGGCCCCGAGCGGGGACTGCGGGGCCGTTTCCAGGGGGTGTGCGGATCTGATCCGTCTGATCCGTCTTCGCAGGTCACGATCCGTCTGGTGATCCGCCGCCGATCCGCCCTGATCCGCCCGCAGAGACGGATCAGGGCGGATCCCGGGCGGATCGGTGGCGGATCGGCGGCGGATCAGGGGGCCTCGCCCGTCGGTGACTGGGAGTGGTCAGTCGGCCGGGCTGGTGATGGCCGTCTCGACGTCCCGCAGCCAGTAGCCGGAGGGCGTGTTGTCCATGTCGAGGTCCTTGCGGCGGTCCGTCTTAAGGTTCTCGACGCCGGCCTTCTTGAGGTCGCGGCCGATCTTCTTCATTGCCTCGCGGCGGCGGTCCGCGGGCTCCCGGTCGTCCCACTGGCGCCACTCGGGCCCGGTGGTGGCGAGGTGGTCCAGGACCTGGTCGGTGAAGAGGAAGTCGGGATCGCCTGCGCGCTCGAAGGCATCCCGGATCGCCATCAGCAGCGGCGGGATATCCGCCGTGCCGGTGTCCTGCGGGCCGAACTCGTCGTCGTCCTCGGCGCACATCTCCAGCAGCTCCGGCCACGGAACGTAGCGGAGGTACTCGTCCTCGTCGGCGAACTTGAGGCCGGGCGGGTTGGGTGCCTTGAGTGCGGCGTCGATCGACTGCTGGTCGACGTCGACCAGGCCGGCGGCGAGCCGCTCGGCGGCTCGGCGCCCGCCCTCGTCGTCGGGGATGTAGTGCCACTTGTGGAGCATCGGGTCCTCGGACAGGCCGGGGGCGCCGACGATGTAGCTCTTGGCGCAGTCGTTCAGGCTGTCGCCGGACTTCGGCTGGAGCCGGTGCGGCAGGTACCCCCAGTCGATCGCCCCGCCGCCCAGGGCCTGGGTGGTGTCGACGTCCCGGCACGCTCCGAGGATCTTGAGCGCCGGGTGCTGGGCAATGTTGGAGCCCAGCAGCTCCTTGGTGGCGCCCTGCGCCGCGAACAGGATCCAGACGCCCTCCTTGCGGCCGACCAGCATCAGCTCGGCGATGATCTGCTTGCTGCGCTTGGTGAGCTTGGGGAACTCCTCGACGTAGACGAAGATCGCCGGGTGCTCACGGGTGCACGTCCAGCTGTCGCCCATGCCGAGCTTGCGGCGGATCCGGGCGCGCCCGGCGGCGAGCCGGTAGAGCGAGAGCAGGGCGAACTCGATCTGGATCGGGCTCGTGGTGGTGAGCTTGACCGCGTCGGTGAACTTCCCCGGCCCGTCGCCGGACGGGTCGAGGAACACGGTGACCGCGTTGTGGGCGGCGGTGGTCCAGTCGAGCAGGGCCCGGATGATCGTGGACTTCCCGCCGCCGGAGCGGGCGATCACCTCACCGATCAGCTCGGCGAGGCTGAACGCCATGTCGGTACCGTCCGCGCTCATCCCGAACACCCCGGCGGAGGTGATGTCCACGGAGTGCGGCGCCCGGTACGGCGGAGGCTTCATCGCGCCGAACAGGTCGCCGGTGACCACCCGCAGCACGGCCTCGGCGGTGCGCTTGCGGTTGGGCTGGAGAATCACGTCGCCGTCGCCGACGTCGAACCGCGTCTCCAGGCCGCCGAGCCGGTCGCCGATGTCGCCGGAGGTCCCGTCGGACACCCGCACCACCACCTGCCAGCCCCACGGGTGCGGGACCGGATCGCCGACGTGGGCGAGCGGCGCCCGCTCGGCGAGCAGCGCCCGCCGCACGCACTCGACGGCCACGGCCGGGTCGGTGACATCGTGGATCGGGAACGGGCGGCCGGTGTCGCCGGGGAACAACTGGGTGCCGTCGGCGGCCGGGGTGGTCGCGGCCGGGTCGGCCTGCCCGGTACCGGCCTTCTCGGTCTTGTCCTTCTTGTCCTTGGCGGGGGTGCCGTCGGCGATCTCGTACGCGAGCGCCGGGACGTCGGGGAGGGCGCGGCGCCAGCCGGTGATCCGGCCCTTGGCCCAGGCGGTGAGGAGGATGCCGGTGGCGGTGAGCGCCGGGAGGAGCAGGCTGCCGACGGCCAGCTCGAATCCGCCGGCGGCCAGGCCGAGGGTGGCGAGCGCGGCCCAGCGCTTGTTGGCGGTGCGGCGGCGGTGGCGTTCCAGTTCGTCGTCGCTGGGGGAGATGTGGCCGGTGTAGGGCTGCTGGTGGATCTCGCGGACCCGCTGGCGCCAGGCGGCGGCCTCCTCCCGGAGCGTGGCGGCGGCGGTGCCGGCCTGCTTGTGGTCGGCGGCCGTGGAGTCGTCGCCCTGCCCGGCGGCGGCCGCGCGGCGGGCCTGCTTCTCCAGGTCGCCGGCTTTCTCCTCCAGCCGTTCGATCTCCGCGTTCTGCTGGGACCTCCACCGGTTGTAGCGGCGGTTGAGCAGGTGGGCGCGCAGGTGGGCGGGCGTCTCCTGGGAGGCGCTGGCCCAGGCGCCGGTCTCGGTCTTGAGGACGGTCAGGCCGTCGCGCAGGGCGGTGTACTCGCGGCGGGCCTGTGCGGCGGCCGCGGTGGTAAGGGCCTTGGTGAGGCGGGCGGCGGCGCGGGCGGCGGGGCCCGGCCCGTCGACGGTGTCGGCCTTCTCCTTCTCTTTACCGGGGGCCGCCGGGGTGGGCTGCTCGTCGTCGACGAACTCCGCGTCGATGATGATGCGCTCGGGGTAGCTGGTGGTCACGGTGCTCCTCCAGGGCTCGGTGATGCGGGGCGGCGGGGGTTCAGCGGGAGGGCGGGCCGCTCGGGGCGTCGAGGACGACGGTGGCCAGCTCGCGGGCGGTCGCCGGCGCCGGGCCCAGGTAGGGCGAACCGGGGCAGGCGGTGTCGATGGCGGCGGCGAGCACCGGGTAGAGGCGTCCGGCGATGGCGCGGGTGGCCTCCTCGGCCGGGCCCGGGTCGTCGGTCTCCTTGTCGGCGAACAGGCCGGCGGCGAGGTGGACGAGCTGCGGTCCGGAGAGGGTGACCGTGAGGGTGGCGCGCACCGACGCCGGGTCACCGTCGATACGCGAGGCGTCGATACCGGCGAGCAGGGCGCCGAGGTGGGGCCGGGTGAGCAGGTGGTTCCAGGTGTCGACCCGGACGACCAGGGCCATGCCCGTCAGGCCGGCGGCCTTGGCCAGGGTGCTGCGCATCGTGCGCTCGCGGTCACGGCGCCGGCTGTCCAGGTATTCCTGGTGGCGGCGGGCGGCGCGCTTGTCTCCGAGCATCGGGGTCGTCCTTTCGTACGGCGGTTTCGCCGTGGAAGTGGGTGGGTCCGGGCGGTGACGGCCGCCCGCGCTCCGCGGCCGCGCTGGGCGCGGTGCGGGGCGTGGGCGACCGATGGCGTCCGGGCCGGCGGGGCCGGGGGTCAGGCGATGGTGCCGACGAGGGCGGAGCCCATGCCGTTGACGGCGGGGATGACGGTGGCCATGACCAGGCCGCCGAGGGTGGCAGACAGACCGAGGAGAATCCCGGAGATGATGCCGAGGCGCATGCGGGGCTTGGCCTTGGCGGGGATGGCCTTCCAGGCGCCGAGGATCGCGACGGTGAGGAGCAGCAGCACGAGGTTGCCCATGCCGGACAGCTCGGTCTCGGTGGCGCGGGCGGCGAGGGTGGTGTGGCCGCCGGTGCTGCCCCACATCGCCAGCGACCCGGCTCCGTTGCCGAACCAGGTGATGGCGCCTGTGGTGAACCCGATCAGGCCGGACGTGGTGGCGGTGGCGATGCCGCCGTAGAGCATGCCGACGCCGAGCGGCACCAGGTCCAGGGCGCCCTTCGTCGCGGTGCGGCCGTTCTTGATGCTGCCGATGGCGAACCTGCTGACGTGCCACAGCGGCAGCGCCATGCCGACGAAAAGACCGCCCACGGTCAGGGTGGTGGCGGGGACGAACACGGTGGTGACCTCCAGAGGAATGAGGGGAGGGGAGGGGAGGGGAGGGGAGGGGGTGGCCGCCGTCGGGCGGCCGGGGGATCAGGGCTCGCGGGTGTGCTCGGGGTGGTCGCGCTCCCAGCGCCGGATCTGGACGATCAGGACGGGGAGGGCCGCCACGCCGGTCAGGAGGACGGCGAGATCGATCCACCAGGGGTGGTCGACCAGGACGACCAGCACGATGTGCCGCAGGAACGGCGTGCACCCCACGACGCCGAGCGCCGCGCCCAGGCCCGCGCCCCACAGGACCGGGCGCAGCCAGCCGAGGCGGCTGGTCTTCCAGGAGGGGATCGGGGCGACGTGGTAGAGGAAGGCGCCGAACCCGGCGGTGAGGGCGGCCGCCAGGAGCAGGCGGTAGAGGTCGTCCATGCCGCTCACATCCCGCCCAGGGCCGCGGCCAGGCGGGTGGCCAGGTAGGAGGCGGCGAGCAGGGCGGCGACGGTGACCATCCAGGCGTGCGGGGTGGCGAGCCGGTTGTGCGCCGCCCGGTGGGCCGGGCTGGGCTGCGCCGGCATCCGCCAGGAGCTGACGCAGACGCCCAGCACGTAGAGGGCGGCGAAGCCGGTGGGCCCGGAGGGCAGCGGCACGTCGTCGGCCAGGTGCGGGGACCAGGCGGCGGTGGCGCCAGCGACCAGGCCGAGGCCGGGGGCGTTGCTCAGCAGGCGGGCGTCCCAGTCGGCGGACCGCGGGCGCCGGGTGACGATCCGGAGCGTGTTGGTCAGGTAGGGGGCGGCGAGGCCCGCGAAGAGCAGGCCCGCCGGTACGGGGGTGAGGGACAACAAGGGCAGGGGCAGGTCCACCGTGGTCTCCTGACGGTCAGTAGAGGGCGGCCAGGATCTGGTCGCCGAGGTGGTTGGCGGCGGGGATGAGGGTGGTGGCGGCCAGGCCGGAGATCCCTCCGGCGAGGCCGAGCGCGGAGCCGGAGACGATCCCGGCGGTGACCTGGCGGCGCAGCTGGTGGTCGCAGCAGCGCCAGGCCAGGACGAGGAGGACGAGCAGGACGGTGGTGGCGACGCCGCCGCCGGCGCTCATCCCGGCCGGGGCGGCCTGGGGGAGGAGTTGGTCGGAGCCGGTGCCCCCGAGGCGGTTGCCGAGGGGGTTGGTGGCCTCGGTGGTCAGGCGGCGGGCGGCGAAGCCGAGCAGGCCGCCCGTGCAGAGCGCGCTGAGCAGGCCGACGAGCAGGCCGCCGACGAGGGCGGCGACGCCAGGGAGCTCGCGGCCGCGGCGCCACCACCGCACGGCGGTGAAGACCAGGATCGCGACGGCCAGGGCCAGCCCGCCGAGGGACAGCTGAGCGGCGGTCACCGGCTCACACCCCCGTGAAGGCGTAGCCGACCAGGTGCAGTCCGGCGGGGGTCAGTGCCAGCGAGGAAACCATGGAGAAGGTCAGGACCCTCGCCGGCCACACCCGCTGGTAGCGGAAGCGGTACTCCAGGACGAGCGCGCCGACCAGTCCGGCCAGCACGACGCCCGGCTCGTCACCGAAGACGTGGTACACGGGGTTCCAGACGCTCCGGGCCACGATCGCCCCGATGACGAAGGCGAGGCCGTTGGCGACCGGGCGGAGCCGGGCGACGGCGAACCGGGCCGGGGCAGCCGGGGCTGGCGCTTGGGGCGCCGGGTAGTAGTGGTGGTGGTGGTTCGTGACGTGGACCGGTGCCGGGGCGGGTGCGGTCGCCACCCCGCCCCCGCCGCCTCCGTACCAGTTGCTGGGCTCCGGCAGACCGCCCGGCCTGGACGGCGGGGGCGGCGGGGGAGGTGCGGCCGGGGGACCGGGCGGAGGCGGCGGGGGACCGCCGCGACGCGGCGACGGAAGGTCCGGCGGCCCACTCGGCGGCGGAGGCGGCGGAGGCGGCGGAGGCGGGGGTGTGCCGCCCGACGCGCCGCGCTCGCCGGAGAGCTCGACGCGCGTCGGCTCGATCGGCTGGTCATCAGCCATCGGAATCCTCCAAGCGGGCGAGGTAGGGAACGAAGACGTGGTGGTGGGCGGCTATGGCGACCAGCAGCCAGCCGGACGTGGCGGCGCAGGTCGCAAAGAAGGCGAAGAACAGGAGGTCCACGGGCTCTCTTCTTTTCTTTGCGCGAGTGGAAGAGGGGATGGGACAGCGGTGCCGGTGGTGGGCCCTTGGCGGGGCCCGCCGCACCACTCCCGGCACCCGTCCCGGCATGGGCATGCCAGAACGGTTCCGAGAGACAGGCGGCGGGAAGCCGAACTGCGAGAGAAGAGGGGCAGAACTACTTGCCGGAGCCCCCGGAGGCCTTCGCCGCGTCGCGACGGGCCTGGTCCTCGCGCATCCGGCGCAAGGCTTCGTCAGCCTGGTTCAAGAGCCGAACGGTGATCGTCATGATCAGTCCCTCCAGAACTTCGCGTTGACGTGCTCGGGGTCGGACTTCGGGCTGAGCTCGCAACGGCTGGCCGAGTCGGTCTCGGCGGCCGGCAGGGAGACCTGCGACATGCGGTGGTGGCGCTGCGCCGCGGCCGGGTCGTGGGCGTGCCAGCCGCCGGAGGACATCCCGCTGGTGCGGGTCGTCGCGCCGGAGGAACTGGCGGACTTGGTGGAGCCGAAGCCGAGCGCGGAGAGCAGTCCCATCAGGACCGACCCCCCGCCCACTGCGGCTCTTTCGAGGTGGCGGGCGGGGGAGGGGGTGGGGGGGATCGGGGTTCCGCCGACGAGGCTCATCGGGCACCTCCGGCTGCGGCTCGGGCGGAGGCCTCGGCGGCCGCGCGGTCGGCGGCGCGCTGGGCTTCGAGGGCGGCCTGCTGCTGCTGGATCTGGCGCTGGAGTTCGGCGGCGTTCTCGGTCGTCTGGCTCATCGCGGTCACCCGGCCAGGGGGAGTGCGGGGGTGGTGGCCTGTCCGAGCTGGCCGCGGAGCTGCGCGGTGACGGCGTCGCTGGGCGTGCCGTGGCGGAGGATGTGGCGGCGTTGGGCGGCGGTCGTGCCGCCGGAGACGCCCCACTGGTTGGTGGGTCCGTGGGAGAGCTGGTCGGTCAGGCAGGTGGTGCGCTGGGTGAGCGGGCAGCGGGCGCAGATGTAGAGGGCGGCCTGTTCGCCGTCGGTGGTTCCGAGGGCGGAGGAGGATTCGGTCTTCGGGTAGAACAGCTCGGGGTCCACACCCTGGCAGGGGCGGGGGGCCGGGGCCGGGGTGGTGGTGCTGGTGGCGGTCCGGGCGGCGCTGTTCGGGCGGAAGGCGAGGTGAAAGACGGTCATGTCAGGCCGCCTTCCGGATCGCGAGACCGGCGAACACCGCGCTGGAGGCCGCCGGGTGGAGGGGGCGGGCGGGTGCGGGCACGACGGGGGTGGCCTCGGCGAGCGCGTCCAGGTCGACGGGGGTGGCGGTGCGGCGGGCGGGGTGGGCGATACCCGCCGTGTACTCGCGGGCCCGGACGGCGCGGACCTTGCGGACCGCGCTGTCGAGCAGGGCGATCAGGCCGTCCAGGCCGTGGCGGCCGGCGGGGTAGTGGCCGGCGGCAACGGCGGTCCAGACGTCCTGGGTGACGTCCTCGTCCAGATCGATCGCGGCCGGGCTGATCGCGGCGAGACGCTCGGTCGCGGCGGCGAGGAGCCGGCCGGAGTAGCGGGTGTAGAGGTCCTCGAGGTCGGGGGCGACCTCGTAGGTGGCGGTGGGTGCCATGATGGTGGTCACGGTCGGGTTCCTCTCGTCTACTGCGGTGGGTTGGGACGGCCGAACAAGGCCCCGGGGCTGGACCCCCGGGGCCTTCTTGCTGCTCTGTGCTGCTGTACGAGCAGCCACAGCAGCCCCCGACCCGTGTGCGGGTCGGGGGCTGCTGTGGTCGTTCGTGCCAGCGGAGGATCAGGCGGCGCTGCGCGGGCGCACCGGGCTCGCCGCGAGCACGACCTTCGCGCTGCGCGCCGTGGCGCGGGCCCGAGACTCCTCACGGGTGTCGCGACCCTCGGTCGGCACCTCAGCGCCGCGGATCGGGCCGAGCGCGTCCTCCAGCGGGAGTTCGCGCAGGGTGTCGGCGACGAGGACCTGCAGCCGAACGCCGGCCCACTCGGCCGCCCGGCGGACCGGGAACTGCCGCCGAAGGACGCGCTCGCCAGCGGTCCGGGCCGCTTCCTGCTGCGCCCGGTGGGCGGAGGCGGCGGTGGCCGGGGCGGGGTTGAGCTGCGTGAGCGCCGGCGGCTTCGGGGTCGGGATCTTGCGGAGGACCTTGGTCGGGCGGCGGATCTCGGCGGGCATCGCGTCCGGGGAGATCCGTCGGTCCTGCGCCCGCTGCCACGTCGCCACGTCGATGTCGATGACCACGACCCGGCGCGCGGACGAACAGCGACGGTCCCGCTGGCCGGCCGCCAGCTCGGCGCCGGACAGGTCGGTCGCGTAGTGGTCGCGGATCGTCAGGGTGGTGGCGCCCACGATCTGCTGCCAGGTCTGGCAGTCCGGGCAGACCACGGTGTGCAGTTCGGTCGGGCGCAGGTTGTACGTGCTGGGGCGCAACGTCGAGAGCTTGAGCGGGGCGAGTGAGCTGCGGCGCTTGGTGCGGACGCGAGCGGGCATCGGGGCCTCCTGGCAGGAAGAGAGGGAGAGTGCGGGGCGAGTGCTGCTCTCTCCGCCCGCCAGGCCCTGCCGGTCAGCCGGCGGTCCTGGCGCACAGACAGCGCAGCAGCGCTGAGGGTGGTGCCCGATATGTGGCAGCCCCCGCAACTTCGGGTCCCGAGGAGCGGGTGGGCTCAACTCGATCCCCGCCGAAGCGGATGGGGCTGCCTGCTATGTCGCGATGAGCTACAACCCCTCACGGAGCGTTTTAGCTATCGCTATTGCCAAGTAGAGCGGACCGGCTGCATGATGTCAATACCGATAGCTATAACGCGCCGACGACGTTGTGTCGGACCGCTAGAAGCTGATAGAGCTATCGCTAGACTTGACCCGTCCAGTCTTAGAAAGGGGTGACCGATGGCCGCCTCGTATCGCGAGATCGCCGCTGACCTGCGCCAAAAGATCAGCGAGGGGCGGTACGCGCCGGGCGACAGACTCCCGATGCTGACCGAGCTTCAGGAGCAGTACGGCGCCAGCTACCAGACCGTCCGCAGCGCTATCGCTCTGCTGGAACAGGAGGGGCTGGTTATCGCTGTTCGCCGCCGAGGAACGATCGTCCGAGAGCGCCCGGAGAAGCTGCGTATTACCAGGTCGAGGGAGGTCTTCCGCGACGAGATCGGCTACTTCTTCGATCCGACCGCCCAGCCGTGGAAGGCCCTCTCGGCACCTACGGTGAGCTGGGGAATCGTTCCGGTCGACCTCAGTGCGCTGATGGGTCTTGAACCTGGGGCCGAGGTCCTCGTACGTGACCGCGTGATGGGCGACCCAGAAACCAACGAACCAACGCAGCTGGCAACGAGCTATCTGCCAGCCGTTCTGACACGAGGAACCCGCCTGGCTGAGGCAGACACTGGCCCCGGCGGCATCTACGACCGCTTTGAGGAGATGGGGCACCGCCCGCTCGAGTGGAGCGAGAGCGTCTCCGCTCGTATGCCGTCGCCCGAGGAAGCAGAGGCACTGCATCTGCCAACCGATGTCGGAGTGCCGCTTCTTCGGGTACTTCGCTTGACTATGTCCCCAACCGGTCAGGTGCTGGAGGTCAACGACACCCGAATGAGCAGCGAGCGCTTCGAGATCGGGTACTCGATCAGTCGCAGCCCGAGCGCGCAGCTGGCGAACGACGTAGACGCTGGCGATCACTGAACTCCCCTCCCTGGCTGAGGTGACCAATCACAGCGGGCAGAGCGATCTAGGACCATCGCATCTGCATGGTGAGATCCGTACGCGGGTCCATCAACGCGTTTTCAACATCCACGTACACATGGGTTTTGGGGCTCCGCCCCTAGGCTCGCGAGCATGACGACAGCGAAGGTGGGGGGCATGGCGAAGGTCCGGCTGGGGTGGCGGCCCGAGAAGTTGCGCGAGCACCGTCAGGCGCACGGTCTGACGTTGGAGGAGGCCGGCGATAGCCTCCGGACCGTAGCCGAGCAGGTCGGGTTGAAGAATGTTCCGGCTGCTCATCCTCAGACGATCTGGCAGCACGAACAGGGCGAGGTCTACCCGGGGCCGGATTACAAGCGGGCGTACTGCGCGCTCTATCGGGCGACGGATGCCCAGCTCGGATTCCGGAATCCGCTGCCGGGCGAGGAGACCAGGTTCACGCTGACGCCGATGTCCCCAACGAACAACGGGGCTCATGTGCTGGCTGTCGAGCGGGCGCTGCACCGGATCGCGCCGGGTACGGCCGAGGCCGACAACGTGGGACTGCAGCAGCGGATCATGGATGCGTGGAAGCGCAGGCACACGGGCGGTGATCCGCACCGGCCCTCGATCGTCCTGGTCGGCGGGTTCGCCGGCTCCGGGAAGACCGAGTTCGCCAGGTTCCTGACGCAGCTGACCGGCTGGCCGCTGCTGGACAAGGACCCGCTGACCCGGCCGCTGGTCGAGCGCCTGCTCGTCTCGCTCGGCGGCGACCCCAACGATCGGCACACGGACCTGTATCGCAGCCAGGTGCGGGCGCTCGAGTACGACTGCCTGATGCAGGCCGCCTATGCCAACGTCGCCTGCGGCATTTCCAGCGTGCTGACCGCCCCGTTCATCGCCGAGATGACGGACGAAGCGTGGATGGCACGACTCGTCAACCGCTGCCGCGCCCAGGGCGTCGACGTGTCGCCGATCTGGGTGCGCTGCGACGAGGAGTCGATGCGCGAGTACATTGGCTTCCGGTCGGCCGCCCGCGACGCGTGGAAGCTGGCGAACTGGGACGACTACATCGCCACCGTCGACACAGAGCTGCGGCCGGTGGTGCCACATCTGGTGGTCGACAACCGCATGGGGGCGGCGATCTCGCTGGCCGACCAGGCCCGGCTCGCACTCGCGGAGGTGCGCGTATGAGCAGCCAGCAGCAACGCGGGGTGCTCCTCTACGCGCCACCGGCCGCGGGCAAGGACACGATCACCGCCGCGCTGGCAGCGCTGGATCCGTCCTACCGGCAGTTCACCCGGCTGAAGGTGGGCTCGGGCCGCACGGCTGGCTACCGGATGGGCTCCCAGCAGCAGCTCGAAGAACTCCGCGCTGCTGGTGCGGTCATCTACGAGAACGGCAGGTACGACAGCACCTACGTGGTCGACCGGCCCGGCCTGGAGGACGCGTTCGCCGCCGGCGTGCCGGTCGTCCACCTCGGCCAGGTCGACGGCGTCCGGGCCCTGATCCAGGGGCATCCGGCACAGTGGCTCACTGTCCTGCTGTGGTGCCCGCGCGAGGTGACCGCCGTCCGGTCAGCAGGCCGCGGGGACAGCGACACGCAGACCCGGCTCGCCGCCTGGGATGCGACGCTGACCGACCTGCAAACCAACGGCGATTTCCGATTCGACCTGGTGGTCCACACCGACGCTGTCCCGCCCGAGCAGGCCGCCGAGCAGATCCGCCAGGCGCTCGCCAACCGCGAGCAGCAGATGGTGTTGCTGGACTTCGACGACACCCTGATCGACCGACTCGGCGCAGTGACTGCCTGGGTCGCCGGGTACTGCGCCGAGCACGGCCTGGCGGCGAAGGTCGAGCAGCGCATGCTCGACGACATGAAAATCCGCGCCGACCAGGCTACCTTCGAGGGTATGTGCGCCGAGCTGCGCCTGCCCGAATCGGCCGAGCAGCTGTGGGCCCGCTACAGCACGGAACTGGCCACTGCGGTCCGTCCCTTCCCGGGGGTTCTCGACGCGCTGGACGCTGTTCGAGCGAGGGGCTGGCGGGTCGTCATCGTCACCAATGGCGGCGGTGAGATCCAGCGTGCCAAGCTCGAGGCGAGCGGCATCGCCGGCCGGGCCGACGCGGTGTGCATCTCCGAGGAGGCTGGCGCCCGCAAGCCGGACCGGCCGATCTTCGAGACGGCGGCCGCCAGCGTCGGCCGAAGCCTCGCACAGGGCGGCTGGATGATCGGGGACAATGCGGAGCTGGACATCGTCGGCGGCCGCGAAGCCGGGCTGCGCACCATCTGGATCTCGCACGGTCGTCCCTGGCCGGGCGGAGCCGAGCCGGACATCATCGCCGAGACCGCCGTGGAGGCCTTCGCACTCGTTCGCGGGGGTGCCCGATGACTTCGACACAACCGGTCCTCGGCATGCTCCACCCGGGCAGCATGGGCGCGGCCGTCGCGGCCTGCGCGGTATCGGCCGGGGCCAGGGTGCTGTGGTGCCCGGCCGGACGCAGCGCCGCGACCGTACGGCGCGCCGAGCAGGCCGGACTGGAACTGGTAGCCGAGCTGTCCGAGCTGCTGAGGCAGGCCGAGGTCGTGCTGAGTCTGTGTCCGCCAGCCGCCGCCGAGGATGTAGCTCGTGAAGTCGCCGAACACCGGTTCGCCGGTGTGTTCGTCGAGGGCAACGCGATCAGCCCGGAACGGGCCGAACGGATCGCCGGCCTTGTGGGGCACAGTGCTCGCGCGGTCGTCGACGGCGCGGTGATTGGGTCGCCGCCGGTCGGTGGCAAGACCACCCGGCTGTTCCTGTCCGGCCCGGCTGACGCGACCAGTCTGGTCGCCAGGATCTTCGCTGACACCTCGGTGTTGACGCCTGTCCTGGGCGAGGAGATCGGTCAAGCCAGCGGGCTCAAGGTGGCGTACAGCACGTACCAGAAGGCGAGCCGGGTGTTGGCCGCGCTCGCGTACGCCCTGGGCCAGCACCACGGCGTCGGCCAGGCGCTGCTGGATGTCGCCGACGCGCGGCAGGGCAGCTACCTGGTCGAGACCGACTACATCTCCAAGACCGCGTCGAGGGCGTGGAGGTGGGCACCCGAGCTGGAGGAGGCCGCCGACACGCTGCGCGCTGCGGGCCTCCCGGACGAGGTGATGCGCGCGGTCGCTGGCACGCTCCGGTATTGGACGGATGCGAAAGACAACGGCGGTATCTCGGTGGAGGACGCCCTGGAGACGCTGAGGGGGTCCGTCCGATGAAGGGTTTGTCGGGCCGTCGGATCGTTACCCGCCACCAAGCACACACGCGGCACCCCGCCGTAGAGGCGACCGGTTCGAGGTCGCTCCGGCGGGGTGCCGTCGTCGTATGCGGACACACCTCTCCCCCGAAGGGGTTGGTGTGGTGACTTAGACCAACGGGGCGCCGGCCTTTGGCGAGGCCAGCAACCCCAGGGCCGCTTCCAGTGGGGCCAACCACTGGACTGCGGCTTACGTGATCCGTCCGATTTGACGATCGGACGAGGGCCCGGAACGGGCTCCGGCTTGGCGGCCGGGGCCCGGGAAGGACGCAGTGCGGTTCTAGGCGAACCAGCCCCCCGAGGGGGTGCCTTGCAGTACCGGCTCCTGGGAGGGAGCCGTCTTGCCGTACCCCCGCGAGGGGGTCCGTTGTACCGACCCCCGGCGAAGGGGGCCGTTGCCGTATCCACTTGCGAGTAGGAGGGCTCTGTCATTTTGCAGCAGCTCACAGCCCCGTTCCAGTCCCGCAGTGTCCCCGTCGCGGCTGGTGGTGTCCCCGGTTTGAGCTCGGACGATGCGGTCCGGGAGGGGGGAGAGATCTCCTCCCCCGTTCCTGCCATGGGATTCGTCCGGGGACCGGTTGACGGACCGGTTGTCGGAGCCCCCGCCAACAGCCCCGGGACTGTGATGGACATCACACGTTCGGGTGATGGTGTCGGGGGTGCCGTGGACGGCCTCTCGGGTGTAGTTCCAGCCGCGCCGCTCGTTCCCGGCCAGCGCCAGGAGCCGGCTGACGACGCCTCCGCGGGCACGGTGGAGGTGTCGAGGGCAGTCCGGCGGCTCGTGCCGAGCCTGCCGGTACTGCCCCGGTTGCTGGTGTCGGCAGCGGAGCAGTGGGCGACCACGACCTCCGGCCGAATCGTCTCGGACCCGTACTCGTGGATGCAGGCGGTGCACTGGGTGGTCGCGTCGGGCTGCTACGTCCCGGCCTGGTCGCACGGACCGAAGGAGATGGGCCGCACCACCGTCCGGGTCGCCCAGGAGCTGGCCGCGCTGTCGCCGTGCCGCCCGGGCGTGGAGTACCTGGCGCGCAAGCTCAAGATGACGCCCCGGACCGTGCAGAACCACCTGCGGATGCTGCGCGAGTCCGGGCTGCTCGCCTACCTTGTCAAGGGCACCCGGGTCTGCGGGGTGAAGGCGAAGGCCAGCGAGTTCGTCATGGTGGTCCCGGCCGCGTTCGACCTGGCGCTGGGCATCCGCACCGCCGGGGACGGCACCACCCGCCGCGTCGTCGGGATCGCCGAGGCCGGCCGGACCGTGATGGCGCTGCTCGGCAAGAAGGCGGTCCGCAAGCTCCGGGCGGCCCGGCCGAAGACGGCGGCGAAGGCCTCGCTGACGGCTGCTGCGGCCCCGGCGGAGAGCTCCTCGTCCCACCAGTCCCAGAGTGCTGACGGCTCCTCTTCGGCCTCCTGCCATTGCACCCCAATGGAGGGTGGTTGCTGTTCTCTTTCCACTGACCGTCTTACTCGCCTTCCCTCTGAGACAGACGTCGCCAGCGGGAAGCCGAAGTCCACCACCGCGAAGAAGGTAGGGAAGGCGGGGGCGGGCGCCCGGAAGCTCAACCAGGTTGGGCGCCGTTTCGAGCTGGCCGCCGAGCTGGTGCGCACCGTGCCGTGGCTGCGCCGCGCCCTGGTTCCCCGGATCGCCTGGGTGGTGCGGGAGGTGTCGGACGCGGGCTGGACGGCAGAAGAGGTCATCGCCTGGGTGTCCACCCTCGAGGAGCCGCAGCACGGCAGCTACCGGCCCTCCGGCCTGCTCGCCCACCGGCTGCGGGGCATGACCGGCATGCCCGGCTGGCGCACCCCGAAGGAGCGCGCCGCCCAGGTCGAGCACTGGCGCGAGTCCCGCTCCGCCGCCAAGGCCCGCCACAACCGGCACTCCGACGAGTGGCGCTTCACCGACTGGCAGGACCCGGCCACCCGCGCCGTGGGCCACATGGTCGACCAGGCCTTCGCCCAAGTGCAGAAGGCCGGCGGCCAGGGCGCCCAGGAGCTGGAGCTGTTCGCCCAGGACCAGGACGGCCTGACCGACCTGCACCAGCTCACCCGCGAGGACGTCATCGAGCTGCGCGCCCTCGGTCAGAAGGACCCGGAGATGGTCCTGATGGCCATCCGGGACTGCGGCGAGGCCTACGCCCGCCAGCTCTACACCCACGGCCTGGTCGACCAGCTCCTTCGCCTGCGGCACACCGGCCGCATGGTCATCCACCAGCCCTGGAGGTCCGCGTGACCGAGACGTCCACCAGCGGCGTCGACCTCGCCCGTGTCGCCCTCAAGGCCGCCCGGGAAGCCGCCCGCACCCGCGGCGCCGACGCCCCCGGCGGTCGCAGCTCCACCACCCGCCCGACCCGCCGCACCACGGTCCGAACCGGCGGCCGCGAGCCGATCGGGCTCGGTGCCGCCCTGGCCGGCCTGGTTGCCGAACGGGCCTGGGACACCCCGACCACCGGCGGCGGCATCCTTGACCAGTGGGCCGAGATCGCGCCCGAGCTCGTCGGCAAGGTGCAGCCCGTGCACTTCGACGCCCGTACCGGCCGGCTCGACCTCCAGCCCGCCTCCCCGGCCTACGCCACCCAGCTGCGCCTGCTCGGCCGCCAGCTGGTCGCTCGGATCAACGGCAAGGTCGGCCGGACCATTGTGCGGGACCTGCGGGTCCTGGCGCCCCGCGCCATCGCCGCCGGCCCCGACCAGCGGACCGAGCACCACCAGGCCGTCGAGCAGCCCGAGGCCCCGGCCCGCACCCGCAACGACGTCACCAGCCCCGGCTTCCACCGCGCGCTCGCCGAGATCCAGCGCGCTGCCCCCGTCATCGACCCGGCCATCGCGGCCGCCATCGGCCGCCAGGAGCAGGCCATCCTCAACCACCGCGAACCCTGGGACCAGTTCGCCCAGGGCCTCGCCGAGAAAGCCGACCAGGAGAACGCCGCCGCCAGCCAGCCAGGCCCTCGCCGAACGCCGCGCCCGCCACCTCGCCGGCGTCCGGCGGGGCCCCGCCCGCGTAATGGTGTGCACCTGTGCCGTGCACACGGGACCCCTTACACAGTCTCCCGTTCCCGCCAGGTCTGCGTGGACGACTTCTCAGATCCGGGGTAGCGGGTTCGGGGGAGGTGCGGGCGGGGGCACGCGGCAGTGTTCAGCGGGGAACCGGGGAGATCACCTGTAGGTGCCTGCGGCCGTCCGGGAGAAGCGCAGCGACCTGGTTCTAGAGTCCTGGTTCTAGACACTGGGCGTCGCCGGTGATGCCGGCGTGGGCGTCACTGGCGACGCCTACCCCTCGCCATGGGCTGGTCCTTGGGTTCAAGGGGTCGTCGCAACACCACTTGGTTTTAGGTGGTGAGTAGATCACGTAGACGCTCGGCTGGGGTATTCCAGCCGAGCGTCT